>JANMQL010000061.1:0-14909 GCA_031370475.1 Hyphomicrobiales bacterium | reverse complement strand
CTCGAAATTGCTCACCGCGCCGGTGTCGCCGGCCACCTGGAAGGCGGCGCTGTCGCTGGAGATCGCGGTCGAGGCGACATAGGGATAGGACTGCAGGTCGCGCAGGTCCTGGCTGCGGTTGTTGCCGGCAAATGCGGCCGTCGACAAGGCAGCGAAGGCGGCGAGGGTAAGAGCGATCTTCTTCATGGCAGGTCTCCGTTGGGTTCTGCGTTGTTGGTGGAACCGCGCTCATCGCGTTTCCGATGACCTCAATCTACGCATTCCAACGGCCGGATCGAATCAACCCGCATGACGAATGAGCGAGAAAAAAACCCTGTGAAATCGGTCTTTTGCGGAGCGCCGCGGGCGTTCAAGTCAATTGTCGATCACACTTGAAAATTCATTTTCACAAGCTTGTGAGAAACTCACGCCTTGGCGCGTTTCAGATGCTCCTCGAGCCGCGGCATGATTTCGACGAAATTGCATGGGCGGTGGCGGTAATCGAGCTGCGGCATCAGAATCTCGTCCCAGCCGTCCCTGCAGGCGCCGGGCGAGCCGGGCAGGCAGAAAATATATTTGCCCTTCATGATGCCGGCGGTGGCGCGCGACTGGATGGTCGAGGTGCCGATCTTCTGGAACGAGATTGTGTGGAATAGCGCCGAAAAGCCGTCGATTTCCTTTTCGAACAGCGGCCGCATCGCTTCCACTGTCACATCGTGACCAGTGAGCCCGGTGCCGCCGGTCGAGACGATGACATCGATATCGTCGCGATTGGTCCAGTCGCGGATCACCGCCCGGATGGCGCGGATATCGTCCTTGACGATCTTGCGCGCCGACAGCGCGTGGCCGGCCGCGGCGACGCGCTCGGCAAGCGTCTGTCCGGACGTGTCGTCCTCCAGCGTGCGCGAATTCGAAATCGTCAGGACGGCGATCCTGACCGGGATGAAGTCCCGTGCCTCATCGATGCGTGACATGAATTTAAAATAGGATTCCCAGGTGGCGAAATAAAGACAAGAAAGCTGACATTCGGGCAAATGCGGCGTTATCGCCGTTCGAAGGCCATGCGCGCGGCGAGCATGAGGAACAGTCCCGCCGCAGCGCGCGCGAACCAGGTTGCAATGCGCGCATCGCCGGAAAGTTTCTCGCCGATTTTCCCCGCGAAGGCGGCGACGGCAAAATTGATCAGCGTGCCGCCCACATTGAAGATCGTGCCGAATATCACAAGTTGCAGGAGGGCCGAGCCATGTTCCGGCCGGATGAAGGGCGGCAGGAAGGCAAAAAAGAAAACAATGATCTTGGGGTTGAAGAGATTGACCAGGGCGCCGTCGCGCCAGGCCGCAAAGGCACTGCGCCGGACGCCGCCGCCGATCGCCGCGATCGGCGAGGTTAGGGTCTTCCACGCAATCCAAACCAGATATGCCGCGCCCGCATAGCGGATGAAATTAAAAACGGCGGGATATTGCGCCAGCAGCACCGCGACGCCGAGCGCCACCAGACCCAGATGCATCAGCGCGCCCGTGGCGATGCCAAGGCTTGCCGCGATCCCCACCCGCGCTCCGCCCTTCAGCGACTGGCCGAGCACGAACATCATGTCGTTGCCGGGCGTGAGATTAAGGGTCAGCGCCGCCGTCAGGAACACCAGGAGATCGGTTGTTTCAATGGGCATCGAGCGCCTGCCGCAGGCTGAGAAGATCGCGCCAGGCCAGCCGCTTCTGGGCCGGCTGGCGCAGCAGATAGGCGGGGTGCAGGCTCGCCAGCAGCGGCACCTTGCGGCCCGCCACGTCGCAATCGAACCATTTGCCGCGCAATTTCAATATGCCGTCGCTACGTCCCGTCAGCCGCTGGGTCGGCGTGGCCCCGAGGCAGACGATAAAATCCGGCTTCTGCAATTCGATGGCGCGCATCAGGAAGGGCAGGCACATGGCGGTTTCCGCTTCGGTCGGCGTGCGGTTGCCGGGCGGCCGCCAAAAAATCGCATTGGTGATATAAACGGAGGACTCGCGCTCCGGCGCCTTGCGCGACAGTCCGGCCGCCGCCAGCATCCGGTCGAGCAATTGCCCCGAGCGGCCGACAAAGGGCTTGCCCTGAATATCCTCGTCGCGCCCCGGCGCCTCGCCGACCAGCATCACCCTTGCATTGGGATTGCCGTCGGCGAAACACAATTGCGTCGCCGTGCGCTTGAGCGGGCAGGCATCGAATGAGGCCAGGGCCGCGGCGAGTTCGTCGAGACTTTGGCAAGAGGCGGCAACAGCCCGCGCATCGGCGGCGGCATCGCCGGTGGCCGGTTGCGGTCTGGGCGCCGCCGGCCGCGCTGGCTCCGCGGCCACCACGGGTTTGGCCGCCGATGCCGCGAACCGGTCGATCGCCGTCTCGCCGATCGCCTCCTCGGCGCCCATCTCGGCCAGCCAGGCGAGTGCCGCGGCGGCCTCGGCGGCGCTCATGTCGTTTTGCTTATGCGGCATGTCCCAATTGGCGGCTTGTCTGCGTTTCGCCTGCCACTATAACGGGCGCCACCGGCGAGGCATAGGCAGGAGAATAGACTGTGGAACAGGTTGCGCGCGAGGCCATGGAATATGATGTGGTGATCGTCGGCGCCGGCCCCGCCGGCCTCGCCGCCGCCATCCGCCTCAAGCAGCTTTCATCCGATATCTCCGTCTGCGTTCTGGAGAAGGGTTCCGAGGTCGGCGCTCATATTCTCTCCGGCGCCGTCATCGATCCCATCGCTCTCAATGAGCTGATCCCGGATTGGCGGGAGAAGGGCGCCCCTCTCGACACGCCGGTCACGGAAGACCGTTTCTATGTGCTGGGCAAGGCCGGGGCGCTCCGGCTGCCCAATTTCCTGATGCCGCCGCTGATGAACAATCACGGCAATTACGCCGTCTCGCTCGGCAATGTCTGCCGTTGGCTGGCCAAGGAGGCGGAAGCCCTCGGCGTCGAAATCTATCCGGGCTTTGCCTGTTCGGAAGTTCTCTACCGCGGCGACGGCTCGGTCAAAGGCGTCGTCGCCGGCGTCATGGGCATCGCCAAGGACGGCTCCCACAAGCCCGATTACCAGCCGGGCATGGAGCTTCTCGGCAAATATGTCTTTATCGCCGAGGGCGTGCGCGGTTCGCTTGCCAAGGAGATCATCGCCAGATTCAATCTTTCGGAGGGCCGCGAGCCGCAGAAATTCGGCCTCGGCATGAAGGAGCTCTGGGAGGTGAAGCCCGAGAACCACACGCCCGGCCAGGTCACCCACACCATGGGCTGGCCCTTGGGCCTCAAGGCCGGCGGCGGCAGCTTCATGTACCATCTCAAGGACAATCTGGTGTCGGTGGGCTTCGTGGTGCATCTCAACTACACCAACCCCTGGCTCTATCCCTATATGGAGTTCCAGCGCTTCAAGCATCATCCGCTGATCGAGCCGGTGCTGCGCGGCGGCAGGCGCATTGCCTATGGCGCCCGCGCCATCACCGAGGGCGGCTTCCAATCGGTGCCGAAGCTCTTCTTCCCCGGTGGCGCCCTGGTCGGCTGTTCCGCCGGTTTTGTGAACGTGCCGCGCATCAAGGGCTCGCACAATGCCATGAAGACCGGCATGCTGGCGGCGGAGGCGGTCTTCGCCGCCCTGACGGCGGGCAGGTCCGGCGATGAGCTGGCGGATTACGAGGAAGCCTACCGCAAGTCCTGGGTCTATCAGGACTTGAAGCGGGTGCGGAACGTCAAGCCCATGTGGTCGAAACTGGGCCTGGTAGGCGGCCTGGCCCTGGGCGGCCTCGATATGTGGCTGAACCAGCTCTTCGGCATCGGGCTTGGCACCTGGAAGCACGGCAAGCCCGATTACGCCACCCTCAAGACCGCCGCCGAGTCGAAAGTTATCGATTACCCCAAGCCCGATGGCGTCATTTCATTCGACCGGCTGACCAATGTGGCTTTTTCCGCCACCAACCATGAGGAAGACCAGAAAGTTCACCTCACGCTTAAAAATCCTGACGTTAACGTAAAGGTCAATTTACCGATTTGGGCCGAACCTGCCCAGCGTTATTGTCCGGCCGGCGTTTATGAGATTGTCGAGGAGGCAGGCAAGGGTTCGCGCTTCCAGATCAACCACCAGAACTGCGTCCACTGCAAAACCTGCGACATCAAGGATCCATCCCAGAACATCGTGTGGGTGGTGCCCCAGGGCGGCGAGGGGCCGAATTACCCGAATATGTAGGCGCGCTGCCTGCCGCTGCCATTAACTAAACTTTGATTTTGCATTGAATTTTTGCTTTCGCCGGGCGCCGGAACGGCCGGCCACTACAATTTGAGCGATTTCCGAAAGGCTCCGGCAATCACTCGCTGGCAAGTTCGCGGTCTAGATTCCGTCTTAGGAAAGGGCCTCTGACCATGAAACTGCTTGCTATGAAGAACTCGGCCATCACGGCGTTGAGCCGTTTTGCCAGGAACTGCGCCGGCAACATGACCATTATCACCGGCCTTGCGGCCATTCCGCTGATCGCCGCGGCGGGCATCGCCCTCGATTATTCGCGCGGTACCCGTGTGGAAAGCGAGCTGCAGCAGATCGCCGACTCCGCCGCCCTCGCCGCCGCCGCCGGCCAGAACGTTACCGGCACCACGACCGAGAAAGCCACAAAGCGCACGGCCATCGCCCAGAAATATATCGATGTGCATGTCGCCAATCTCACCGACGCCACGGTCGGCACGCCGACCATTACCATCGGCCCCAACACCGTCGACGTGGCCCTGACGGCCAGCGTGGCCGGCTCCCTGGTCAATGTGTTGAACTCGCCGGGTCAGACCGGCAAGACCATGACCGTCACCGCCAATTCCAAGGCCGCCTTCTCCTCGGACAGCTATCTCTGCCTGTTGTCGACCAACATGAGCGCGCCTGAATCGATATATTTCCAGGGTAACTCGGAATTCATGGCCAGCGTCTGCTCGGTGCAGGCCAATTCCAACGCCGCCAACGCCATGCGCACCTGGGGCAATGCCTATGCCGAAGCCGACGGTTTCTGCGCCGTCGGCGGCTGGGTCGGTTCCGGTTTCGAGCCGGACCCCCAGACAGGCTGCACCGCCAAGACCGATCCCTATGCCAGCCTGGTCATGCCGACGGTCGGCGCCTGCAACTATAATAACAAGGTCGTCAAGAATACGACGGCGACCCTGTCGCCGGGCGTCTATTGCGGCGGCCTTGCTTTGAAGACTCATGGCATCGCCAATCTCAACCCCGGCCTCTACATCATCAAGGACGGTATTTTGAGCGTCGATTCGCAATCGACTCTCAATGCCGGCAACGCCGTGGTCTTCTACCTGACCGGCAACACCGCCAAGGTCGACATCACCTCGGGCGCCTCTGTCACCGTCAACGCGCCGAAAACCGGCCAGGGTGTCGGCCAGGCGGCCAATTATGTAGGCTTCGCCTTCCTGCAGGACCGCACCACCGGCATCGGCGCCGATAACACCATTTCCAGCGGCGGCGATGTGAACATCAACGGCGCCTTCTATGCGCCCAACGCCAACCTGACGGTTTGGGCCAATGGCAACATGAACGGCGCTTCGTCCTACTTCCCGATCATCACCAGCAAGTTCGTGATGAACGGAACCGCCACCCTCTATGTCAAGCTCGACTGGACGGCGGCCGGTTACCCCGCCCCCACCCAGCTCAAGACGGCCGGCAAGGTGACGCTGACACAGTAATCGAGGAGCCCCTGCAATCTCCGGCGGCGCGCTGGGTTCATCCCGGCGCGCCGTTTTCTATTGCGGCCACCGCGAAAAAACCTCATTTTGCCGCGATGAGTCGCCGCCCCATGAAATGGATTCCCATGCCGCAACGCCTGCCGCGCGCCACGAGCGCCGCCGCCTTCGCCCTGATCCTTGCAACCCTGCCGGCCGCCGCGGGCTATGAGGTGCCGCCCGATGCCTCGCTCTCCGGCTCCTATCTGGCCGGCCGCTCGGCCAGCAAGCTGCGCGACAACGACATCGCCTCGGGCTATTTCGCCCAGGCGCTGCGCGACGATCCGGGCAATCCGGTGCTGGTCGAGCGGCTGTTCCTGCTCGAACTCTCGGAAGGCAATATGGCCGCCGCCGAGGACTATGCCAAGCGGGTTCTGTCCTTCAACAGCCAGCAGCGCATGGCCCGCATCGTGCTCGGCCTCAAGGACTACCGGCTTCGCCGCTATGAAGCGGCCCGCCGGAATTTCGCCGAAGCCTCCTACACGCCGGTCGGCGAACTGACCTCGGCACTCCTCACCGCCTGGTCCTATGCCGGCGAAGGCGAGCTCAATCCGGCGCTGCGCGCCCTCGACAAGCTCGATGCCAACGAGTCCTTCGTCAATTTCAAGGCCTTTCACGCCGCCCTCGTCGCCGACTATCTCGGCAACGCCATCCGCGCCGAAGTCTTCTACAAGAAGGCCTTCGAGCAGGCGCCGACATCGCTGCGCATCGTTCAGGCCTACGGCAATTTTCTCGCCCGCAGCGGCCGCGCCGGCGAGGCCCGCAAGATCTACGACAGCTTCCTGGAGGGCGGCGAGCGCAATCCGCTGATCGCCGAGGCCCGCGCCGGCCTGGCGGCGGGCAAGGCGCCTCAACCCTTCATCGCAACGCCCGCCGCCGGGGCCGCCGAGGCGCTGTTTTCCCTTGCCACCGCCATGACCGACGACCAGAGCATCGACGTGGCGCTGCTCTATGCCCAGCTTGCGCTTTCCTTCAACGCCGACCGGCCGGTGGCCTTGACGCTGCTCGGCGACATTTACGAAGACACCCAGCAGCCTTCCAAGGCTATCGGCGCCTATGAGCGGATGCCGCAGGCCTCGGCGCTGCGCGACAACGCCGACGTCGAGGTTGCCGTCAATCTGCAGCGCCTCGACCGCAAGGATGAGGCCCAGGCCCGCCTCAATGCGGTGATCGCCCGCAATCCCCGCAATTATGAGGCCCTGGTGACGCTCGGCAATATCCATCGCAACAACGAGGATTATGCCAAGGCCGCCGAAGCCTATGACCGCGCCATCGCCCTGATCGCGACTTTCGAGCGCGACCACTGGCGGGTGTTCTACTACAGCGGCATTTCCTGGGAGCGCCAGAAAATCTGGGACAAGGCCGAGGCCCAGTTCCGCCGTGCCCTGGAGATTTCTCCCGACGAGCCCCTGGTCCTCAACTATCTCGGCTATTCGATGATCGAGAAGAAGATCGGTCTCGACGAAGCCCTCGCCCTGGTCAAGAAGGCCGTCGATCTCAGGCCCAATGACGGCTACATTGTCGACAGCCTCGGCTGGGCCTATTTCCAGCTGCGCGAGTACGACGAGGCGGTGGGCCATCTCGAGCGCGCCGTCGAGCTCAATCCCGCCGATCCGATCATCGGCGAGCATCTGGGCGACGTCTATTGGCGGGTCGGCCGCAGGCTCGAGGCGCGTTTCCAGTGGCAGCACGCCAAGGACAACGGGCCGGAGCCCGAGGATCTGAAGCGCATCGAGGACAAGCTCAGGAACGGCATGCCCGAGGAAGAGCCGCTGCCCCCGGCCGCCACCAAATCGGTTCCCAACAACGGCTGATGGCCGCCTTCGCCAGCGAAACGGCCCGCGCCAAGGTCAATCTCGCGCTGCATGTGCTGGGCCGCCGGCCCGACGGTTATCACGAACTCGACTCGCTCGTCGCCTTCGCCGATGTCGGCGATCGCCTGACCTTCGAGCCGGCCGGTGAATTCGCCATCGCCGTGTCCGGTCCCTTCGCCGGCGATCTTCCTCCGCCCACGGACAATATCGTTTGCAAGGCGTGGGCGGCCGCCGCCGGATACGCCGCCGCCCGCGGCCGTCCGCTCCGCCCGCTGCGCGTCCGGCTGGAAAAAAATCTCCCCGTCGCATCGGGCATCGGCAGCGGCTCGGCCGATGCCGCCGCCACCTTGCGCGCCCTGTTCCGCCTTAACGGCCTCAAACCCGGCCGCGATGAATCCATCGGCCTGGCGCTGCGGCTCGGCGCCGATGTGCCCGTTTGTTTCTTCCAAAAGTCCTGCCGCATGCGAGGCGCGGGCGAGCGCCTGACTCCGCTTGAAAATTTCCACCCGCTACACGCCGTGCTGGTCAACCCGCGCATCGCCGTACCGACCGCCGCCGGCTTCCATGCTCTCGGCCTCAAGCCGGGAGACAGCTACCGCGCACCGGTCGCCGACTTGAATGATCCGGCGGCCTGGCGCAACGATCTCACCGCTCCCGCCCTCGCCCTGGCTCCATCCATCGCCGATGTCCTCGCCGCACTCGAAGCACAAGCCGGTCTCCGCCTCGCCCGCATGTCCGGCTCCGGCGCCACCTGCTTCGGATTGTTCGAGGATGATGCCGCCGCCCGCCGCGCCGCCGCGCGTTTGGCCGTCGATCATCCCCATTGGTGGATCAAGCCGGCGCGCCTCGGCTGAATTCTCAGAAGGCCCTCGCCACGCAGAAATCGACGGCCTCGAGCAGCGCCGCCTTCCACTCGCTGTCCGGAAAAATTGCCAGCGCGTCGCGCGAAATGTCGCCGTAGTGCTGGGCCCGCTCGACCGTGTCGGCGAGGGCGCCGTGGCGCTCCATCAGCTTTCGGGCATAGGTGAGATCGTCCGCCGTCTGGTTGCCGTCCTCCAGCGTGCGCTTCCAGAACTTGCGTTCTTCCTTGGAGCCGCGCCGGTAGGACAGCACCACCGGCAGCGTGATCTTGCGTTCGCGGAAATCGTCGCCCACGCCCTTGCCGAGCAGTTCCTCGCTGCCCGAATAATCGAGTGCGTCGTCGATGAGCTGAAAGGCGATGCCGAGATTGCGGCCGTAGGATTCAAGCGCCGCCTGTTCCTCGCGCGGCCGCGCCGCCACGACGGCGCCCACTTCCGCGGCGGCGGCGAAGAGCGCCGCCGTCTTGGCGCCGATCACCCGCAGATAGGCGTCTTCCGTCGTCGATGTATCCTGCGACACCGCCAGTTGCAGCACCTCGCCCTCGGCGATCACCGCCGCGGCGTTGGCGAGAATGCGCAGCGCCTCGAGCGAGCCCGTCTCGACCATCATCTTGAAGGCCTGGCCGAGCAGGTAATCGCCGACCAGCACGCTCGCCTGATTGCCCCAAATGACGCGGGCCGCCTGCTTGCCGCGCCGGAGGTCGCTTTCATCGACCACATCGTCGTGCAGCAGCGTCGCCGTGTGCATGAATTCAACCGCGGTGGCGAGCTTGATATGGTGTTCGCCGCGATAGCCGCCGAGCCTGGCCGCCGCCAGCGTCAGCATCGGCCGGATGCGCTTGCCGCCGGAATTGATCAGGTGTCCGGCGAGTTCGGGGATGAGATCGACATGGCTGTGGGCCCGGGCCAGGATCGCCTCGTTGACCCTGTCCATGTCGGCGGCCACCAGCGCGACCAGCGGATCGAGGCTTGCCTTGGCCTTTTCCGCCCCGCCCTCGAAGGCAATGACCACACCCATGTAATTTCCCCCCGACCCGCCGGCCGCAGGATAGGGGCCGGGCGCCTGTTTGGACAGAGCGGCAGGTTGACGCTAGGCTTGGCCGGCTCCAAGCAATTATCAAGCATAGTTAATCGCGGCATTGGACAAGGCGGGCGCCAAGGATCAGACTGCCATTCACCATGAAGGAGCTGCTGCGCAGTAACGACCTCGTCTATCTGTCCTTCGTGAGCCATGTGCTGGACGAGGCCGGAATCGATTATCTGGTGCTCGACGGCCATATGAGCGCCGTGGAAGGCTCCATTGGCGCCATTCCCCGCCGCCTGGCCGTTCCGGAACGCGAATTTGATAGAGCTTGGCGGCTTCTTGGTAACCCCCCGCTAACCATCCATGACTAATATTGGACCTTGATGCAAGTGAACGCGCAAGCCTTTTCGGCAACCCCACCGCCCCCGCAACCGCCGGGCGGCACCTTGCCGACGTCACTGACCGAGGACGGCTTCCTCGGCGGGCGCATCAAGGTGCTGCAGCCCGAAAAGGGCTACCGGGCCGGCATCGACGCGGTATTTCTTGCCGCCGCCATTCCCTGCGCCCCTGGCGAAACCCTTTATGAGGCGGGCATTGGCACCGGCGTGGCGGCCCTGTGCGCCATCGCCCGCACGCCTGAGATTCATGTCACGGGCATCGAGGTCGCCTCGCGCTATGCCATGCTGTGCGAGGAAAACGCCAAGCGCAACGGCTTCGGCCAGAACGTACGGGTGATTCACGCCGATGTGAAGGATGCGCTGCGCAAGGATTTGGCCAGCATGCCGTCTCAGGGTTCCTTCAGCCACGGCTTCGCCAATCCGCCCTATTTCGAGGAGGGCAAGGTGACGCCCTCGCCGCATCTGCTCAAGGCCCAGTCGCACGCCTTCGGCCCCGAAGATCTCCAATTGTGGATCAAGGTGCTGCACACCATGGTGACGCTGCGCGGCACCGTCACCATCGTCCACCGCCCGGAAACCCTGGGCAAGCTGCTCGCCGCCATGGAAGGCCGCTTCGGCGATATCTGCGTGGCGCCGCTTTATGCCCGCGAGGGCACCGCCGCATCGCGCGTCATCGTCCAGGGCGTCAAGGGCTCCAAGGCGCCGATGCAGTTGCTGCCGGGCCTTGTCCTGCATAATGGCGATTCGCAGTTCACCCCCGAGGCCGAATCGATCCTCCGCGACGGCATGGCCTGGCGCCTGCGCTGAAGGGGTCACTGCCGAAAAATCTTCATCATTTCCACGGATTTGCCGCGCACCAGTGCTTGATACACTTGATCAAGTCGGGAACCGGCAGCCTTTCGATGTCTTGGTCGGAATAGTGACGTTCCTTTAGCTTGTCGTAGTTCCAGGCCATGAAATCATTGAAGTTCGCCCACACTTTTGTTGGTCCGGGAGCATGCAATCCAGCCTGCGCGTCCAGCCAGTTTCGCACCTCGAAGACGAGTGTAGCCGGATTGGCTTTGTGTGAGGCAATATCGGAATTGGAAAGGTCGGAAATAGCCGCCTGATAACGGTAACGCTCAACTTCGAGAATCAGACATTTCTTTCCCTGCCATCGGCCGCCCTTGAACGATTGGCATCCGATGTCGAGGCCGAGTTCGAACGGCATGTTGAGCCGAAAAAACTCACCTTTCTTCTGCGCTTGAATGCGAGAAAGATCGTGGATCGAGTATTTCGACTTGACGATGAGCTGGATGATTTTCTGGAAGCGGGGCTACGCCGAGTTCAACTCTCCCGATGCTATACAGGGTTCCAGCCCCAGATAAATTACAGAGAACAATAGAGGTCTGAGTAGCGGGAGATAATCGTCGTCGAACGGACAATTAATGAATACATTGCGTTCGAACGGCATTGATTGCTGTCAAAGCGACTTTGATCGATCCGATTCGCCCCGATAGCTATCCTTGTCCCGGACGGTACCGTCGCGCCTATGAATGAACACTTCGGAACCTTCCCGCTTCGCCGTTTGCCGGGCAAACCTCTCGGCATCGCCTTGCGTTGCAAAAGTCCTCGAAGCCCTGGAAGCCCCCGACTGACGGACGGCCCAGCCTCCACTAGGATTTACCACTACGTGCTGACTCTTGCTCATGTCGGCGATCTCCTGTGAAATTAAATATAGTGCACCTCGGGCGATTTGACCAGAACCGGCTCCGATGTTCGGCGGGCCCGGCGAATCGCACTCCCTTGCCCTGAGGCCCGCGCCTCCCTATCTGTGGCGCCATGGCCAAGCGATCCTTTCTCTCCCGCCTCATTCCGTTGCGCTTCCGCAAATCGGTTCCCGTCGTTCATCTGGTCCGCCTGCACGGCGCCATCGGCATGGGCACGCCGCTCAAGCCGCCTCTCACATCCAAGGACCTCGACGATCTCCTGGAGCGCGCCTTCGCCCGCAAGGGCCTGGCCGCCGTGGCGCTCTCGATCAATTCGCCCGGTGGCTCGGCGGTGCAGTCGGCCATGATCCACCGCCGCATCCGCGCGCTGGCCGATGAGCACAAGATTCCGGTTCTCGCCTTCTGCGAGGACGTGGCGGCCTCGGGCGGCTATTGGTTGGCCTGCGCCGGCGATGAAATCTTCGCCGACGAGAGCTCGATTGTGGGTTCGATCGGCGTCATCGCCGCGGGCTTCGGCTTCGTCGAAGCCATGGCCAAGCTCGGCGTCGAGCGCCGCGTTCACACGGCGGGCGAGAGCAAGGCGATCCTCGATCCCTTCCAGCCCGAGAAAAAGGAAGACGTCGAACGCCTCCTGGCCATTCAGGGCGACGTGCATGAGTCTTTCAAGTCGCTGGTCCGCGCCCGCCGGAAAAGCAAACTCAAGGCCGACGACAAGGAATTGTTCTCCGGCGCCTTTTGGTCCGGCAGGCGGGCCCTCGATCTCGGACTGATCGACGGCTTGGGTCACGCCAACGATGTGCTGCGCCTCAAATTCGGCGACAAGGTGGTGATTCGCACCATGGCGCCGTCGGCGGGCTGGGGCTTGAAGCGTTTGGGCTTCGGCGCCGGAATTCCGGAGCACGCCTTGGATGCGCTGGAAACCCGTGCATTGTGGTCGCGTTTCGGGTTATAAATGCAAGCGGCTGGGAACCAACGGAGGTTCATGATGATTTTTGTCAAAACCGTTTCCATCATTCTCACGGGGCTCCTCGCCGCCGCGGCCGTCCGGCAGTTGTTCGGCAGCAAGCAGCCGGCCAAGGCGCGGGTGCAGCCCGGCCGCAGCCCCGATCGGGTGACCCGCCTCCGCCAGGACCCGCGCACCGGCGTCTATTATCCCGAAAACTGAACGCCAGACTTTTCCTTGACCCTGTGGGGAGGGCCCCCTAGTTTCCGCGCCAAATCGCAGGCCGGAGATTCATGGCGCTCGCACCCACCAAGTCCTTTCAGGATCTGATTCTGACGCTTCACAATTATTGGAGCGGCAAGGGCTGCGTCATTCTCCAGCCCTATGACATGGAAGTGGGAGCCGGCACCTTTCACCCGGCGACCACCTTGCGCGCCGTCGGACCGAAGCCGTGGAAGGCCGCCTACGTGCAGCCCTCGCGCCGCCCCAAGGACGGCCGCTACGGCGAAAACCCCAACCGCCTGCAGCACTATTACCAGTATCAGGTGATTGTGAAGCCGTCGCCGCCGGATTTGCAGGAGCTTTATCTGGGTTCGCTTTATGCCATCGGCATCGATCCCAAGCTGCACGACATCCGCTTCGTTGAGGATGATTGGGAGAGCCCGACGCTGGGCGCCTGGGGGCTCGGCTGGGAAGTCTGGTGCGACGGCATGGAGGTCTCGCAATTCACTTACTTCCAGCAGGTAGGCGGCCTCGATTGCGTGCCCGTTTCGGGCGAGCTCACCTACGGACTCGAGCGCCTCGCCATGTATGTGCAGGGCGTCGACAATGTCTATGATCTGAACTTCAACGGCCGCGATGGCCGCGAGCGCATCTCCTATGGCGACGTTTTCCTGCAGGCCGAGCAGGAATTCTCCCGCTTCAATTTCGAATACGCCGACACCGACATTCTCCTCCAGCACTTCAAGGATGCCGAAAAGGAATGCCAGGCGCTGCTCGAGAAGGGCGCCAAGAACGGCCGCCACGAACTGGCGCTGCCGGCCTACGATCAATGCATCAAGGCGTCTCACACATTCAACCTGCTCGATGCCCGCGGCGTCATCTCCGTGACCGAGCGCCAGGCCTATATTCTTCGTGTCCGCGACCTCGCCAAGGGTTGCTGCGAAGCATGGAGCAAGACGGCGGGAGGAAGGGCCTGATGCCCGAACTTCTGCTCGAACTCTTTTCCGAGGAAATCCCCGCTCGCATGCAGGCGAAAGCGGCGGAGGATTTGCGCGTGGCTGTCACCAATGCGCTGGTCGATGCGGGCCTCACCTATGAGGGCGCCCAGGCCCATGCCACGCCGCGCCGCCTGGTTCTCTCGGTCGAAGGGCTGAACGCCAGGGCCGCCGATAGCAAGGACGAACGCAAAGGCCCGCGCATCGATGCGCCGCAGCCGGCCATCGACGGCTTTCTCAAATCGACGGGGTTGAAACTCGAAGACCTCGTCGTTCAGGACGACAAGAAGGGCAAGTTCTATATCGCCACGATCCGCAAGGTGGGCCGCGCCGCCACCGATGTGATCGCCGAATTGGTCCCCGCCACGATCCGCAAATTCCCCTGGCCCAAATCCATGCGCTGGGGCGAGGGGACGCTGCGCTGGGTCAGGCCCCTGCATTCGATCCTCTGCACCTTCGATGGCGAAACGGTGCCCTTTGATGTCGACGGCATCGCATCGGGCAATGAAACCCGCGGCCACAGATTCATGGCCCCGGAAAAATTCGCCGTCCGCCGCTTCGAGGATTATGCCCGGAAACTGAACAAGGCTTTCGTCATGGTGGATGCGGCGGCCCGCGCCGAAACCATCCGCGCCGAGGCCCGCAATCTCGCCTTCGCCCAAGGCCTGGAATTGATCGAGGACGAGGGCCTGCTCAAGGAAGTCGCCGGCCTCGTCGAATGGCCTGTCGCGCTCATGGGCCGCTTCGACGAAAAATTCCTGAACCTGCCGCCCGAGGTGATCGCCACCTCGATCAAGAACCACCAGAAATGCTTTGCGCTGCGCGACGCCAAGTCCGGCAAGCTTTCCAACCGCTACCTGCTCGTCTCCAACCTGATCGCCAGCGACGGCGGCAAGCAGATCGCCGCCGGCAACGACAAGGTGATCGCCGCGCGCCTGTCGGACGCGAAATTCTTCTGGGATCGGGACCGCAGGCATCCGCTGCAAGAGCTGCTGCCCAAACTCGACGCCATCACCTTCCACGCCAAGCTCGGCTCGCAAGGCGAGCGCGTCAAGCGCATCGAGGCCCTGGCCGGCGAGATCGCCAAAACCATCGGCGCCGATGTCGAGAAAGCAAAACTTGCCGCGAAACTTTCCAAGGCCGACCTCGTCACCGGAATGGTCGGCGAATTCCCCGAACTGCAAGGATTGATGGGTCACTACTACGCGCTCAATCAGGGCATAGACAAGGAAGTCGCCGAAGCCATCCGCGAC
>JANMQL010000059.1:0-1734 GCA_031370475.1 Hyphomicrobiales bacterium | reverse complement strand
GGCAAGCTCAAGGCGATCTTCAATGTCGAAACCAATTTTCTCGACAACATGGATTACGATCACTGCTTCGCCCATGGCATTCATGTGCTGACCACGGGGCGGGTGTTCGCCGTGCCGGTGGCCGAGATCGGATTGGGAATGGCGCTGGCGCTCGAACGCAATATCTGCGGCGCCGACCGGGCCTTCCGGACGGGCAAGGAACTGTGGGGCGGCGACGGCAATCGAGAGGCGCGGCTGATTTCCGGCGGCGAGGTGGGCTTTATCGGCTTCGGCGATCTGGGCCGCGCCCTGCACCGGCTGCTGGCCGGTTTCCGGGCTCGCATCAGGGTGTTCGATCCGTGGCTGCCGCCGGGATTGCTTGGCGAACTGGGCGTCGAGCCGGCTTCACTCGAGCGCGTGCTGGCGGAGAGCGATGTGATTTTCGTCGTCGCCTCGGTCACCTCCGACAACAGCGGCTTTCTCGGCGCCAAGGAATTCGCGGCGATGCGCCAGGGGGCGAGCTTCGTGCTGCTGAGCCGGGCGGGAGTTGTCGATTTCGCGGCGCTGATGGCGGCGGTGCGTTCCGGCCACATCCGCGCGGCGAGCGATGTGTTTCCCGAGGAGCCCCTGCCCCGCGATCATCCGGTGCGCTCGCTCGAAGGCTTCGTGCTTTCGGCGCACCGGGCGGGGGCGATGGACGTGGCCTTCAAGCAGATGGGCCGCATGGTGCTCGACGACATGGCGCTGATGGCGCGCGGCCTCGCCCCCGTCACCTGCCGCCGCGCCGAGCGCGAAACCGTGCGCCGCATGCGGTCCAAGCCGGTGAGCCGGAATTGATATCCCTATTGTGGAGGGTAGATGCGCAGGGGAACGGCTCCCCGTTGCCGCAAAATCTCCTAACCCGCCGTTTCGATCAGCTCGATGTCCTTCTTGAGAAGCTCATTGACGAGCGTGCTGAGCGAGGTGCCGCGCGCCTTGGCGCGGGCGGCCAGGTAGTCGAGAACGTCGGGCTCCAGGTGCACGGGCGGCACGAGTTGCGCGCCGGGGCGGAAGAATTTACCCCGCGCCGCTCCTGAAAAATCATACTCGTCTTTCATTACATCGACCCTTCTTCGTATTGCCTCGCTTCGCGTTTGGTGGGCCGCCGCGCGGATATGATACGGACGATCGCCATATCCCCGGCGACTTCCATATGCGTGTGAACGACCAAGAGCAGCTTTATATCACGGTTCTGTCCGATTGTAATCCAGCGCTCCTCGCCCGGGCCGCTTTCGTCGTCGGGCCGCGACAGGGCGAGCGGGTCAAGGAACACGGACATTGCGTCTTCAAACGAGACGCCATGCTTCGCGATGTTGCCCGCGGCCTTTACCGGATCCCAGTCGAATTCAAAACGCATTGCCGAAGTCCTCGTTCGATCGCCGGCGCCTTCGTCATGGATTGGGCTAACCCCTGCCGGAGCCGGTCAATATTGCGGAATTCTTGTTAAATTTTCGAGAAAGATTGGTGGGCGCAGTAGGACTCGAACCTACGACCCGCTGATTAAGAGTCAGCTGCTCTACCACCTGAGCTATGCGCCCGTCCCCGGAAGGACATGATGGCCCCGGAAAGGGGCCAGCGGCGGGGTCTATAGGGCTCCCGCCGCTCCCTGTCTATCTTCTTTTCAGCGCCCGGTTGACGCCGGAGACCACCGCCTTGAGGGAGGCGACGACGATATTCTTGTCGATGCCGACGCCGAACAGGGTGCCCTCGACCCGG
>JANMQL010000022.1:0-2514 GCA_031370475.1 Hyphomicrobiales bacterium | reverse complement strand
CATGCGGAACAGATTATCAGGATCATATTTGCGTTTGATGTCCTGCAGCAGCTTGTAGGCCACCTCGCCGAAGGCGTCACGAACCAGACTAGCGCCTTCGCCGAGGCCTGGGAAGTTGAGATACATGCGGCCGGTGGAGTGGCGCTGCATGTCGGCCCAGACGCCCCGGACCCAGCCGATGTTGGCGGCGTCATCTTCAGGCTTTGACCATATGGCATCGAAGCTGAGCATATAGGGCATGGAGCGGTCGCCGAAGGCGGTGGCAGCGGCGGCCACGCGCTGCGTGGCACCGCCGAATTTCCAGATCGAGGCGAAGGTCATCTCGGACGGGCGTTGCGCCAGCCGCGCTGTGATCTCCTGGATAACGCCATCATCGAGGCCCTTGAGATAGGTGGACTTCCAGTAACAGCGGTCGCGGCCCTTGGGGAACAAGGCGTCATATAAGGTCTGGATGGCGCGGTAAGGCATGACGCCGCTGAAGTCGACGAGCGGCTTGCCGAAATTGCGCAGCGGCGCGGTGAGGCGTTCGCCGTCTTCGGCGGGTCCGTCATAGACATGGGCCAGTGCCACGACGCGGCGGCCCCAGGCTTCCTTGGGAATGGACGGATCCTCGGGGAGGGTGGAAAATTCGGCAAGTCCGCTGATCTCGTCGGGTGCCGCAGCCATGAAGCCGCGCCAGAGCGGCAGAATCTCGTTGGCCCGCTCCTCGGGATAGGCGGGCGCGCAGAAGAACATGGTGGATTCGATCGGGTGGAGCTTGAATGCGAAGCTAACCACCACGCCGAAATTGCCGCCGCCGCCGCGCAAGGCCCAAAGAAGATCGGGGTTTTCGCTTTCACTGGCGTGGATGAGATTTCCTTCGGCGGTGACCACATCGGCGGCCAACAGGTTGTCGCAACTGAGGCCGTGGGTGCCGCGCAGCCAGCCGATGCCGCCCGAGAGGGTGAGTCCCGCAACCCCCGTGGCCGAAATGAGACCGCCGGGCGTGGCGCGGTCAAAGGCGGTGGTGGCGGCATCGACGTCGCCCCAGGTGGCGCCACCTTCGACCGTTGCAATGTCGAGACCGGGGGCAATCCGCACGGCGTTCATGGGCGACATGTCGATCATCAACCCGCCATCGCACACGGCATAGCCCGCGACATTGTGGCCGCCGGAGCGGATAGCGATGGTCAATCGGTTGCCACGGGCGAAGTTCACCGATTGCACCACATCGGCGGCGTTCGCACAGCGCGCGATGAAGGCCGGATGGCGGTCGATCATGCCATTCCACACGATCCGCGCGGCATCATAGGATGGGCTTGCCGGCTCCAGCAGTTCACCGCGCAAGGTGGCGCGGAATGCTTCGATCTCCGACCGCGAAATGGAGTTTACAGTTTGTTGAGCCATGATCCGATCCTCCGATGGTGTTGAGGCTAGCGCAGAGGCGGCCGAGGCACTAAAGTCGAAAATACTCGAAAACGGTCATTTCTGCCATGATTGAACGGCGCGGCCCGGTAAATGTGGCGATCCTCGCGGTGCCGGAAGTCACCGCGTCGGCGCTCTATGGCATGTTCGATCTGTTCTCTTCGCCGGGACGGGACTTTCCGTTCATCGTGAGCGGCGTGGCCGGCGAGCAGCGCATGCGGCCTTATGTGGTGGCAAGGGACACTACCGGATTCCATGCGGCAAACGGCATTTGGGTGAAGCCGGACTTTGGGTTTGGCGACTGTCCGAAACCCGATATCGTGTGCATCCCGGATTTCTTCGTCAATCCGGGCGAGAGTGTCGCCGGGCGCTATGACGCCGAGGCGCAATGGCTGAAGCGTGTCCATGACGAAGGCGTCATGCTGGCGAGTGCGTGCTCGGGTGCCGTGCTGCTCGGCGAGGCGGGGCTGCTGACAAATTGCGATGCCACAATCCATTGGGGATATGTCGACACGTTGACCAACAATTATCCGGGCGTGAAGGTGCATCCGGAACAGTCCCTGGTGCTGAGTGGTGCCGCACAGCGCATCGTCATGGCGGGTGGCGGAACAAGCTGGCAGGATCTGGCGCTCTATCTGATCGCCCGTTTCGTAGGGCTCAGCGAGGCGATGGAGGTGGCCAAGGTCTATATACTGCAGTGGCATGACATGGGCCAGCAGCCGTTTATGACGCTGCTGCGTTTGCGCCAAACCAGCGACGCGGTGATCAACCGGTGCCAGGAATGGCTGGGGCTCAATTACAAGACGTCCTCACCGGTGGCCGCCATGACGGAGTTGTCCGGCGTGGCGGAACGCTCCTTCGCGCGGCGCTTCGCCAAGGCGACGGGCATGACACCGCTCGATTATGTGCATGCACTCAGACTTGAGGAAGCCAAGCAGATGCTGGAAACCGGCGATCTGCCGGTCGAGGCGATTGCCAATGAGGTGGGCTATGAGGATACGAGTTTCTTCGGCCGCCTGTTCCGCCGCAGGATCGGTCTGACGCCCGCCCAGTACCGGCTGCGGTTTGGAGCGTTGCGCCGGGCTCTCAAATGACCGGCCGCTTCTTCTT
>JANMQL010000015.1:0-4842 GCA_031370475.1 Hyphomicrobiales bacterium | reverse complement strand
CGCCGGTGACGCTGCGGCCGAGATCGGACAGCAGATACAGGCCGGAATCGCCGACCTCGTCGATGGTGACCGTGCGCCGCAGCGGCGAATTATCTTCGTTCCACTTCAGAATGTAGCGGAAGTCGTCGATGCCCGAGGCGGCCAGCGTCATGATCGGCCCGCCCGAGATGGCATAGACCCGGAAATTCTTGGCGCCGAGATCCGCCGCCATGTAGCGCACCGAGGCCTCGAGCGCCGCCTTGGCGACGCCCATGACGTTATAATGGGGCATCCACTTCTCGGCGCCGTAATAGGTCAGCGTCAGCAGCGAGCCGCCGCCGGTCATCAGCTTTTCGGCCCGCTGGGCGATGGCCGTGAAGCTGTAGCAGCTGATGAACATGGTCTTGGTGAAATTGTCGGCCGTCGTATCGACATAGCGCCCGCTCAACTCGTCCTTGTCGGAGAAGGCGATGGCATGCACGAGGAAATCGAGCTTGCCCCAGGCCTTGCCGACGCTCTCGAAAGTCGCATCGATCGAGGCCATGTCGATGACATCGCAGGGCACCACGAGTTTGGAGCCGATCCCGGCCGCCAGCGGCTCGACCCGCTTCTTCAGCGCGTCGCCCTGATAGGTGAAGGCCAGTTCGGCGCCATGCTTGGCGCAGGCCTTGGCAATGCCCCAGGCGATCGAGCGATTGTTGGCGACCCCCATGATGAGACCGCGCTTGCCAGCCATTAAGGCTTTGTTTTCGTTCATGATTATTTCCGTGAAAAAGAGGGCCGTCGCGCCCCTGATGGCGGGTTAATTGACACAACTGCCGGGAGAGGTCCACAGGAAAGAAAATTGCGCCCCGCCGCCTTGAACCGCGGGCACCCGCCATGCAAGATCGGACCATGAGCCTCAGCGACCTTCCCGTCCTCACCGCCGCCCTCGGTTTCGCCGAGCGCGACGATCCCTTCGAGCTGTTTGCCGGCTGGATGAAGGATGCGGAGAAATCCGAGCCCAACGATCCGAACGGCATGGCGCTCGCCACCGTCGACGAGGAAGGCCTGCCCAATGTCCGCATGGTGCTGCTCAAGGGCTTCGACGAGCGCGGCTTCGTTTTCTACACCAACTTCGAAAGCCAGAAGGGCCAGGAAATTCTCGGCACCATGAAGGCCGCTCTGTGCTTCCACTGGAAAAGCCTGCGCCGCCAAATTCGGGTGCGCGGATTGGTTGAAGAAGTGAGCAAGACCGAGGCCGACGCCTATTTCGCTTCAAGGCCCCGCGACAGCCGCATCGGCGCCTGGGCGTCGCAGCAGTCGCGCCCGCTCGAGGGCCGCTTCGCGCTCGAAGCCGCCGTCGCCATGTACGCGGCGAAATATGCGATCGGCGGCATTCCACGCCCGCCCTATTGGTCGGGCTTCCGCATCGCGCCGCTGGCGATCGAATTCTGGCACGACCGCCCCTTCCGCCTGCACGACCGCGTCGTCTTCCGCCGCGAAAAGCCCGACGGCCCGTGGGCCAAGTCGCGGCTGTATCCGTGAAACTTCTATGCTAGAATAGTCATTATGACGCACACCCTATCTTCGGCCATTCAGGCGATAAGCCAACTACCCGACGAAGTTCAGGACGAAATCGGCCAGAATATCCTGGGTTACATCGCCAAGCTTCGGACCTTGCAGGCGGAAATCGCCAAGGGCACGGAAAGTCTTAGTCATGGCCAGGGCGAGGAATTGACGCCCGAACTCTGGAAACGGCTGAAGCAACAGGCCGCGACCGCTGCCGCGCATAGATGATCCGCCGGATTGTCGTTTCGCCGGAGGCGAAGGACGACATTGTGTCGATCTTTGCCGAAGGCATTGTCCAATTCGGAATTAAGCGCGCCGATAGCTACCTCGAAGACTTGCAATCCGCCATCCACGTCGAACTTGCCCAGCATCCAATGTTGGGATTGGCGAGACCGGAACTCGGCCCTGGCATCCGTTCTCTCTATCGCGGTTCCCATCATATCTACTATTTGATCGAATCCGGGGAACTTCGTATCGTCCGGATACTTCATCAGCGGATGAATGTGACTCTCGATCTGCTATCGGATTGAATGCCGGAAAAAATGACCCAAGTTCTCGACAGCGAACGCAAGCCCCTGATCCTCGCTGGTATTTCGTGCGATAGTCGGTGCCGGACAGTCGTGATGTTGGTTTCTTGCCAATGGCGCTCCGACAAGTCGAAGGAAAAATTCATGATATGAACTTATGAGGAGGATTCTTTGGCACTCGCTCAGACGGTTAAGGAAATTACTGAGGCAGTAAGAGTCCGTTTCGAAACTCACATTGATCGCGCCAGACGGCGGACGAGGATCATGACGGAGGCAGCATAGAGGAAGGCACGGGCCGAGGCGATGGTGGCCTCGAAGTCCTTTGCCAGGCGCCGGTTGCGGTTAATCCAGGCGAAGAAGCGCTCGACAACCCAGCGCCGCGGCTGAACGGCGAAGCCGATTTGTCCCGGCTTGGCCCTGACGATTTCAACGGCGATGCAGGTGGCGCTTGCAACTCTTTCTCCGGCATAACCTGAATCGGCGAAGACGCGTTCGATGAAGGGAAACGACCGCCGCGACGCCGTGAGGACGGGGCCGGCTCCATCGCGATCCTGGATGCTCGCGCAATGCGGCCTGAGAATGAGACCGCGCCCATCGGTATCGACGAGGGCGTGGCGCTTGCGGCCCTTGATCTTCTTTGCCGCGTCATAGCCCCTGGGCCCGCCACTTTCCGTGGTTTTGACGCTCTGGCTGTCGAGGATCGCAGCCGACGGAGAAGCTTGCCGGCCAACCCGCTCCCGGTCGGCCATCACCAGCCCATGATTGATCCGCTCGAACAGGCCGCTGTCGCGGAATGCCGCGAACCAGCGGTACACCGTCCACCACGGCGGAAAACCGTCCGGCAGCAGCCGCCACGGACAACCGCTGCGCAGAACGTAAAACATCGCATTCACGATCTCGCGCCAGCTCCACGCCAAAGGGCGGCCACAGCCGCTGTCTCGCGGCATCCACGGCTCCAGCAGCCGCCATTCCCGGTCCGACAAATCACTCTCGTAACGCAACTCACCGCGGCTATACTGCCGCCGGGTGGTTGAGGTCCACATGGCTCCATCCAAAAAGGTTTCGACAACCCCTTGGAATCACGCCAGCCTCAACCACTCAACACATTTCGAAACGGGCTCTTAGCGACGTGACACATTACGGAAAATCGAATGAATTAGCAGCTTGCAGAGGCCATGCTATGAAGACAGTCTGTCAATTTTGACATTCAGCAGTACAATTATGACCCAAATCCTCGACTCCGAACGCAAGACCCTGATCCTCACCGGCGCCTCGCGCGGCATCGGCCATGCGACGGTGAAGCGCTTTTCAACCGCCGGCTGGCGGGTGATCACCTGTTCGCGCCATCCCTTTCCCGACGATTGCCCCTGGGATGCCGGCCCCGAGGATCATATCGTTGTCGATCTCGCCTCATCCAAGGCCACCGCCGCGGCCATTCTGCAAATGAAGGAAAAGCTCAAAGCCCAGGGCTCGCGGCTCCACGCTCTGGTCAACAATGCCGCCATCAGCCCGAAGACGGAAAGCGGCGGGAGGCTCAACACCATCAACACCAGCGAGGAAGACTGGAAGCGGGTGTTTCAGATCAATTTCTTCGGCCCCATCATGCTGGCGCGCGGCCTGATGGACGAGCTCGTTGCCGCCAAGGGTGCGGTCGTCAATGTGACGTCGATTGCCGGCTCGCGCGTCCATCCCTTCGCCGGGGCCGCCTATTCGACGTCCAAGGCGGCGCTTGCCGCGCTAACCCGTGAAATGGCCGCCGATTTCGGCCCCCTCGGCGTCCGCGTCAACGCCATTTCGCCCGGCGAAATCGAAACCTCGATCCTCTCCCCCGGCACTGAAAAGATCATCCCGCAAATTCCCCAGCGCCGTCTCGGCCAGCCGGAGGAAGTGGCCAGGGCCATCTATTTCCTGTGCACCGATCAATCGAGTTACGTGACCGGCGCCGAGCTGCATATCAATGGCGGCCAGCATGTCTAATTCCGGTTTGCGGCCGGAAACCATCGCCGCCCATGCGCTGAAAGCCGTCGATGAGGCAACCGGCGCCGTGGTGCCGCCGATCCACCTGTCCTCGACCTATGCCCGCGACGCCAACTATGTTCCGAAACTTAAGGAAAATTATATCCGCAACGGCAGCCCCACCTTGTGGCAGGCGGAGGAAACGATCGCGGCGCTCGAGCAGGGCGGGGAGGCCTTGCTCTTCGCCTCCGGCATGGCGGCCATCACGACGCTCTGCGAGACGATCCCGCAAGGCGCCCATGTGGTGGCGCCCGACGTCATGTATTACGGCACCCGCGACTGGCTGAAGCGGCTCGAAGGCCTGGGCCGCATCCGGCTGACGCTTTTCGATCCGCGCGATGCAAAAGCCCTCGCCGCATCGCTGCAGCCGGGTAAGACCGATCTCGTATGGATCGAAACGCCGCTCAACCCCACCTGGGACGTGATCGACATTGCCGCTGCTGCGAAGGCCGCACACACCGCCGGCGCCATTCTCGCGGTTGACGCCACGGCCAGTGCCGCCGTCACGACGCTGCCTTTAAATCTTGGTGCCGATATTGTTTTTCACTCTGTCACCAAATACCTGAACGGCCATTCCGATGTCCTCGCTGGTGCTCTCATCAGCAATGACCTGGGTCCGCGCTGGCAGGAGATCAAACTGCTGCGCACCAAAGTAGGAGCACCTCTGGCGCCCTTCGAATGCTGGCTGTTGATGCGCGGGCTTCGCACACTTTTTGTGCGCTATCGCCAGGCCTCGGCCAATGCGCTGGCCATCGCCCGGCATTTCTCG
>JANMQL010000009.1:0-6969 GCA_031370475.1 Hyphomicrobiales bacterium | reverse complement strand
TAGATCGAGCCCACCTGCTCGTGCATCAGTTCCGGGCTGATCTGCATGTAGCCGACGGAATGATAGGAATAGGCCTTGGGGTCGCTCTCCCAGACGGAGACCGAATGGGCCATCAGCTCGCGCATCGCCGGCTGGTAATAATTGTTGCGGACCACGCCACAGGCGATGCCGGAGGCGCCGGCCGCGATCGCCGTCTTGTCGACGACCAGAATGTCCTTGCCGGAGCCCCTGCCGGTTTGCTTGAGCTTGAGAGCCAGATGATATGCGGTGGAGAGGCCGTGAATGCCGGCGCCGATGATGGCGTATTTCACTCCAGACGGGACAGCCATGGGGTCGTTCGCTCCCTAAACCGGTTGAGCCCAATCGCAATCCCGACAGTAAAGCTTGACGGGCAGGGCCAATCTGAGGCCATATTGATCCATAAAATAGGACCGATTGCAAACCAATTCTGTCCAATTGCGACCAATTTGGAGCGGATGTGACCAATAAAAACGCCATGTCTTCGGCTTATGGGTCTGAAAATGAAGACGAAACGGGAGAACTTGTGGCCGTCTCCGGACGTGCGGCAAATGCCATCATGGCGCGACTCAGGCGAGCCATCGAAGCCGGCATCTATGCCGATGGCGACCAATTGCCGGCCGAACGGCAGCTCGCCGTCACCTTCGGAACGGCGCGCTCGACCATCCGCAAGGTGCTCGACCAACTCGAGCAAAAAAATCTGGTGACCCGGCGGGTGGGCAGCGGAACCTTCGTCAATTATCCGGGGCCGCTGAAGCAGGGCATGGAGGATATCACCGACCTGGTGAGCCCGCTGCAACTGATCGAGACGCGCTTCGCCATCGAGCCTTATATGACAAGGCTGGCCGCCATTCACGCCACCGGCGGCGATCTCGACAATATCGAGAGCGTGCTAAAGCGGCTCGAGGCTTCGAACGGCGATCAGAACCTGTTCACCCAGCTCGATTCGGAATTCCATCTCGAGTTGGCCCGCTGTTCGCGCAATCCGCTGATCGTGCGCATGTATCAGCAGGTCAACATGGTGCGGCTGCACGCCCAGTGGGACCGGATGAAGACGCTGATCCTGTCGCAGGCCAAGATCGCCGCCTATAACGATCAACACCGCGCGATTTTCGAGGCGCTTCGCCAGCGCGACGTGGCGGGCGCCGTCGACCAGATCACCAAGCATCTCGAAGCCGCCCGGCAGGACCTGATCGGCGCCGATACACTTTAGGAGCAAGGCATGCCCCGCATCGAATTGAGCCCGGACGATATCGCAAGCTTCGACCGCGACGGCTTCGTCATCCTGCGCAATGTGCTGACGGATGCGGAAATCGATGCGGCGCGGGCACGGTTCGAACCCCTGTTCTCGGGCAAGTTCGAGACCGGCCTCTACCCGGATGAATGGAACTGGCGCATGGGCCGCGACGCGCCCGATCTGACGCGGCAAATCTGCAACGGCTGGAAATCCGACCTGACCGTGGCCGGGATCGTGCTGGCCGCCGATGTCGGCCGGACCTGCGCCAGGCTCAGGCGCTGGCCCGGCGCGCGCATCGGCCAGGACAATGTCATCTGGAAGCCGCCGGGCACCAAGCCGCTCGGCTTCCACCAGGACGATTCCTACAACGACTGGATCGTGCCCGGCGAAATGAACACCTGCTGGGTGACCCTCGACGACACCAGGGCCTATCAGGGCACAATCGAATATGTGAAGGGCTCGCACAAATGGCCGATCGCGCCGCCGATCCAGCAGTTCCATGCGCCCGGCGATCCGCTGCACGATCTCTATCCAGCCGCCAAGGCGGCGGGCGTTAGCGACTACGAAATCGTGCCCATCGAGGTGCCGGCCGGTTCCTGCGTCATCCACCATGGCCGCACCTGGCACGGCTCGCGCGACAACAAGGGCGACAAGCCGCGGCGCTCGGTCATCGCCCACTGCATTTCCGCGGCGGCGAAATTCCATCCCACCAAGATCAGCTATATCTATTCGCGCTACAAGAAAGTGGGCTCGGTGGAGATGGATGAGAGCTATTTCCCGGTGCTGTGGCGCGAAGACGGCTACCGCTCGGCCTGGCTTGACGGCTATATTCGCGGCGAAAGGCTGGCGGCATGAAGACTATCGGCAAGACCGAGCGCCGCGTCGCCAATATCAAGACGGCGGCCTTCAAGCCCTTCGTCATCGACGGCAAGGCAATTCCCGGCCAGAGCTTCCTGCAATTCGACGATACGTTCCCAGAAGGCACGGGCTTTCACATCTATAAAATGGCGCCGGGCACCTCGAGCCAGCCGCACGAACACACCTGCCATGAACAATTCCTGGTGCTGGAAGGCGAAGTGACCGACAATGACGGCCATGTCTACAAGCCCGGCGATTTCGTGCTGCTGAAGCAGGGCACCCAGCACTCCTCCCATAGCAAGACCGGCGCCACGCTCGCCGTTTTCATTCGCAGCGCGGAGACCAACCTCTAGGGCGGAAACATGGACCAGGTGCCGAACCGGTGGAAGCGTTACGCCGACTGGGATGAGCGGCCCCTGCGTCTCGACCGTTTCGCAGCCGAGGACGCCAAGAACGGCTTCTCGGCCTTCTCCAGTCCCGCCGATCCCAGGCCCGGCATCGACATCAAAGGGGGCCGCGTTGCCGCCCTCGATGGCGTGCTCGAGCACGACTTCGACATGATCGACCGGTTCATCGCCCGCCATCACATCGATCCCGCTATCGCCCCTGAGGCCATGGCGCTCGATTCGCGCGATGTGGCGCGCATGCTGGTCGACATGCATGTGCCGCGCGAAAAGCTCGTCCGTCTCGCCCATGGCATGACGCCGGCGAAATTGGCGGAGGTCGTCTCACAGCTTTCGGCCATCGAGATCGCCTTCGCCTATTCCAAGATGCGGGCCCGCAAGACGCCGGGCAACCAGGCCCATGTGACCAACGCCAAGGACGATCCGCTGCAGCTTGCGGCGGACGCGGCCACCGCCGTGGGTTTCGGTTTCGATGAGATCGAAACCACCATGCGAGTATCGCGCAATGCCTGGTCGAATGCGGTGGCCTGCGCGGTGGGCGGTGCTGTCGGGCGCTGGGGAACCCTGTTCCAGTGCTCGAGCGAGGAGGCCGAGGAACTCAGGATCGGCATGGCCGGCTTCACCTCCTATGCCGAGACGGTTTCGGTCTATGGCACGGAGAAGACCTTCATCGACGGCGACGACACGCCGTGGTCGAAGGCCTTTCTCGCGGCGGCCTATGCCTCGCGCGGCATCAAGATGCGCTGCACCTCGGGGGCGGGCTCGGAACTGCTGATGGGATTTCACGAGTCGAAATCGCTGCTCTATCTGGAAGCGCGCTGCCTCTGCCTGCAGCGCGGCATGGGCGTGCAGGGCACCCAGAACGGCGGCATCGACGGGGCGCCGCTGACCGCGACCATGCCGGGCGGCGTGCGCGAGCTGATGGCGGAAAACCTGATCGCCGTGTGGCTCGATCTCGAATGCGCCTCGGGCAACGATGCCCGCACCACCGAATCGGAAATCCGCCTCGGCGCCAAAATCCTGCCCTATCACATCGCCGGTTCCGATCTCATCTGCTCGGGCATGGGCTCGATCCTCGCCTATGACAATTCCTTCAATCCCTCGCTGATCAACGGCGAGGAATTGGAGGATTATCTGGTCCTGCAACGGGATTTCGAGGCCGACGGCGGGTTGACGCCGCTGGCGGAGTCCCGCGCCCTCGATCTGCGCAGCCGCGCGGTCGAGGCGCTGGCATCGGTCTACGACGAATTGGGGCTGTCGACGCCAACCGCCGACATGAAGCAGAGCGTGGTGGCGGCGTCCGGCTCCGACGATACCCGCAGCTACAGCCCGCGCGAGGTGGCGCTGATCAGCGAGGCGATCAAGGCGCGCGGCATCACGGTCATTGACGTCATCAAGGCGCTGGCCAAGCGCGGCTTCCGCGAGGAGGCGGAAAACCTCCTTAATGTCGTCAAGCTCCGCGTCTCCGGCGATTATCTGCAGACCTCGGCCATGGTGCGGAACGGCAAAATCGTCAGCGCCGTCAACGACCCCAACGATTATCTCGGCCCCGGCTCGGGCTATCGCGTGTCGGAGGCGCGAAGGCTAGAACTCAATTCGATCCGCGACGTGCTCGACCAGAAAGAAGTGCTGCGCTCGGAAGCGATGCACGAGAAGGACGAGGCCAAGCGCATCCGCTATCGCACAACCGGTCCCGCCCGGCCGGGATCGGACGGCAAGGATGTCGTCATCGGCATTTCTCCGGCCTTCGGGCTGAAGCTTTACCAGACGACCGCCGGCCATCGCCTGTCGGATGTTCTGGCGATGATGACGGACGCCATTGCCAAGCGCGGCTTGAAACCGCGCATCGTGCGCTTTCTGCATACGGCGGATACGTCCTTCCTCGGCCTGTCGGCGGCCAGGCTTTCGGGCTCGGGCATTGGCATCGGCATTCAGGCCAAGGGCACGGCGGTCATCCATCAGCGCGACCGGCTGCCGCACAACAATCTCGAACTCTTTTCCAATGCGCCGATCACCCGGCTTGAGCATTACCGCGGGCTTGCCGCCAATGCGGCGGCCTATGCGCTGGGCGAAATGCCCGAGCCCGTGGTGGTGCCGACGCGCGGCGAGGCCATGGGCGCGCGCCATCACGCGCGCGTGGCGCTGATCTATGCGATCGAAACGGCAATGACGGCGGAGGGTGCGGCGCCCGAGGAAATCGAGGTGAGTTTCACAGGGGCGAAGTCATGACGAAAAAACTCACGGTAGCGGACTATCCCCTGGCCGAGACGCAGCCGGAACGGATTGCCGGAAAACGCGGCAAGCGGCTTTCCGACATCACCCTCGATGCGGTGCTCGCCGGCGCCATTGCCATGGAAGATTTGCGGATTACGCCCAAGGCGCTTGCCGACCAGGCGGAAATTTCCCGCGCCGCCGGACGGCCGACATTGGCGCTGAATTTCGAGCGCGCATCGGAGCTGGTCGATGTGCCGCAGGATTTCATCATGGAAGTCTACGAGCTGCTGCGCCCCGGCCGGGCCAAGTCCAAGCAGCAACTTCTCGATGCGGCGCGAACCCTGCGCGAGACCCACAAGGCCGGACGGGTTGCCGGTTTCGTCGAGGAGGCCGCCGAGACCTATGAGCGCCGCGGCCTCTTCACCTACCGCTTCTGAGGATGCCATGACCTGGAAGACCGCCTTCCGTTCCATCTATTACGACGGCGCGCCCGAGCCCGACGATCTCGTTCTCGATCCGAAACAGACGGCACTCCTGGTCATCGACATCCAGAACGTCTATCTGGAGCGGCCGGACCGGGCCAGGCTCAAGCCCGAAGAGCAGCGCCGCTACGACGCCTGGACGCCGTTCCACCAGCGCATGCACAAGTCGGTCATTCCACGCACGGCGGAAATGTTGAAGTTGGCCCGCCAGCACGGCATCGAATGCCTGTTCGCCCGCATCGCCTGCCACACCAAGGACGGGCGCGACCGCTCCCTGTCGCAGAAAATGCCGGGCTGGAACAATCTGTTGCTGCCCAAGAACGAGAAGCCGTCGCAACTGGTCGAGGCGCTGCAGCCGGTGGGCGATGAGATCGTCGTCACCAAGACCACCGACTCGGCGCTGACCGGCACAAACTTGCGCCTCATCCTGCACAATCTCGGCATCAAGAATGTTATCTGCTGCGGCATCTTCACCGACCAGTGCATTTCCTCGACGGTGCGGAGTCTCGCCGACGAAAGCTATAATGTCGTGGTGGTGGAGGATTGCTGCGCCGCGGGATCGCATGACCTTCACGTCAAGGAGCTCGAGATCATCAACATGATCTACTGCCATGTGATGTCGAGCGCCGAGCTCAAGGCAACGATGGACTTGGCAAAGTGAAGCATTAGACCTTAGTATCCCCCGCGGCCCGATGCACAGCGACCGAAACAAGAGCGCGTGCCGGCGGGAGTGGAAACGACAAACGGGGAATGGAGGGGCTCTCATGGCTCAAGACACATCGACAGGCGCGATTGACGTCTCAACCGTCAAGAACGTCGACATGCTGCATTCGAAGGCGGTAGGCCTGATCGGCGTGCTGTTTCTGACGGTAACCGGGGCGGCGCCGATGTCGGCCATGCTGGGCAACGTGCCCTTCGCGGCGGGTTACGGCATCGGCATCCATACGCCGGCGGCCTTTGCCCTGGCAACCATCGTGCTCACCATCTTCTCGGTCGGCTACGCCGCCATGGCGGCGAAGGTGTCGACGGTGGGCGGCTTCTACTCTTTCATCAGCCAGGGTCTCGGCCGCGAGGTTGGCATGTCGGCCGGCATCTCGTCGCTGGCCTGTTACAGCGTCTTCGAAGCCTCGCTGACCGGCCTGTTCGCCTTCTTCGGCAATTCCTGGATTGCCGCCCATCTCGGCATCAACGTGCCGTGGCTGGTGCTGGCCCTCATCATGCTCGCGGTCACCGCCATTCTGGCCTACCGCGATGTCAAGCTGTCGGTGCAAATTCTCGGCGTCGCCCTCATTCTTGAGGTGCTGATGCTGGTGATCTTCGCGCTCGGCGTGATCTTCGCGGGCAGCGGCACCAGCTTCTCCGGCGAGGCGCTCAATATCTTCAACGTCACTATGCCGGTCGCCGAGCAAACGGTCGGTACCATTGCCATCCCGGCGGGAGCGGCCGCTGTGGGTATCTTTATGGCATTCTGGTCGTGGGTCGGTTTCGAGATGGCGCCGAACTATGCCGAGGAATCGCGCGATCCCAAACACATCGTTCCGCGGTCACTTTATATCTCGGTGATCGGCCTCGGCGTCTTCTACACCATCATCAGCTGGTGCGCGGTCTCGGCCTATTCGACCGAAGGCGACATGCTGGCCAAGGCCTTCGCCGACTCCGGCAACTTTTACCTCGGTCCCATCGAGCAATTTGTCGGGAGCTGGGCGAAGGAACTGATGTTCGTCCTCATCCTCACCAGCTCGTTTGCCTGCGGCAT
>JANMQL010000440.1:0-16666 GCA_031370475.1 Hyphomicrobiales bacterium | reverse complement strand
CCGCAGGGCGGCCTCGAGGCGCTGGAAACCAAGGACCCGCTCGACATCCTCGCCTTCCAGTACGACATCGTCTGCAACGGCGTCGAGCTCTCCTCCGGCGCCATCCGCAACCACCGCCCCGACATCATGAAGAAGGCCTTCGCCATCGCCGGCTACCCCGAAGAGGTGCTGCTGGAAAAATTCGGCGGCATGTACCGCGCCTTCCAATATGGCGCACCGCCCCATGGCGGCATAGCACCCGGCGTCGACCGCATCGTCATGCTCCTGTGCAACGAGCCCAACATCCGCGAGGTCGTGCTCTTCCCGATGAACCAGCAGGCCGAGGATCTGCTGATGGGCGCGCCCTCCGAGGTCACCCCCAGGCAGCTCCGCGAGCTTCACATCCGCCTGAACCTGCCGGAGACTTGATCAATCGTTCGCCGTGACGCTCACGCCCAGCAAATTGATCGCCGCTCCCGGATCGGACGGATTGAGCGTCATCATTTGCTGCACCTTGATGGGCGCGGCCGGCTTCAGCGCGATGGTGATCGATTTCGGGTCCTTGAGGAAGGCGTTGACGGCGCCCACCACCTGGTCGGTGAAGGCCTGGTTTCTGAGGGCCATCAAGCCCATTTGCAACATCGCCCCGGCATTGGCCACCAGCGTCGCCTCGTCCATGCCCTGCATCGCCGCCGCCATCGGCAGGAGCCGCTTGGTCAGCGAGTCGTCCTCGAAGCGGAAGGAAAAGTGGCCGAGGGAGATATTCTGCAATTGCGGCATCAGCGCCATGAAGTCCGGCTCCTTGCCGGTCTTCTGCGACTTTTGCAATTCGCCATAGACCGCCAGCGGAATATCCGAGGCGGCGATCGAGACCTTCATCGCCCCCATGTCCCTGCCCACATAGGCGAAGGAGAAATCTATGCCGACATTGTCGCCGTCCATGGTCACCGTGCCGCCCGCCTCCATGTCGAAGGTGAGATCCGTATAGCCGATCTGCTTCAGCGAGCCGGTCGGATCGATGGCGGCAATCGCCGCCTCGGGAATCACCACATTGCCGATCTTGGTGCTGAACGTGCCCGCCCCCGTGGCCGGATCGCCGTCCCAGGTCGAGACGTAACCGTCCGAGGTGATGGTCTGGCCCATGACATTGGCGGTTATCTTGCCCGACGACATCTTGCGGGCGATGCTCATCGACGAGCGCATCACGTCGGCGGGCGCCGGATTGTCGCCGAGCACCTTGACATACCAGCCTTCGGCACTTCCTTCCGGCATGTCGATGGTGACGGCTTTTCCATCCGGCCCGGTGAAGTCCATCTTCATCGCCGAAAATTTGGCCGAGCCGATTTCATAGAGGCCGCCGCCCGCGTCGGAAATGTCCCGGAACGCCATTTCGCCGATGGTGATCTTGATGCCGCCGTCCTGGCCGCCCGCCTGCATGGACGAGGTGAGATTGGTGATCGTTACGTTGCCCGAGCCGTCGACATCGAGGGAATCGTAGGTGGGCTTGACCTTTGCCTGCTGTTCCCAGGCCTTGAGAATGGCCTCGACCGCCGGCGGCACGTCCTGGGCCTGTGCCGGCACGACAAGAAACGATGTGCTCAAGAGCAAATAGACGAAATTTTTACGGCTCGGTATCATAGGGGGCTCCTTTGCTGCCTCTGGCCCGACTCTCTTTGCAAGCATAGGTGAACAAGAAGTGAACCGCAAAGCCCTTTGCCCGCTCAACCTTAACCCGGCATTTTCCGGGCCCTATCGCCGGGCCGATAAAATGCTGCGCAAAGGTCTCGTCGCGGTCCTGGCACTGCTGCTCGTCCTTGCCGTGGCGCACCGCCCTGCCTGGTCCGCCGCGTCCGTCGAGCCGACGCCCGCGGAACTCGTCCTGTTGAAGAAGAAGCGCAAAGTCGAAGCCGAAGCCAAGGCCAGGCAGGAGGCCGAATGGAAACAGGCGGGCATCGCCCGCAGGCAGCGGTCGCCGGGCGATCGATGCGAAGGCTTCCTCGCCTGCCTGTCCGGCAAGCCGCGGGCCGGCGGCAATGACGGCGCGGTTTCGGATCGCTCGACGGCCAGGAGCATCGCTTGGGATGAAACCCAATATGCGCCCGGCAGCATCGTCGTCCGCACCCCCGAGCGCATGCTCTATCTGGTGCTCGATGACGGCACGGCGCGGCGCTACCGGGTCGGCGTCGGCCGCGAAGGCTTCCAGTGGAGCGGCGTGTCGCACATTGCCGCCAAGCAGGAATGGCCCGCCTGGCGCCCGCCGCCGCGGATGATCGAACGCGAAGCCGCCAAGGGCAACGTCATTCCCGAATACATGGAAGGCGGCCCCGAAAATCCGCTCGGCGCCCGGGCTCTCTATATCGGCGGAACCATGTTCCGCATTCACGGCACCAACAATGCCGGCTCGATCGGCGGCGCGGTGTCGTCTGGCTGTATCCGCATGATGAATGCCGATGTCATCGATCTCTACGATCGCGTTGGCGTCGGCGCGCCGGTCTATGTCTATCAATGAAGGCTGTTCTAAAAATGAACTGGCCCCGGAGGCGAAGCCATCCGGGGCCCAGTCCTGAAGATAAAGCTTAAGAAGCTTACTTCTTCTTCTTGGCGGCCTTCTTCTTGGCGGCCTTCTTGGCAGGCTTCTTAGCAGCTTTCTTAGCCATGAGCTAATCTCCTAGAGTGTTGTTAGAGCCCCACAACGCAGGTAAGCCTCACACCAAACGTCCGCGATGGCAAATAGATCGCTTTCCCGGCCGTCATTGGTATGTCTTGTGTACCCGTTTGTGTGATTCGGCAATATGCCGTCAACATTTGGTATGTTCCGTCAATTCCCCTAACAATAGGTAAACGCCCCAGCGCCGGCGCGGGCCATCCGTATACGGACGAAATCGCCGGAATCGGAAAAACACCCGCGCAAAGCAAGGAAAATCACGGCCCCTCCGTACACGGACGATGAGCCGATTTTCGCCGCTCCGGGGGCGGAGAATTGCCCCTCCCGCTGGTACTGCGGAAATACCCGGGATAAAAAAATTTGTGGATGAGGGCGCGAGAAGCGGCGGTTGTGCCCTTTCCCCTTCTCCCCGTACGCAGTGCGGGGAGAAGGTGGCCGGAGGCCGGATGAGGGGCTCGCGCCGCATGCATCGCTGTCCGGTCGACTCGTAATATGGGCTCCACACAGGCGAAGTGGCGCGCACGATATTGAACTTACCGGCAATCGGGCGCAAATATCGTTGAAACATTTCATCCCGGATGGCTGCCATGCGCACAACTATCGAAATTGACGACAAGTTGATGAAACGCGCGATGAAGGCAGCGGGCACGCGGACCATGCGCAAAACTGTCGAAAAGAGCCTGGAGCTACTTGTCCGTATCGAGGGCCAGAGAGGGATCAGCAAGCTGCGCGGTAAGGTCAAGTGGCAGGTTGACCTGGAAGATTGGCGTCGAAGGTGATCGCAGTTCGGAGGCGACCACCTCAATTGCAGTCAGACGTGCCACAATTTTTACAAGTCCAGCATCCTCCTGCTACAAGGAGCTTGCGATGCGCGCAATCGGGGCACGGACGATCAGAGTACCCTTGGGCCGTAGCTGCAACTATCCTTGCGGCGTCGAAGAACTCCTTCGGCGGTGATGCAGTCTTAATTGCAGGACCGGTGCCATGCCATCTCCGGCGCAGCTCCGTCAATTTGTCTGCAGCAGCGGACGGTATCGGTCTCGCGTTGCCGGTTAACTGCCTCTTATAGCGTTGCGCTTCCTCGTACCTCAACGTAGCTGCTTGTGCACTCAGGCCAAATCTCATAGCGATTTCTTGAGCAGACGAACACTTGGCCGCTTGGTCAATTGGAGCCTTGAGTGCCACAGCAAAATATTTCGCTTGCCACTCTTCTGCTGAATGTATGCTCCGGGGAGAGACAGTGGGATCTCGGTCGCCTTTCCAGCGGTTCCTAATCCCGCTATGCTGAAACAAATAATGAGCAAGCTCTTCAAGGACGATTAGCTCTGATCGATAATCGCCGGCAACAAATTTGTCGTACAGGGATTTACCGATCTTGATTGAATTCCCCAATGGATAAGTCTGAGCCTCGACGTTCGGTAGTAGTTCCCAATCTTCCACGATGCGAAAATTCAAGTTGGTATGCTTGTCTAAATATCGGGCAAGTAGCAGTCGGACATCCAAGATTTGCTCGGATTGAAATCCGTATGCATCCTTTAATTTTCGAGCACGATACTCAAGCTGTTCCACAGTAAGTCTTTGAAACATGTTCGCTACTCCTACAGAAATCGGAGGCAGTATTTGCCGCCTCCGAACCAAGCAGTTAGGGCTTGCGGTCATAAGGCGATTGGTTTGTGGGCTTGAGGGAAACGTCAAGCTCGCTTGCCTTCGCATAGACTGACGCTTCTGTTCGGCCAAGCTTGAGTCCGATGACGCGAGTTGGAGTATTTTCGTGCGCCAGTTTTTGTAGTTGCGATTGGTCAGATGCAGTCCAGCTTTTGCCGCTGTTGCGATTGTACTTCGTCATGCAAGTTCTCCTTTATGGCTGCGACCAAGGCTTCGCTCGACTCCTTAAACATTGCCACCTACACCTGACTTGCTACAGCGGAGAGGTGATTCCAGCTTCTTCGTCGCCCGCAGTACCTTAGTCGGTTGCTACCGGGTCACTGCGCCGGAGCTTTCGCTCCGGCGTTTGTGTTTTCTAGGCTCGACTTGGCCTATTCACTTTTCGTTCCTCTTGGCGTTTGTCCCCAAGTGCCATCGCACTCGGGGACAATAAGTTTCAGTCTATTTGTTAAGAACACCCGCTCGTGCCGCCGCAGGTATCGCACTTGAGGCAGGTTCCGTTCCGCACCATGGTGAAGTTGCCGCATTCGGAACAGCTTTCGCCCTCATAGCCCTTCATGCGCGCCTCGACGCGGTGGTCGAGAACCGGCGCCATCACGGCTTCGGCATGAACATGCACATGCTCATGGAGCTCATGGTGCACGTGCACGTCGGCCAGCGCCAGGGCGCCCACCGATTCCGCCGCCCGCATCTGCAGCGCATGGGCGGGCGATGTCGAAACCCCGGCGCTCTGCGGCATCATCACCACATTCGACAGGTTCTGCTTGCGCACGAAGCCCGAGGACAGGAAGCGCTGTGCCGAAACCGGCGCCGGCGCCGTCTTGGACTCCTCGGTTCCCACACCCTTGCCGAGCGCATCGAAGCCGATCTCCGATGGTTCCACATGGGCGAGATCGTTGCGGCCGAGATAGGAGACGGCCAGCTCGCGGAACACATAGTCGAGGATCGAGGTGGCGTTCTTGATCGAGTCGTTGCCCTGCACCATGCCGGCCGGCTCGAACTTGGTGAAGGTGAAGGCGTCGACGAATTCGTCGAGCGGCACGCCATATTGCAGGCCGACGGAGACGGCGATGGCGAAATTGTTCATCATCGCCCTGAGTGCCGCTCCCTCCTTGTGCATGTCGATGAAGATTTCACCGAGCTTGCCGCTCTCGTATTCGCCGGTGTGCAGATAGACCTTGTGGCCGCCGACCACCGCCTTCTGGATATAACCCTTGCGCCGTTCCGGCAGGCGCTCGCGGCTCCTCTCGCGCACCACCTCGACGATGCGCTCGACCACCTTTTCCACCCGCTGCATTTGCGGCTTGGCCATCAGCGCCTCGACCGCGTCCTCGCTCTCATCGGCGTCATCGGCGATCAGTTGCGCCGACAAGGGCTGCGACAGCTTGGAACCGTCGCGGTATAGCGCGTTGGCCTTGATCGCCAGTTTCCACGATAGCATGTAGGCGGCCGTGCAGTCCTCGACGCTGCCTCGTTCGGCATGTTGATGGTCTTGGAGATCGCCCCGGAGATGAAGGGCTGGCTCGCCGCCATCATGCGGATGTGGCTTTCGACCGAGAGGTAGCGTCTGCCGAGCCGGCCGCAGGGGCTGGCGCAGTCGAAGACCGGCAGGTGTTCGTGCCTGAGGCCGGGCGCGCCTTCCAGCGTCATCGCCCCGCACACATGGATGTTGGCCTTGTCGATGTCGGCCTTGGAGAAACCGAGCGCGGTCAGCAGGTCGAAGCCATAGTCGTTGAGCTGCTCGTCGTTGAGTTTGAGCACCGACTTGCAGAACTCCTCGCCCAGCGTCCACTTGTTGAACACGAACTTGATATCGAAGGCCGAGGCGAGTCCCGCCTCGATCTTCTCGACCTGTGCATCGCCGAAGCCCCTGGCCCGCAGTTCCGCGTGGTTGAGGGTAGGGGAGTCGGAAAGCGAGCCGTGGCCCACCGCATAACCGATGATCGCCTCGATCTGCTCCGGCCCATAGCCCAGCGTGCGCAATGCCTCCGGCACCGCCTGATTGATGATCTTGAAATAGCCCCCGCCCGCCAGCTTCTTGAATTTGACCAGCGCGAAGTCGGGCTCGATGCCGGTCGTGTCGCAATCCATGACCAGGCCGATGGTGCCGGTCGGCGCCACGACGGTTGCCTGGGCATTGCGGTAGCCATGCGTCTCGCCGAGCGTCACCGCCAAGTCCCAGGCCTTGCGGGCATGGGCCACCAGGTTCCGGTCGGAAAGATCGCTCTCGTCGAGCGGCACAGGCGCCGTGCGCACGCCCTCATAGCCCACCGCGGCGCCATAGGTGGCGCGCCGGTGATTGCGCATCACCCGAAGCATGTGATCGCGGTTGGGCGCAAAGCCCGGGAAGGGGCCGAGCTCTTTGGCCATCTCCGCCGAGGTGGCATAGGAAATGCCGGTCATCACCGCCGAGATCGCCGCACAGATGGCGCGGCCCTGGTGGCTGTCATAGGGAATGCCCGCGGTCATCAACAACCCGCCGATATTGGCGAAACCCAGGCCCAGGGTGCGGAACTCATAGGAGAGCCTGGCGATTTCCTTGGACGGGAATTGCGCCATCATCACCGAAATTTCCAGCACCACCGTCCACAACCGGACGGCATGCTCGAAGGATTCGATATCGAACTTTCCGGTTGCCCCGTCGCGGAACTGCAACAGGTTGAGCGAGGCGAGATTGCAGGCCGTGTCGTCGAGGAACATGTATTCCGAGCACGGATTGGAGGCGCGGATTTCGCCCGACGCCGGGCAGGTGTGCCAGTCGTTGATGGTCGAATGGAACTGGATGCCCGGGTCCGCCGAGGCCCAGGCGGCATGGCCGATCTTGTCCCACAGCTCGCGGGCCTTCAGCGTCTTGGTCACCTTCTTGGAGAGCCTGGCCGTCAGGTTCCAGTCGCCGTCGGTTTCGACGGCGCGCAGGAAATCGTCGGTCACCCGCACCGAATTGTTGGAATTCTGCCCCGACACGGTGCGATAGGCCTCGCCGTCCCAATCGGTGTCATAGGTGTCGAAGGCGATTTCCTTATAGCCCTGGCGCGCGAACTGAATGACCCGCTTGATGTAATTGTCGGGCACCATGTTGCGGCGGGCATCCTTCACCGCCCGCTTCAGCGCCGGGTTCTTGTCGATCGCGTAGCAATCCTCGCCCGGCCCCTCGCAATTGACGCAGGCCTTCATGATGGCCGCGAGGTGCTTCTTGACGATCTTCGAGCCGGTGACGAGGGCCGCGACCTTCTGCTCCTCCTTCACCTTCCACTCGACATAATCCTCGATATCCGGATGATCGACGTCGACCACGACCATCTTGGCGGCCCGCCTCGTGGTGCCGCCCGACTTGATGGCGCCCGCCGCCCGGTCGCCGATCTTGAGGAAGCTCATCAGGCCGGACGATTTGCCGCCGCCCGACAGCTTTTCGTTTTCGCCGCGCAGGTAGGAGAAATTGGAGCCGGTGCCGGAGCCGTATTTGAACAGCCGCGCTTCCCGCACCCACAGATCCATGATGCCGCCCTCATTGACCAGATCGTCGGCGATCGACTGGATGAAGCAGGCATGCGGCTGCGGATGCTCGTAGGCCGAAGTCGATTGCACCAGTTCGCCGGTCTTGTAATCGACATAGTGGTGGCCCTGGCCGGGGCCGTCGATGCCATAGGCCCAGTGCAGGCCGGTGTTGAACCATTGCGGGCTGTTGGGCGCGCATTTCTGGGTGGCCAGCATGTGGCAGAGCTCGTCATGGAAGGCGCGCGCATCCTCCTCGCCGTCGAAATAGCCGCCCTTCCAGCCCCAATAGGTCCAGGTGCCGGCCAGCCGGTTGAACACCTGCTGCGAGCTGCGTTCACCTGTCATGCGGGCCTTCTCGGGCAGCGCCGCGAGCGCCGCCTCATCGGCCACCGAGCGCCACAGCCAGGAAGGTACGGTGCTCTCTTCGACGCGCTTCAAGGCCGCCGGCACGCCCGCCTTGCGGAAATATTTCTGCGCCAGAATGTCGGTCGCCACCTGGCTCCAGGCGGCGGGCACCTCGATATCGTCGAGCCGGAACACCACCGAGCCGTCGGGGTTCTTGATCTCGCTCGTTGCCTTGCGGAATTCGATCCCGTCATAGGCGTCCTGACCGGCTTTGGTATAATGGCGCTCGATGCGCATGGCAGTTCCCTCTCTTGCTCTTCGTTGTTGCCGCGGACGCACAGCATCCACGGGGCTTCCTCAACCCGCGTTTGACGACACAAACTCCCTGTCCGCGAAGCCGCCGCTCCCCGGAAGTCCGGCCTTATTGTGCTTGAGTATTCACTCCGTGGAGACCCGGACCCCGCCGTGTCTCCGCCCATCGACCTTGACGCTGAAACTATTACAGACCCAATTGGGCGTCAATAGTTAGTGTGTTAACGAAAGCTTACCACAACATGTTGTGCCCACAGTCTGACGCCCCCTGTGGATAATCCGCAGTCGATCCGATTCTCGCGGGAAGCTCAAGAGTTTCGTGCACTTATTTGCAGGTCATCGGTAGGCCGCGGCACGACTCGTCATCGCCGCCCGCCCGGTCAAGGCCTGCCGGTGCTGCCTGCCGGGAATATTTTTTTGGTTAACAACTGGTTAACACCGTCATCTGGAGCCGCCGCCGGTCCGGCGCTTGTCGGGAAGGGGCGGTAGCGAGCCTCGAATCGGGCCCATCACCCAGAGCAGGACGAGCCCCAGCATCGTGATCCCCGAAAGTATCAGCCAGGCCTCGTTGACGGCCATTGCGAGACTCGTCTCCTCGATCGCGTCCATGATGGCCAAGACACCCGTGGGATCGCCCGGATCCGGCAACTCGTCCATGCCGATGCCGAGGGCGGTTGCCGCGCTGGTTGGATCTGTCTTGATCAGCTCCGTCAGCCGGTCGGCATGTTCGGGCCCGCGCGTGAACAAAATCGTGTCGATGAGGGCGATGCCGATGGCGCCGCCGAGATTGCGGCTGAGATTGAACAGGCCGCTGGCGTCGCTGACGCGCTCGAGCGGCAGGTAGCCGAGCGCGAAGCGGATGGGCGGCAGGATGCACAGCGCCACGAAGCTACCGCGCACCACCTGCGGCCAGAACATCTCGTCATAGTCGGTGGCGCGCGTCTGGAAACCGCTCAGCGCCAGCCCCAGGGCGAAACAGGCAAATCCCACCACCGACAGAAGCCTGGCGCCGCAGCGGCGGTCGAGCTGCACGGCGATGGGTGCCGTGACGAGCTGGGCGATGCCGGTCACCAGAATGACGAGGCCGATGTCGATGGGCCCGTGGCTGCGTACGAAGGCGAGAAACACCGGCATCAGATAGACCGATCCGAAGAGGCCGGCGCCGAGAATGAAACTCAAGGCGCAGCCATAGGCGAGATTGCGGTCGCCGAGCAGGGCAAAGTCGATGACCGGCGCCGGCCTCCGCACCGCCAGGTATCCCGCCACGGCGAAAATGGCGAAAAGCCCAAGCACGACGGCCGATGTCCAGCCGCGATCCGGCGCTTCCTTGAGACCGATCTCCAGCGCCGCCAGCCCCGCCGCGATCAGCGCCAGTGACGTCCAGTCGAGATGCTTGAAAAGCGAGAATCTTACCGCTTCGCGCGGCAAGCAGGCAAATCCAAGCGCCAGCGTCGCAATCCCCGGCACGACATTGATGAGAAACAACCATTGCCAGGAATAGTGCTCGGTGATCCAGCCGCCGGTGATGGGTCCGAGAACCGGCGCCATCACCGCCAATACGCCGCCCATGGTCGTCGCCAGCGTTTGCTGGAAGCCGCGTTCGAACAGCAGGAATATCGCCGAGAACACCAGCGGAATGAGTACACCTCCGGCGAAGCCCTGCAATATCCGCCACAGGATCAACGATCCGAATCCGAAACTGAAGGCGCAGCCGATCGAGGCCAGCGTGAAGATCGCGATGGCGCCCACGAACAATCGCCGCATGGATAAAGCCCGCGTCAAAAGACCGGTCAGCGGAATGGCGATGACTTCGGCGATCAGATAGGCGGTCTGCACCCAGCTCATGCGGTCGGCGCCGATGCCGAGAGCGTCCTGGATAACCGGCAGCGAAGTAATAACGATCTGGATGTCGAGGATCGCCATGAACATGCCGAGGCACATGGCCCCATAGCCGGCCCACAGGAGAATGACCGAAGGGACGGAGGAGGGGGCGGCGGAAGGAATCATTGCCCGACTATGGAACGAGGAACGCGCCCCGGCCAAGACATTTTGCCAGCCGAACGGGCGTCCCGGATTGTGCCGGACCATAATGAAAAGATGAAACGGAGCCCCGCTCTTCCGGCCCGTATGAATTGGGAGGGCCGTGACAATTGGATGGAAGGTCATCCGGTGGCGGTGGCATTGGAACAAGAGAAGTGAATGAGGCGCGCCCTTGGCCGCCGGCGCCCCGCAAGGCGCCACCCTCCGTGGCCGGCAACCCCGATGAGCAGGTGCCGTTGCACCAAGTGCCGTGCACTGTCCCATCCGTCCCTCGGCATTAACCGCGCCGTAGCGCGAATCGCTTTAGCTTCGCCGCCCAAGACTGGCCCCAATTGGCCCGTAACCGGCGAGCGGCAAGGACGCGCCCCAAGTCATGGACTATATCCAGCCCTATCTCGATTATTTCAGCCAGAATCCCGCATGGGCCATCGCCATCGTCTTTCTCATCGCTCTAGGTGAGGCGCTGCTGATCATCGGCCTGTTTGTGCCCTCGACCGCCGTCCTGGTCGGCGCCGGCATGTTGATTGGCACCGGGCATCTCGAGTTCTGGCCGGTATTCCTGGCAACCACGGCCGGCGCCATTACCGGCGATCAGATTTCCTATTGGGCGGGACGCCTCTTCGGCGAGCGGCTCAAGACCATGTGGCCGCTCAGTCTCTACCCGCAGCTTGTGGCGCGCGGCGAGGATTTTGTCCGCAGTCATGGCGGCAAGAGCATTGCCATCGGCCGCTTCGTGCCCGGTGTCAAAGCGGTGCTTCCCGGCATTGTCGGCATGCTCGGCATGGGCCAGGTCTATTTCGCCGCCGTCAATTTCTCCTCCGCTTTTGTCTGGGCGGCGGCTCATATTCTTCCCGGCATGCTGCTGGGCACCGGCCTGGCCCTGGCCGGCGAATTGAGCGGCAGGCTCGTCTTTGTCCTGCTCGTGCTTCTCGTCATTCTTGCCGTTGCCGGTTATATCATCCGCCTCGTTGCCGCCGGCCTTTCACCGGTTCTCGGTCATTTGCTCGGCAATATCGCGGACTGGGCGAAATCCAGCCGGAGCCGATCCATGCGCCGTTTCGGCCGCGCCGTGGCGCCCGAAAATCCCCGCTCGCTGCTGATCGTGCTGTTCGTCGCGATCTTTATCACCGGTCTGATCGCCCTGGTCGACATGGCCACCGGCCTCATGGCCCGCGATGCCGTCTCCAACGCCGATGTATCCGTGTTCAACCTCATGAAAGAGATGCGTAATGCGCCGGCCGATGAATTGATGACCACCATCACCATGCTGGGCGATGGGGCGGTGCTGACGGTTCTGGCCGTGGTGATCGTCACCTGGCTTGTCTGGCGCCGGGCCTATCGAGGCGCCATCGCCGCGGCAATCGCCATTGTGGCGGGGAAGATTTTCGTACCCATCCTCAAATACGGCATCCAGCGTCCCCGCCCCATCGAACTCTATGGCGGTGCCGAAATGTACAGCTTCCCCTCGGGTCACGCCACCATGTCCATGCTCATTTTCGGTATATTGGCGGTGCTGGTCAGTCATTCCATGGGCCGTTGGGGCCGTGCCGTCGTTTATGCGATGTGCGGCATCGTGGTCATCGCAATTGCCTATTCGCGCGTCTATCTCGGCGCCCATTGGCTGTCCGATGTGGTCGGCGGGCTGATCTTCGGGGCCGTCATGACAGCGGCCTTCGCCGTGGCGATTGAGGCCATTCCGCCGCGCCGCATCATGCCGCTGGGGCTTTTCGGCGCCGGATTTCTGGCCTTCGTCGTGGCCGGAACGCTACATGTCGCCGCGGATTACGAGGATGCCGAAGTGGCCTATGCGCCGCGCCAGCTCACCGAACACATCGATCTGGCGCAATGGCAGGAAAGTGGTTGGAAACGGCTGCCGCTGCGGCGCATCGATCTGGCCGGCAAGGCCGAGGAGATATTCCTCGCCCAATGGGCGGGCAGCCTCGATCCGTTGCGCGACGCTCTCGCAGCCTCGGGCTGGACAGAGACGCCGAAATGGACCTGGCGCGATGCCATTCCCTATCTCAATCCCAATGCCGCTTTGGATGAAGTCTTGCCACGGCCCGCCTTGCACGAGGGGCTGAAAGCCAAACTCACCATGGTTCGTAACGTTTCTGGAAATAGCGGGCGCCGGCAGGTAGTGCGGGTTTATAAGACCGATATAGAGGTGGGCGCCGGGCAGGGCATTTTTCTGGTCAGCCTGACGGACGAGGAACTGCGCAAGCGCTTTCACCTTTATGCCGTGCCGACGCCGCTTCCCGCCGCCGGTGCGGAAACCACGGCCATGCTGCAGAGCTTGGCCGCCTCGCCGAAGCTCGCGATCGTCGCCGAAAACACCGTGGAAAAAGTCACCCAGGCATTAATTCTGGCGCGTCCTTGAAGACTTCTCCTGCGTACTGGACGAAACCTCTCGCTTCCGCCATATTCCGCGCCGTTTCAAACGCAAGAGAGCGCCAACCGCGATGCAATTTCTCAAGCAGTTTTTCACCTGGTGGAGCGGCCAGACGCTCGGCACGCGGTTCTTCACTTGGCGCAAGGGCCAGTTCGTCGGCACCGACGAATCCGGCAATCGCTATTACCGGGCCAAATCGGCAATTCCCGATTCGATCGCCGAGCGCCGCTGGGTGATTTACAACGGCTATGCCGAGGCCTCGGCCATTCCCCCCGGCTGGCACGGCTGGATGCATCACCGCACCGATACGCCGCCGTCCCGGGAATCCTATGTTCCACGCGGTTGGCAGCAGCCGCACCAGGCCAATCTGACGGGCTCCGCTGCCGCCTATCGGCCACCTGGCAGCATTGTCGGCTCGGCCCGCCCATTAATCGCCGAACCGGATTATGAGGCCTGGAAGCCCGAGTGAGTGGTTCAAGCCGCCGCATTTTGGCAGTTGTCCCGAATCCCTTGACCGCGATAAATGGGGCGGTGAAAGCGGAGACGCGAAATGAAGAACTCGACGGTTGAAACCCTTATCGGCGCCGCTGTGGTGGTCATCGCCGCGGTCTTCTTCCTGTTTGCCTATACCGCTTCGGGCGAGGGCAGTGGCGGCGGCTACCGGGTGAGCGCTGAATTCGACAATGCCGAAGGCATCAATGTCGGCACCGACGTGCGCATGGCCGGCGTCAAGATCGGCACCGTCGTGGCTCAGGGGCTGAATTACGAGAATTTCCAGGCCGTCATCACCATGACCATCGATCCGCAACTGAAGCTGACCGAAGACACGACCGCCAAGGTGACGGCCGAAGGTCTGCTGGGATCGCGCTTCATCGCCTTGGAGCCGGGTGGCGCCGAAACCCTGCTTGCCGAAGGCGGCGTCATCACGTCCACCCAGGGCGCGGTGGACATCTGGTCGCTGATCAGTCAGGCGATATTCGAGAAGTCGGGCAGCAAGAACGGCGGCGGCGGCGAGCCTCCGCCGGATACCCAGACCCAATGATGGCAGCCGAGGCTGATCCGGTTCGCAGGCAGAGCTGGTCACCCGGCACCTATGAGGCCCATGCGCGTTTCGTCTCGGACTTGGCCGGTGCGGCGCTCGAATGGCTGGCGCCCGTCGCCGGTGAACGCATTCTCGATCTCGGTTGCGGCGACGGCGTCCTGACCGGGGAACTGGCGCGCCGTGGCGCCCTCGTCACCGGCGTCGATGTCAGCGAGGAACTTCTGGCCGCCGCCCGGGCCCGCGGTCTCCACATTCGCCCCATGGATGGCGAGGCGCTGGAATTCGATGGCGAGTTCGATGCCGTATTCTCCAACGCGGCCCTGCACTGGATGACCCGCGCCGGGGCGGTGATCGCCGGCGTGCACCGCGCCCTCAAGCCCGGCGGCCGCTTTGTTGCCGAATTTGGCGGGCATGGAAATGTCGCGGCCATCGTTACCGCCATGCGGGCGGTGGCGATGCGGCGGGGCGGCGATGTTTCTCTGGCCGGCCCATGGTTTTTTCCTTCGGTGGAAGTCTATCGCGACATGCTGGTGAAGTCCGGATTTGACGTCAGACGCATCGGCCTGTTTCCGCGGCCGACGCCGCTCAAGACCGGCATGGCCGCCTGGCTCAAGCTGTTTCGCCAGCCATTCTTCGCGCAATTCGGCGGCGAGTCGGAAGCCGTGGTTGCGGAGGTCGAGAGCCTGCTGCGTCCGGCGCTTTGCGACGCCCGCGGCAACTGGACGGCCGATTATGTGCGCCTCCGGGTCGAGGCGGTGAAGACATGAAACGGCTACTTCCCATCATCGCGGCCTTGGCGGCGCTGACCGGACCGGCGGCGGCCGAGCGCATATCCAATCCCATTGCCGTCTTCAACGGCCTCGACAAGATCACCGGCATCACCACCACCTTCGAGATCGCCATCGGCCAGGAACATCCCTTCGGCGGCCTGATCGTCAAGCCCGCCGCCTGTTATTCGCGGCCCCCCACCGAGGAACCCAAGACGACGTCCTTCGTCCAGGTCGACGAAATCGAGACCGATAAAACCCACAAGCGGATATTTTCCGGCTGGATGTTTGCCGAAAGTCCCGGCCTCAACGCGGTGGAACATCCTATCTACGATGTCTGGCTGACCGGCTGCCGTGATCCCAAGGCGCCGGCCCCGGTGGTCGAGGATGCGCCCGATCCGTCGACGTTGCGCGATCAAATCGATGAAGGCGACCCGCAAGACTGACCGGCCAGTTCGAGAACCAGTTCGGCGTCATCGTCGCCGGCAAACCGGTGAAAATCCGCGTCGGCCTCTAGCGCCGGCTCGAGGAGGCGGTGGTAATCGGCCTTGGCCACGGCGACGGCGCCCAGCCGGGTGAGATGCGGATTGACGAATTGGGCATCGAGCAGCCGGAAGCCGCCGGCCTTGAGCCTGGCCACCAGATGCACCAGCGCCACCTTGCTGGCATCGGTCTCGCGCGAAAACATGCTTTCGCCGAAAAACGCCGCCCCGATGCGCACACCGTACAGGCCGCCCACCAGCGCGCCGTCGCGGCGGCATTCGACGGAGTGGCAGCAGCCCATTTTGTGCAGCTGCATATAGAGGGAACGGATGCGGGCGTTGATCCAGGTGGTCTTGCGCTCCGCCGTCCGGGCGGCGCAGGCGTCGATCACCGCGGCGAAATCCCGGTCGATGCCAATTTCGAAGCGCCGCTGCCGCAGCTTTTTGCGCAGTGAGTGCGAGATGCGCAGGCCGTCCAGCGGAATGACGCCGCGTTCCTCCGGCTCGACCCAGTAGAGCGCGTTGTCCTCGGCACTTTCCGCCATCGGGAAAATGCCCGCCGCATAGGCTCTGAGCAGGATTTGGGGCGTGATGACGGTCATCAGACACTCCGGGCGAGATAGTGCTCCAGCCAGTGAATGTCGTAATGCCCGTCGATGATGTCGGGCTCGGCCAGCAGTTGCTGGAACAGCGGAATGGTCGTCTCGATGCCTTCGATGACGAATTCTCCCAGCGCCCGCTTCAGCCGCATCATGCATTCGGTGCGCGTCTTGCCCGAGACGATGAGCTTGCCGATCAGGCTGTCGTAATAGGGCGGGATCCGGTAGCCGGCATAAAGCGCCGAATCGACCCGCACGCCAAGCCCGCCGGGAAAATGCACCGCATCGACCCGGCCGGGCGACGGCGCGAAAGTGGTGGGATTTTCGGCGTTGATGCGGCATTCGATGGCATGGCCCGAGAACGTGATGTCCTCCTGGCGGTATTGCAGCTCGGCTCCCGCCGCCACGCGGATTTGTTCCTGCACCAGATCGAGACCGGTGATCGATTCGGTCACCGGATGCTCGACCTGCAGCCGCGTGTTCATCTCGATGAAGAAGAATTCGCCGTTCTCGTAGAGAAATTCGATGGTGCCCACCCCTTCATAGCTGAGCTTGGCCATGGCCTTGGCGACGCGGTTGCCGATCTCCTCGCGTTGCGCCGCGTTGAGGGCGGGCGAATGCGCTTCCTCGAGAATTTTCTGGTGCCGGCGCTGCAGCGAGCAGTCGCGCTCGCCCAGATGGATGGCGCGGCCTTTGCCGTCGCCCAGCACTTGGATTTCGATATGGCGGGGCTTCTCGAGATATTTCTAGATATAGACATCGCCGTTGCCGAAAGCCGCCTTGGCCTCGGACTGCGCCGTGCTCATGGTGATTTCAAGATCGGCCGCCGCGCGCGCCACCTTCATGCCGCGGCCGCCGCCGCCGGCGGTTGCCTTGACGATCACCG
>JANMQL010000408.1:0-8057 GCA_031370475.1 Hyphomicrobiales bacterium | reverse complement strand
GGCGCTGCCGGGCGTCGGCGAGAATCATCCTGAGCGTCACGCGGGTTTTGCCAGCTTCGCTGACAAAGCCGATCACCGCCTTGAATTCCGCCGGATGATCGGCGTCGCCATGATGGTCCCAGGCGATCGACTGCGGCGGGTCGATCTTCGTATAGACCACGTGGTTCGGGTAGTCGGTGCCATCGGGTCCGTGCATCGTATAGCGCCAGTTGCCGCCCTCGCGGAACTCCATGGCGTGGGTGGTGGTCGTGAAACCATTGGGTCCCCACCAAACAGCGAGTCCCTTGGGATCGCTGAAAGCCTTGAATACCCTGTCGCGCGGCGCATCGATCAGGCGCGTCATGTGGATTTCACGATCGGAAATTTTGATCGCATCGAGCAGATCTTCGAGCTTTTCCAGGCTCGAGCTCCAGCCTTCCTTCATGCCGATCCTGGCAAAATTGTCGCGGAGCTTGACTGACGGGAACCGAGTTCTGATCGTCACCCTTGTACCTTTGCCATGATCTTCAAAGGTCACGGTGGTCAGCATATCGATCTTGCGCCTGCCCTGGCCCTTGCGGTCCGGGTCGACCATATCGTGCCATTCCTCGGAATGCTCCGAGACGTCATCTTCCTTGACGATCCGCACATTGGGCACGATCTCGCGGAACGTACCGCGCATCGGATAATCGGCACCGTCGGGGCTGCGCATCACCAGACGGAATTCCCCGCCGACGCACGCGTCTATCTCGCAAACCGGGCAGGTGAAGGGCTTCGGCCCCCACCAGCGGGCGAGATGGGAGGGTTCCATCCAGCATTTGTAAACCAGCGCGCGGGGAGCGGCGAAAATCCGGGTCAGAATGAAGTCCGGCGCGTCGGCGGGAAGAATCGCCTCACTTGTCAGTGTCATCGCTCTGTCCTTTCTGGATTTCCTTGAGATAAACATCCAGCCGAACGAAGCGTTCCTCCCAGAGACGGCGGTATTGCTCGACCCAGGAGGCGACTTCCTTCAGAGGGGCCGGCGCGAGGCGGCAGGGGCGCCATTGGGCCTCGCGGCCACGCTCAATGAGATGGGCGTGCTCCAGGACCTTCAAGTGCTTCGAGACGGCGGGAAGACTCATCTCGAAGGGCCTGGCCAGTTCAGACACGGTGGTTTCGCCCAAGGCGAGGCGGGCCAGAATGGCGCGGCGGGTGGGGTCGGCAAGGGCGGAGAGGGTTGAACTCAGATGATCAGTCGGCACTGTGTATAACCTATCGGTTAATTAACTTATCGGTTTAATACATAATTTGAAGAATGCTGTCAAGCCCATGAACGGCGGATTTGAAACTTTGAAACCGTTCTAATCTGGCCTATATGATACCCGACCAGAGGAATCGGACATGTTCATCCAGACCGAAGCGACGCCCAACCCCGCCACCCTGAAATTCATCCCCGGCAAGCCGGTGCTGCCAGGTTCGACCCGCGAATACCGGGCCGTCGAAGAAGCGGCGGACTCGCCGCTCGCCCAGCGGCTGTTTTCGGTGCAAAATGTTTCCGGCATTTTTCTCGGCCATGATTTCATCACCGTCTCCAAGTCGGGCGGCGAGTGGCAGCATCTGAAGCCGGCCATTCTCGGCCTGATCATGGACCATTACCTGTCAGGAGCGCCGGTCGTTCTCAAGCAGAATGAAGGCCAGACGACCCGGGGCGAGGAATTCTTCGACGCCGCCGACGGCCAGATCGTTTCGACCATCAAGGAATTGCTGGAAACGCGGGTGCGGCCGGCGGTGGCCCAGGATGGCGGCGACATCACTTTCCAGGGTTTCAAGGAAGGTGTCGTCTATCTCAACATGAAGGGCTCCTGCGCCGGCTGCCCGAGTTCGACCGCTACCCTCAAGCACGGTATCGAGAACCTGCTGCGCCACTTCGTTCCGGAAGTGAGCGAAGTGCGCCCGGTTTGACGGCGGCCAGGCCTGCGGCCTATCACGCCGCGGCATGAAACTTCTCGCCATCGATACGTGCATGGCCGCCTGCTCGGTCGCGGTCGGCGACAGCAGCCATGATTTGGCGCTGGCCAAGGCCCATGTCGAGATGGAGCGCGGCCACGCGGAAGCGCTTGCTCCCATGGTGCGCAAGGCGATGGACGAGGCGGGGCTGGCGTTCGCCGGACTTGACCGCATCGCCGTCACCATCGGACCCGGCACTTTCACCGGCGTCCGCATCGGACTTGCCATGGCGCGGGGGCTTGGCCTCGCCCTTAATATTCCGGTTATCGGCATCGACACACTCTCGGCCATTGCCGCCAACGAGGCGGAGAGCGATCAGCCGATCTTGGTGGCGGCGGAGGCCCGCAAGGACGAAGTCTATGTGGCTCTTTTCAAGAGCGGATTGATCGTGGGCAAGCCGGCGGTATTATCTGCGGCCGGCGCCGCGCAGCTCTTGCCGGATGGACCTTGCTACATTCTCGGCAGCGGGGCCGAGCGTGTGTTTGAGGCGTCCGGCCGCGGCGACCTGACGCGAAGCCGGGCCGGCGATCTGCCAGTCGCGGCAAATTTTCTGTCCTTGGCGTTCGCCGCATCTGCCACCGGTTCCATGCCGGCTCCCCTTTATCTCCGTGTGCCGGATGCAAAGCCACAACGGCCGGCTGCCGCGATTGTCATCCGCGAAGCTTTGGCAGCGGATGCACCTGTGCTGGCGGCGCTGCACGCCGAATGCTTCGACGTGCCGTGGAGTGCGGAGGAATTTGCCAAGCTCATGGCCATGCCCGGCGCCTTTGCCGCGCTGGCGCTTGCGAAAGACGAGCCGGTGGGTCTCGCGCTGCTCCGCCGCGCCACCGATGAGGCGGAAATCATCACCATCGGTACAAGACCCGTGGCGCGGCGGCGTGGCATCGCTGGAAAACTGATTGCCCACGAAGCGGCGCGGCTTGCCGTGCTGGGAGTGGCATCGCTGTTCATTGAAGTGGCGGACTCGAACGAAGCGGCGCGGACGCTTTATGGGGCGTGCGGATTCGTCGAGGCGGGGCGGCGGCGCAATTACTACGAACGCCGCGGGGGCCGCGAGGATGCCATCGTCATGCGCAAGGCGATTGCACCATGAGCCGGCTGCGGCCACCGCTCATTCTGGCGACCTTCGCCGCCTTCACCCTGCCGTTGATGCCACTGCAGCAGCTTTTCGTGTGGTTTTGGCCGGCCATGGCCCGGCGCTTTCCCATGCATTATCACCGCGTGGTGCTGCGCATATTGGGCGTGCGGCTCAAGGTGCTGGGCGAGCCCGCCGCCCACGGCCCGGCGCTGATCGCCGCCAATCATGCGGGCTGGCTCGATATCGTCATTTTGAGCGCCGTGACTCCCGTCTCCTTCATCGCCAAACGCGAGGTAAATGGCTGGCCGTTCTTCGGATCGCTGGCCAGGCTGCAGCGCACCGTGTTCATCGACCGGGACCGGCGGCATGCCACCGGCGCCGGCCGCGACGAAATTCAAGAGCGGCTCAAGGCCGGCGATATTCTGGTGCTGTTCGCCGAGGGAACCTCGAGCGACGGAACCCGGGTCCTGCCGTTCAGAAGCGCCCTGTTCGGCGCCGCCGAATTGCCGGGCGTGAGGGTGCAGCCGGTAACCATCGCCTATGACGGCCAGCGCAACATGCCGATGACCGGGAGGCTCAGGCCACTTTATGCCTGGTATGGCGATATGGAATTGCCGCCGCATCTGTGGCAGGCCCTGGCCAGCGGCCCCATGGAGGTGACGGTCATCTGTCATCCGCCGCTGGCGCCCGACGGGGACCGCAAGGCCATTGCGGCCGGCGCCGAGACCGTGGTGCGTCGGGGCCTGGTGAGCGCGCTTCACGGCGGCCGGGAAATAGGCTAGCAGAGCGCCATGATCTCGAGCCCCAAGAAAGTCTTCGTCAAGACCTATGGCTGCCAGATGAATGTCTATGACAGCGAGCGCATGCGCGAAACACTCGCTCCCCTGGGCTATGCCGAGACGGCGACAGCGGAAGAGGCCGACCTCGTCATTCTCAACACCTGCCACATCCGCGAGAAGGCGGCGGAGAAGGTCTATTCGGAACTCGGCAAGATCAGGCGGATGAAACAGAACCGTCAGGCACGGGGCCAAGATATGCTGATCGCGGTGGCGGGATGTGTGGCCCAGGCCGAAGGCGAGGAGATCGTGCGCCGCGAGCGCGCCGTCGATCTGGTGTTCGGGCCGCAGACCTACCACCGCCTGCCGCAACTGCTGGAGCGCCGCGCCGATACGGGGCGGGCCGTCGTCGAGGCGGAATTTCCGGCCGAAGACAAGTTCGACGGGCTCGGCCAGCGCAAGACGGTCGGCAAGGCGGTGACGGCTTTTCTCACGGTGCAGGAAGGTTGCGACAAGTTCTGCACCTTTTGCGTGGTGCCCTATACGCGCGGCGCCGAATTCTCGCGCGGTGTAACGCAGATCGAAGCCGAGGCCCGCCGCCTGGCGGAGGCGGGGGTGCGTGAAGTCACATTGCTCGGGCAGAACGTCAATGCCTATCACGGCCTCGATTCACATGGCGCGACGGTGTCGCTGGCCGGTCTCATCGCAAAATTGTCACGGATCGATGGTATCGAGCGGCTTCGCTACATGACCAGCCATCCGCGCGACATGAACGATGACTTGATCGCCGCCCACGGTGGCAACCGCAAGCTCATGCCCTATCTGCATCTGCCGGTGCAGGCGGGAAGCGACGCGGTCCTCAAGGCGATGAACCGCGGGCACACGGCGGAATTTTATGTGCGGCTCATCGAGCGCGTCCGCAAGGCGCGGCCCGATATCGCCATTTCCGGCGATTTCATCGTCGGCTTTCCGGGCGAGACGGAGGCCGATTTTGCCCGGACGCTGGAGCTGGTCCGCGAGGTCCGCTACGCCGCGGCCTATTCCTTCAAATACTCGCCGCGGCCGGGAACCCCGGCGGCGGAGGCAGAAAACCAGGTTCCGGAGCCGGTCAAGCTGGCCCGGCTTCATGAACTTCAGGCATTGCTGCAGCGCCAGCAAAGCGATTTCAATGCCGCCTGCGTCAACCGTAGGCTCCCGATTTTGCTGGAAAAACCCGGCCGAGACCCGGGCCAGTTGATGGGCCGTTCACCGTATTTGCAGGCCGTGCATCTCGACGGGGCAAAATTAACCGTGGGCCAGATCGTGGAGGCGCATATTGACGGTGTTGGAACCAACAGTCTTTCGGGCCATTATAAGGACGCGGCATGACTGATTCTGGAGACACACACCGTTGAATCGCCCTGTCAGTGCGAACGACATCACCAGCGCCCGGTCCGGCGCCGATCCCGCCGAGCGCGATATCCTTACCCTGGCTTTCGACGACAACCGGCTCCTGTCGCTCCTGTGCGGCGAGCATGACGAAAATCTGGCATTGGTCGAGCACCGGCTCGGCGTCGACATCACGCCGCGCGGCAACCGCGTGGCGGTGCGAGGCCATGCGGCGGCGCGCGATGCGGCGCGCGATGTGCTATCCTCGCTCTACAGCCGGGCGCGGCGCGGGCTGGAGGTGACGCGCGGCGATGTCGAAGGAGCAATCCGCATGCGGGAGACGGCGGCGGACGAGAATGATGGTGCCGCGGTCAGAACCCGGCGCAAGCTGGTCATGGCGCGCACGCCGATGCAGCGCAATTATGTGGAAGCAATCCGGCGCAACGAACTGGTGTTCGGCACCGGGCCGGCCGGCACCGGCAAGACCTATCTGGCGGTCGCCTGCGCGGCGGAAGCCCTGATGAACGGGGATGTCGACCGCATCGTGTTGTCGCGCCCCGCCGTCGAGGCGGGCGAGCGGCTGGGATTTCTGCCCGGCGACATGAAGGAAAAGGTCGATCCCTATCTGCGCCCGCTCTATGACGCGCTCTACGACGTGATGCCGGCGAGCCTCGTCGCCAAGGGCCTGGCCGAAAACCAGATCGAGATCGCGCCGCTCGCCTTCATGCGCGGCCGGACACTGTCTTCCGCCTTCATCATTCTCGACGAGGCCCAGAACACCACGCCGCTGCAGATGAAGATGTTCCTCACCAGACTCGGCGAGGGCGGACGCATGGTGGTGACCGGCGACCCCTCCCAGGTCGATCTGCCTACCGGTGTCACATCCGGTCTGGCGGATGCGGTGACAACGCTCAAGGGCGTCCAGGGGGTTGCCGAAATCGCCTTCGGCAATGACGACATCGTGCGCCATGCTCTGGTCGGCCGCATCGTCGCGGCCTATGACAGGAAGACGGCCAAGCCGAAGAAATGACGGTCAGCATCGTAGCCGACGACAGCGGTTGGGATGCCATCCCGGACCTTGAGAAGCTCGCACGCCGCGCCGCACATGCGGCATTGTGGGGGGCCTATTCCGGGCCGCAATCTGTCTCGCTCGCCATTCTTTTCACCGGCGATGCAGCGGTTGCCGAAATCAACCGCCAATGGCGCGGCCAAGCGAAGCCCACCAATGTATTGTCCTTCCCGGCGCCCGCCGGCCCGCCAGTGCCGGAAGGCGAACCCAGACCCCTCGGCGATATCGTACTGGGTTTCGGGACGGTGGCGCGCGAGGCGGAAGAACAGGGCAAGCCGTTGCCCCACCACGCAACACACCTTATCGTGCATGCGGTCCTCCATCTGCTCGGTCAAGACCACGAAACCGAGACCGAGGCGGAGATTATGGAAGCGCTAGAGCGCACGATCCTGAAGCAGCTTGGAATCGCGGATCCCTATGAGCGACACTGACACGGAGAATGGCGGACAGGCCCCGGAGCCGCGCAAGGACGGCTGGTGGAAGCGGCTGAAGGCAAGGCTGTTCGGCAGCCGCGATATCGGTCTGCGCGCGAGCCTGGAAGGCGCCATCGAAACCCATGAAGCGCAATATCCGGGCGAAAGTTTCAAGCAAGAAGCCAAATCGATGATGCTCAACATCATTGAATTCGCCGGGCTCCGGGTCGCCGATGTCATGGTGCCGCGCGCCGACATCGTGGCGATCGAGGATACGGCTACAATGCACGATCTGCTGCAGCGCTTCATCGAAGCCAATCATTCGCGCCTGCCGGTCTACCGCGAAACCCCCGACGACATCGCCGGCATGGTGCATGTCAAGGATTTCATGGGCTGGATGGCGGCGAAGGGCGCCAAGCGGCGCAAGAGTAAGGCGGCCAAGCCCGCGGCGCCGTCCTTGTCGATCCGGGCGGCGGACCTGGCGCTTGCCGTGAAACAAGCGGGGCTGTACCGCGAGGTGCTGTTCGTGCCGCCATCGATGCCGGCCGCCGATCTCCTGATCAAGATGCAGGCGAGCCGCATTCATCTCGCCATCGTCATCGACGAATATGGCGGCACCGACGGGCTGGTGTCGATCGAGGATCTGGTCGAGCAGATCGTCGGCGATATTTCCGACGAACACGACACCGACGAAGAAAATCTGATCAAGCCGCTGGGCGAGGGCGTCTATGCCGCCGACGGGCGCGTCGCCATCGAGAAACTGGAGGAACTGCTCGGCGTGGATTTTCTGACCGGCGAAGACGACGAGGAGACCGACACGCTGGCCGGCCTGGTGTTCAAGATGGCGGGACGGGTGCCGCCGCGCGGCGAAATCGTCCGCCACGATAGCGGCCTTGAATTCGAAATCGTCGAATCCGATCCGCGCCGGGTAAAACGGGTGAAGATCAGCATGCGCAATGCGACGGTTCTTGCCCCGGCGATTCCGCCAGAGGAATCACAAACAGGCGAGACGAAGAAGGAATGATGGGCCGCTGAAAAACGGCTCAGGCAAATCTTCACAGCATCGACGGCAGCACCCGGTCGGGCGGGTTGTGGCCGTCGACCCAAGTTTTGATGTTGATGATCACCTTCTCGCCCATGTCGATGCGGCCCTCGAGGGTGGCCGAGCCCATGTGCGGCAAGAGCACGGCGTTCTTGACCTTGAGCAGGCGCGGATTGACGGCGGGCTCGTGCTCGAAGACGTCGAGGCCGGCGCCGCCAAGCTCGCCCGCCTCGAGCATGCGGGCTAGCGCGTTTTCGTCGATCACCTCGCCGCGCGAGGTGTTGACGACGATCGCCTCGCGCTTCATCAGCTTGAGGCGGCGGGCCGAGAGCAGATGGTAGGTGGC
>JANMQL010000399.1:0-8875 GCA_031370475.1 Hyphomicrobiales bacterium | reverse complement strand
CGATCCCATCTTGCAGGTGCCGACTGGGTGGTAGGACGAGCGGGCATTGGCGCGCGCCGCCTCGACGTAATCCTTCCTGGTCTTGCAGGCGGGCCCGGGGAAATGTTCGCTCGTCACGAAGCGGCGCATCGACCGGGTGCGGCCCACTTCCTGGGTAATCTTGATCGCATCGATGTGGCGGTCGAGGTCGTAGGGCTCGGCGAAGGAATTGGGATCGACGATGGGGGCATCGGCCGGATCGGCGGAACGCAGCGTGACGCTGCCGCGCGAGCGCGGACGCGTATGATAGGAATTGCAGGTGGCGCCGTTGCCGCCCGGCACGGTCCCCACGCCCTCCTCGACGCCGGCGCCGGCGAGGAAATGAAATTGCAAATCGGGGGTCTTCTCCTTGCGGTCGCTCCACCAGAAGGCTCCCGCCTCGACGATATTTGAGGCGACCGGCCCGGTGCGGAACAGCACATATTGCAGCCCGGCCCAGGCCTTCCAGTGCAGCTTCTTGTATTTGTCGTAGGAATGCGGCCCGTTCAGCACCCAGGTGACATCGGTGGAGAAATGATCGTGCAGATTCCGGCCGACGCCCGGCAGATCGTGAATGACAGCCACGCCCTTTTCCTTCAGATGCGCGGCGGGGCCGATACCGGACAGCATCAGCAGCTTGGGCGAGCCGATGGCGCCGGCGGTCAGGATTACTTCGCTCTTGGCCTCGATGCGCTGCGGGCGGCCGCCTTCGATGATCTCGACGCCCACGGCTCTACCCTTCTCGACAAGAATGCGGGTAACGAAAACGCTGGTCCTGATAGTGAGATTCGGCCGATGCTTCGCTGGCCTCAGATAGGCGACCGCCGCGCTGCAGCGGCGGCCGTCGCGGATCGTCGTCTGATAGAGGCCGGCGCCCTCCTGCTTGCCGGAATTGAAATCCGGATTGTGCGGCATGCCGAAATCCATGCAGCCCTGCACATAGGCGAGCGACACGCGGTTGGGACTGACAAGGTCGGAAACGGCGAGCGGGCCATCGACGCCATGCTCGCTGCCGCCCAGCCTGGTGTTGCCTTCCGACTTGACGAAATAGGGCTTCAAGTCCTTCCAGCCCCAGCCCTTGCAGCCGAATTCCGAAACCCACGCATCGTAATCCTCGGGGCAGCCGCGGGTATAGATTTCGGCATTGATCGAACTGCCGCCGCCCAGCACCCGGGCCTGCGGATAGACGGCGACGCGATTGTTGGCGTGGCGCAAGGGTGCGGTCTCATAGCCCCAGGTCAGCGGACCGCCGGTCATCTTGAAAAAGCCGACCGGCATATGGATGAAGGGATCGCGGTCGCGCGGACCCGCTTCCAGCAGCAGCACCTTGGCATCGGCCATCTCGCTGAGGCGAGCGGCCAGGACGCAACCCGCCGAACCGCCGCCGATGATGACATAATCGTACATCTTTTCCTTCCCGCCGCCGCTCTTGCCAGGAATCCGGCCTTCGGCTAATTATAACTAACCGGTTCGTTATATCAAGCCGGGGGAGGGCGAGGCGCGCCATGCAGGCGAAAACAACCCGGAAGACCCGCGATCCGGAGGCCACGCGGCTGCGCATCTTGGCGGCGGCCAAGGCGGAATTCGCCCGCAAGGGCCTGGGCGGCGCCCGGGTCGACGACATCGCGCTGCGCGCCAAGTCGAACAAGCGCATGATGTACCATTATTTCGGCAACAAGGAAGAGCTGTTCCGCATCGTGCTGGAGGAGGCCTATGGCGACATCCGCGCCGCCGAGGCGAAGCTCGAGCTCGACCGGCTCGATCCGGTCGAGGCGCTCAGGAAGCTGGTCGCCTTCACCTGGAAATATTATCTCGACAATCCGGAATTCATCACGCTGGTCAACAGCGAGAACCTGCACCGCGCCAGGCACATCAAGGATTCGGCCCGCATCCGCGAGATGAGCCGGCCCTTCGTCGAACGCATGAAGAAGCTCTTGGAGCGCGGCGCTGCGGCGAGCCTGTTCCGCAAGGGCCTCGATCAGGTGCAGATCAACATCACCATCGCGGCCATCGGCTATTACTATCTCACCAACCGTTTCACCGGCTCGATCGTGTTCGAGCGCGATTTGATGAGCGAGCGGGCCCTGGCCGAGCGGCTCGATTTCAACACCCGCACCGTGCTGCGCCTGGTCTGCACGCCGGAGGTGCTGAAGAAGATCGAGGCCCAGTCGTGACCGGCGCCGCCCTCGTCACCGGCGCCCGGCGCGGCATCGGCAAGGCCATCGCCCTGACTCTCGCCGGGGAAGGCTTCGACGTCGCCGTCAACGATGTCGTGCAGTCGGACGAACTGTGTGCCGTGGCAAGCGAGATTGCAGCCATGGGGCGCAAGTCGGCCGCGGTGGTGGGTGATATTTCCGACGCCGCCGGCCACGCGCGCATCCTGGACGCCGCCGAGGCGGCCATCGGCCCGTTGACCACTCTCGTCAACAATGCCGGCGTCTCGGTGATGAGCCGCGGCGACCTGCTCGAGGTGACGGCAGAAAGCTACGACCGCTGCCTCGACATCAACACCCGCGGCACCTTCTTTCTCACCCAGACTTTCGCCCGGCGGCTGCTCAATTGCCGGACCGAGGCGCACCGCAGCATCGTGACGATTTCATCTTCCAATGCGGTCGCCGTGTCGACCGCGCGCGGCGAGTACTGCATCTCCAAGGCGGCCGTCTCGATGATGTCGAAGCTGTTCGCGGCCAGGCTTTCCAACGACGGCATCGGCGTCTATGAAATCCAGCCGGGCTTCATCGAAACCGACATGACGGCGCCGTCCAAGGCGCGCTACGACAAGCTGATCGACGAGGGCCTTACCGTCATCAAGCGCTTCGGCAAGCCGGAGGAAGTGGGCCGCATCGCCGCCACTCTTGCCAAGGGCCTCCTGCCCTACACAACGGGACAAGTGATCCAGGCCGATGCCGGCCTTCTCACCGTGAGATACTGACCATGAAGATTCAACTTCCCACGCCCAAGGGCGGGCCTGAAACCTATCGCCTCGCCGGCGAACCGCTGGCCCTGCGCAAGCCGCGGGCGCCCTTTAACCGCATCGCCTTCGCCGCCGCCCATGTCGTGGTCGATCCCAGAAGCAATGCCGATCCCTCGGGCAAACCCGCCATCGACTGGAAATCGACGCTTGCCTACCGGCGCTATCTGCTCGATCAGGGCTTCGGCATCGCCGAGGCCATGGACACCTCGCAGCGCGGCATGGGGCTTGACTGGGACCGGGCGCTCGAGCTCATCTCGCGTTCGCTGAAAGACGCCGGGACCGGGAAAAGCGCACTTATCTATTCGGGCTGCGGCACCGACCATCTCGATCCGCGCCAGGCGCATTCGCTCGACGACGTGGTCATCGCCTATCTCGAGCAATTGCAGGCCATCCAGAAGCTCGGCGGGCGTATCATCCTGATGGCCAGCCGGGCCTTGGCGCGCGCCGCCAAATCGCCGGACGATTACATCAAGGTCTATTCGCGGGTGCTGGCCGACGCCGAGCATCCGGTCATCCTGCATTGGCTGGGCGAGATGTTCGATCCCGCGCTCAAGGGCTATTGGGGCGCCAACGATTTCGCCCGCGCCATGAAGACCTGTCTCGACGTGATCGGCGCCAATCTCACCAAGGTCGACGGCATCAAGATTTCCTTGCTTGATGCGCGGAAGGAAATCGACATGCGGCGCAGGCTTCCGGCCCCGGTCAAGATGTATACGGGCGACGATTTCAACTATCCCGAATTGATCGAAGGCGACGCCCGGGGCCATTCGCACGCCCTGCTCGGCATATTCGACGCCATCGCACCCGCCGCCTCGCAGGGCCTGGCGGCGCTGGCCAGGGGAGATGCCAAAAAGTTCCACGCCCTGCTCGATCCGACGGTTCCCCTGTCGCGGCTCATCTTCCGGCCGCCCACCCAATATTACAAGACCGGCATCGTCTTCCTCGCCTGGCTCAACGGCCATCAGGACCATTTCATCATGGTCAATGGCGCCCAGGCGATGCGGCCCCTGCCCTATTTCGCCGGCATATTCCGGCTGGCCGACCGGGCGCGGCTCCTGCGCAGGCCCGATCTGGCGGTAAAGCGCATGAAGCAGCTTCTCGCGATCCATGGCCTGTGATGCGAGACCTCGCGGGACATCCGGAACTTTGCGCCATCAACACGGCGACGCTGGGATTTCAGACGCCCATCGAATATGCCATCGAGGCGGTGGCGCAAGCGGGCTTCGGCGGCATCGCACCGTGGCGGCGCGAGATCGAAGGCAAGGATGTGGCGGCCATCGCCCGGCGCATCCGCGAGGCGGGCCTTAAGGTCACCGGCTATTGCCGCAGCACCTATATTCCGGCGGCGGACCGGGCCGGCTTCCTGGCCAATGTCGAGGCCAACCGCCGGGCGCTGGCCGATGCGGCGGTGCTGGGTGCGCAATCCTTCGTCATGGTGGTGGGCGGATTGCCGGTGGGTTCCAAGGATATCGCCGCGGCCCGCGCCCAGGTGGCGGAGGCAACCGGCCCGCTGGTCGAGACCGGCCGCAAGCTCGGCGTCAGGATCGCGCTCGAGCCGCTGCATCCCGTCTATGCGGCGGAGCGCAGTTGCCTGTCTCTCCTCTCCGAAGCGCTCGATATGTGCGAGGCGATCGAAGGCGTTGCCGCGGACCCATGGCTCGGCACTTGCATCGACGTCTACCATGTCTGGTGGGACCCTAATCTCGCCCGCGACATCGCCCGGGCGGGAGCGCGGACGCGCATTTTCGGCTTTCATGTCTGCGACTGGCTGGTGCCGACCGTGGATGTGCTCAACGACCGCGGCATGATGGGCGACGGCGTCATCGATATTCCCGGCATTCGCCGCCTGATCGAGCAGGCGGGCTATGACGGTCTGGTCGAGGCCGAGATTTTTTCGGAGCGTAACTGGTGGCAGCGGCCCATCGCCGAAACTCTCGATGCCTGCAAGGAGCGGTTCGCCTCTTCGACCTAGCAGGCATTTGCTCCACAATACGTCATCCCGGCGAAAGCCGGGACCCATCGAGCGCTCTCCGGCCGCACAGTGCATGCCGATAGGACTCAGGAGGTCCCGGCTTTCGCCGGGATGACGGACTAGAGTGGAGTTGGTCAACTCAGCCGCAAGCCGCTTCAGCCGATCCTGAGCTGAGTATCCGGATCGAAGAACACCGCCTTGTCGAGATTGAAGGCGAGCTTCATGATCTTGCCCGGCGCCACATTGGCATCGGCCCGGAGCCGCGCCACCGCCTGCTTGCCACCGAGATTGGTGACCGCGAAAGTGTCGGCACCGGCCGGCTCCACCACTTCGATGACGCAGGGCGCCTCGATGACATTCTTCGACAGACGGTCGGCGCCGTCGGGATCGGTGATCGCCTCGGGACGGATGCCGAACACCACCTTCCGGCCGGCGAAAGCCGCAAGTGGGGCGAAAGAGACATCGAGCTTCAGCGGCCGCCCGGCGCCTTGGGCGAGAGAGAGCGTCACCTTCTTGCCCTTGGCCTCGACATCGGCGGCGAGCAGGTTCATCGCCGGCGAGCCCATGAAATCGGCGACGAATATGTTATCCGGGCGGTTGTAGATTTCCGCCGGAGTGCCGAACTGCTGCAGCACGCCGTCCTTGAGCACGGCGATCTTGCTGGCCAGCGTCATCGCCTCGATCTGGTCGTGAGTGACATAGACGATCGTCGTCTTCATCGCCTGGTGCAGGCGCTTGATCTCGATCCGCATGTCGACGCGCAGCTTGGCGTCGAGATTGGAGAGCGGCTCGTCGAACAGGAACACCAGCGGACGCCTGACCAGGGCGCGGCCCATGGCGACGCGCTGGCGCTGGCCGCCGGAAAGTTGCGAAGGCTTGCGCGCCAGCAGGTGGCCGATCTGCAGGGTGTCGGCCACCTCCTTGATCGCCCGGTCGCGTTCGTCCTTGGGCACGCCGCGGATTTCCATGCCGAAGGCGATGTTGCCGGCCACCGTCATGTTGGGATAGAGCGCGTAGGACTGGAACACCATGGCGATGTCGCGCCGCGAGGGATGCAGTTCGTTCACCCGCTTGCCGGCGATGCGGATTTCGCCCGAGGTGACCGACTCGAGCCCGGCGATGGTGTTGAGCAGGGTCGACTTGCCGCAGCCCGAGGGGCCGACGAGAACCAGAAAACCGCCTTCCTCGATCTCCAGCGAAATACCCTTCAGCACATCGACGGCGCCGAATTTCTTCTCGAGATTCTTGATTTCGAGGAATGCCATGACTAGCCCTTAACCGATCCTGCCATCAGCCCACGGACGAAATAGCGGCCCGAGACGATATAAACGAAGAGCGTCGGCAGCGCCGCCAGAATGGCGCCGGCGAAATGTACGTTGTATTCCTTAACGCCGGTCGAGGAATTGACCAGATTGTTGAGGGCCACCGTCATCGGCTGCGAGTCGGAGTCGGAGAACGACACGCCGAAGAGAAAGTCATTCCAGATATTGGTGAACTGCCAGATGACGGTAACGACGATGATCGGGCCGGAGCTGGGCAGAAGGATGCGGCGGAAAATCTGGAAGAAACCCGCCCCGTCGATCATGGCGGCACGCACCAGTTCGGTCGGGAATGCCTCGTAATAATTGCGGAAGAACAAGGTGGTGAAGCCGAGGCCGTAGATGGCATGGATCATAACCAGTCCCGAGACGGTTCCGGCCAGACCCACGAGGCCGAGAATCTTCGCCGACGGGATGAGCACGATCTGGAAGGGAATGAAACAGGACAGCAGCATCAGCGTGAAGACCGCGTTGTCGCCCCGGAAGCGCCACTTGGTCAGCACATAGCCATTGAGGGCGCCGAGCATCGTTGAAATGAAAACCGCCGGCACGACCATGAGGATTGAATTGATGAAATAGGGCCTGAGGCCGGTCGGCTGCACGCCGATCTGGGCGGTGGACCAGGCACTCAGCCAGGGTTCGATCGTGTAAGTGTGCGGCAGGGACAGCATGTTGCCCTGACGGATTTCGTCGAGAGGCTTCAGCGAATTGACCAGCATCACATAGAGCGGCAGAAGGTAATAGACGGCGAAGAGAATGAGCAGCGCGTAAACCAGGGCACGGACGAGAGGTCCGGTGCGCACCGCGGTATCGGGGGTGGAGCCGCTCATCGGCGCCTGTCCCCGCCGAGCTCGGAATAGAGATAGGGCACGATGATGGCGGCGATCATCATCAGCATGATCATGGCGGAGGCCGCACCCATGCCCATTTCGTTCCTGCCGAAGGTGAATTTCTGCATGAAGAGCGCGGGCGTCCAGGTGGCGGTGCCCGGCCCGCCGTCGGTCATGGCGACGACCAGGTCGTAGGACTTGATGGCGAGATGGGCGAGCACCACGAAGGCCGAAAGAAACACCGGCCGCATCAGCGGAATGATGATGCGGCGGTATAGCGTCCAGTTGGAAGCGCCGTCGATTTGGGCTGCCTTGATGATTTCGTTGTCGACTCCGCGCAAGCCCGCCAGGAACATGGCCATGACGAAGCCGGAGGATTGCCAGATCGCCGCAATGACGATGGTATAGATAGCGAAGCGGCCATCCTTGATCCAGCGGAATGAGAAGGACTCCCAGCCCCAATACTGCATCACATGCTCAAGCCCGATGCCGGGATCGAGAAACCATTTCCAGGCGACGCCGGTGACGATGAAGGAGAGCGCCATGGGATAGAGATAGATGGGGCGCAGAAAACCTTCGCCGCGGATCTTCTGGTCGAGCAGGATGGCGAGGCCAAGCCCCAGGACACTGCAAATGAAGATGTAGAGCGTGCCGAAGATCGCCAGATTGCGGAGCGCCGTCCACCAATTGGGATGATTGAACAGGCGGACATAGTTTCCGAAGCCGACCCAGGTGGTAAGGTCGGGCAGAAGTTTCGAGCCGGTAAAGGACAGGACCCCGGTGAACAGGATGAAGCCGTAGACGAACAGCAGAATGAGGGCGAAGCTCGGCGCCAGCACCAGCTTCGGGAGAAATTCCCGCAGCAATGCTTGCGGCGATTGTGAAGCTGTGCCGGACAAGGCGCCCCCAGGTCGGTAAAGGGGCCCCGGCTCGTGCCGGAGCCCCCGGTTGTCATCAGCCCTTGGCGGCGGCGACGGCTTCGGCCAGCGCCTTGGCGGCGGCGGCGGCGTCCATCTCGCCGTTGAAGTGGCGGGTCACCACGTCATAGACGGCGTTCTTGATCGCCGCCGGAGCGGCATGGCCGTGGGCCATGGAGCCGAACAGCGTGCCGTTCTTGCTGGCGTCGGCGAGATCGGCCATGCCCTTCTTGCCGCAATCGTCGAAGGCGTCGTTGGGAACGTCGGTGCGGGCGGGCACCGAGCCCTTGACCACGTTGAAGGCCGACTGGAAGGCCGGGCTTTCGATGTCCGAGGCCATCATAAGCTGAGCGTTCTTCTGGGCATCGCCGACCTTGAACATCATGAACTGGTCGGAGTTGAAGGTGACGGCGCCTTGGGTTCCGGGGAAGCGGATGCAGACGAAGTCCTTGCCCGGAACCTTGCCGGCCTTGAGGAATTCGCCCTTGGCCCAGTCGCCCATCATCTGCATGCCGGCCTTGCCCTCGATCACCATGGCGGAGGCGAGGTTCCAGTCGCGGCCGGAGAAGTTGTCGTCGACATAGGAACGCAGCTTGGCCATGCGGTTGAAGGCTTCCACCATCTTCTCCCCGCCAAGTGCTGCCGGGTCGAGATCGATGAAGGCGGATTTGTAGAAGTCGGTGCCGAGGGAGAGCACGACTCCGTCGAAGATCGTCGCGTCCTGCCAAGCCTGGCCGCCATGGGCGATCGGGGTGATGCCGTTGGCCTTCATCTTGTCGAGAACAGCGACAAGCTCGTCCCAGCTTTCCGGGGCCTTGCCGCCGGCCGCATCAAGCGCCACCTTG
>JANMQL010000394.1:0-10246 GCA_031370475.1 Hyphomicrobiales bacterium | reverse complement strand
GCTTTCCGGCGCCTTGCCGCCGGCCGCATCGAGCGCCGCCTTGTTGATCCACACCCAGTTGGTGGAGTGGACGTTTACCGGTGCCGCGATCCACTTGCCGTCGTATTTCGAGAAGGCCTGCAGCGCCGGCGGCACCACCTTGTCCCAGCCCTCGGCATTGGCGACGTCGTTGAGATCGCCCACCACGCCCTGTTTGGCCCAGTCGGTGATGTCGAAGCCCAGCGCCTGCACGGCGGTGGGCGGATTGCCGGCGGTGACGCGGGCGCGCAGCGCCGTCATGGCGGCTTCACCGCCGCCGCCGGCCACCGGCATGTCTTTCCAGGTCACACCCTGGCTCTCGAGGTTCTTTTTCAGGACTTCGAGGGCGGCCGCTTCGCCGCCCGAGGTCCACCAGTGCAGCACTTCCACTTCATCGGCGTGGGCCATGGCGGTCAGGCCCATGACCGCCGCCGTTGTCAACAGAAACTTGCGCAACATTTGAATTCTCCCTTTGGTTGCGAACTTACCGGCATCCGGATCAATGCCATTTTTCCGTCTTGCCGCCCGTGCCTCCGGCGCACGGGCTTCTGGAAGGTTCCGGGCATGTCTTGCGATGCCGCACCGATATCCATGCCCTAAGTAACTAAATAGTTCAATAGCCAATTCGCGGCGCCCTCAGGCGGCGTCGCGGATGGCTCCCGGTCCCGGTATGGCGCCGGGCGGACATTTGCCGAGAATGATCATGCCGAGAACCTCGTCCTTGGTCACGTCCTTGACGCTGGCCGTGCCGACGACACGGCCGTTCTTCATCACCGAGACGCGGTCGGCGAGGTCGAAGACATCGTGGATGTCGTGGCTGATCAGGAAGATGCCGATGCCTTCCGCCTTGAGCTGCTTGATCAGCTCGCCGACCTGGGCGGTTTCCTGGGGGCCGAGGGCCGCGGTGGGCTCGTCCATAATCAGGATGCGGGCATTGAAGTGGATGGCGCGGGCGATGGCCACCGACTGGCGCTGGCCGCCGGAGAGGGCCTTCACCGGATCCTTGAAGCGCCGGAAGTTGGGGTTGAGCCTTCCCATCACCTTGCGGCATTCGGCTTCCATGGCCACATCGTCGAGCGTGCCGAACTTGCCCAGCAGTTCGCGGCCCAGGTAAAGATTGGCGGCGGCGTCGACATTATCGGCGAGAGCCAGGGTCTGGTAAATGGTCTCTATGCCGAGCGCCTTGGCATCGCGCGGATTGTCGATCGTTACCTTTTCACCATTGATGAAAATGTCGCCATGATCGCGCCGGTAAGCGCCCGACAGGATCTTGATGAGCGTCGACTTGCCCGCGCCATTGTGGCCGAGCAGGCCCACGACCTCGCCCGGATGGAGGTCGGCCGAGGCATGGTCGACCGCCTTAATGCCGCCGAAGGCGATCGACATATCGCGCATTTCGACGAGTGGTGTTCCGCGGGTTTGCGTTGCGGGCCTTCTCGCTTCGGCTTTCGCTGCGACCGGCTCACGCGCCGGCTTGGTGGCCGGGGCGGTCGGTTTCTTCGCCGGCGTTTTCTTGACTGCCATCTCATCCTCCCCTTACTTCACGCGGCGGCGGTAAACTTGATCGACAAACACGGCGAGGACCAGCACAATGCCCACGACGATATTGGTGTATGCGGAATCGAAGTTCAGGAGCGCCATGCCGGACTGCAGCGACTGCATGAGCAGCGCTCCCAATATCGCTCCGTAAATCGTACCCAAACCGCCCGCCAGCGACGTGCCGCCGATGACGGCGGCGGCAATCACATAGAGTTCGCTGAGCGTGCCGAGGGCGGTGGTCGCCGCGTCGAGGCGGGCCGATGCAATGTTGGCCGAAACACCCACCAGGGCGCCCATCAGTGTGAACACCATCACAGTCAGGCGCTTGGTGTTGATACCGGCAAGCTCCGCGGCTTCCGGATTGCCGCCAGTTGCAAAAATGTAGCGGCCAAAACGCGTGCGCGTGGCGATGAAGGTCATGATGAAGCCGACCGTCAGGGCGATCAGAACCGGAATGGGATAACCGGTTTGATAGCTCAGGCCGTCGATGCAGCGAACGACCTTGTCGCCTGCCATGCAAATGGCCAGTCCATCCTTGTCCTCGATACCGGACGGAATTGTGATGTGGTTATCGAGCGCATACTGCTCAGCCACCTTGGGCGGCCACAAATAAGCGTTGACCAGGGCGGTGGTGCCCAGCACCAGCGCGCTTCCCACAACAGCGAGGAGACACTCGGCCCAGACGGGTCTCAAAGGAAAGTTGAACCGTATTCGCTGCCTGCGGCCATTGAGGATGGCGAGAACTATGACGCCGCAGGCAACTGCGCCCAGCACCCAGCTCCAAAACGGCCCGATGGAGGCCAAAGGTCCATTGCCGCCGATGATTTTGAACGTCTTGTCCATGGGAGCGACGGTGACGCCGCCGGCGATGAGAAAAGCCGCGCCGCTAAAGGCGATGAGGCCGCCGAGGGTCACAATGAAGGATGGAATCTGACCATAAGCAATGAGGACGCCATTGAAACAGCCGATCACGGCGCCCAATGCCACGGCGAACACAACGGCAATGATCCAGATGGCGGGATGCCCCACACCCAGCATCGGTCCCAAGTTATAGACCTGCAGGACACCGGTGGCGACGGCAACGATGCTGAGCATAGACCCAACCGAAAGATCGATCTGGCGTAATACGATCACCAGCACCATGCCTGTGGTCATGACCGCGATGGTCGAGGTCTGCACCATCAGGATCCAGAGATTTCGCGGTGTCAGGAACGAGCCGCCGAAAAGCCCGTCACCCTTGCGAAGCAGGCCGCTATAGATATCGAAGCCCACCCAAATCACGATCAATGCCGCGATCATGCCAAGCATGCGCGTATCTATTTCAGTGGCCCTCAAGAAGCGCTTGAGGGCGCCTTCATCGCTCATCGCCGGACTGTTGCTGGCGGTTTGTGTTGACATGCCTGTCGCCTCCCAAATCGACAATTCGCATAGCCGCCGTTACGTGGCGCTTATATGCGCGATCGTATGGCTGCCTTCACCGGGCGGTACTCGAGCCGTTTGCGGCCTGACTAACCGTGCCTCTTGTGCCGCCCTATGAAAAGGCCGCGCCACCATTTCTGATGACGCGGCTATGATGTGTCAGTTCAAATCAACTGACAAGTGATCAGTTGCAGGCATCGACCGTGCCGGCCTTCACGCCAGCACAGGCTTCTTCCTTCGTGATCCAGCCGGCATCGATCACGTCGTTCAGATTGCCCTTGGTGATCGGATTGGGAGCGAGCAGGATGGCGTTGACTTCAACGCCCTTGGCGCCGCCCGAGAACTTTCCGACGCCTTGGAGCGAAGTGGGATCGGTACCTTCGGCGATGGCGACGGCGGCTTCGGCGGCCACTTTGCCAAGTGCGCGCGAGTCTTTCCAGACCGACACCAGCTGGGTGCCAAGCGCCACGCGGTTCAGAGCGGCTTTATCGCCGTCCTGGCCGGTCACCGGGACCGAGCCGGCGAGACCCTGCGCGTCAAGGGCAGCCACGACACCCGAGGCCATGCCGTCGTTCTCGGACATGACCGCATCGACCTTGTTGCCGGTTGAAGTCAGGCACTGCTCCATGTTCTTCTGGGCATTGTCCGGCTTCCAGCCGTCGGTGAAGGTTTCGCAGACATTCTTGATCTTGCCCGCGTCGATCAGCGGTTTCAGGATCTCCATCTGGCCCTGGAACAGGAAGGTGGCGTTGGGGTCGCCCTTGTCGCCCTTGATGAAGGCGAAATTGCCTTCCGACTTGCCCTTCTCGACCATCGTTTTGGCCATCAGGCGGCCGACGCCTACGTTGTCGAAGGTCACGTAGAGGGCATTGGGATCTTCCACCAGCACGTCGTAGGAGAGCATCTTCACGCCGGCATCGGACGCCGCCTTGAAGGACGGCAGGATGGCATCGCTGTCGTAGGCGACAACCATGATGACATCGACTTTCTGAGAAATCAGACTTTCGATATCGGCGGCCTGCTTCTGGGCGGAGAGTTGGGCGTCGGTGGTGACCAGTTTGTCACCGGCGGCTTCGACGACCGCCCTGATGGCGGCTTCATCCGTCTTCCAGCGCTCTTCCTGGTAGGTCTTCCACGATACGGCGATGGTCTTGCCGGCGGCCATCGCCGACATGGACGACATGCCGAGCAACAGCGCGCCCGCCATCGCTGCAAAGATCTTGTGCTTCATAGTCGTTGTCCTCCTCAACAGCCTGCCGAACCGCGGGACGCACTCCCTTACCGGTGTCGAACCGGGCAACGCGGAACCTGGGCCGTGGACGGTTGGGTGAATTGTTTTATTTCGGCGTCCAAAAAAATGTTGCGGCAAGTCCGGTTCCGAGTCAACATCCGGCGTGAAAAAAATGATGACGCAGCGCAATATTCGTTGCTGCGAGTGCGAATGATAGCCATGCGTGCCAAGGCCGATAGCGAACTGGTGCGGCGGCAAAACCGCGGCATCGTGCTGGAAACACTGCGCCAGCAGGGGCCGCTTGCCCGCGTCGAGCTGGGCCGCCTGACCGGCCTGTCGCCCGCCACCATCACGTCGATTTCCGGCCAGCTCATCGACCAGGGCCTGGTGCGGGCGCTGACCGAAGACGATCGGCCGGAAGAACCGCTGAAGCGCGGCCGGCCGCTCACCCGCCTCGATCTCAATCCGCACGCCGCCAATGTGCTGGCGGTGAAAATTTCCATCGACGGGGTGGAACTGGCGCTCGCCGATTTCCGCGGCGAGGTGCGCCGCCGCGCCGCCATCCGTCTGCCCACATACGAGGCCGACCGCCTGAAATTCGGCCATGCGGTGGCCTCCGAAATCAAGGCCTTCCTCGCCCGCTTCCGCATTGCCAAGGCGTCGGTGGCGCGCATCGGCATCGCCGTGCAGGGACTGGCCGACACCCAGACCGGCAGCATCGTGTGGAGCCCGGCTTTCAGTGTACGGAGCATTCCGCTGGGCGGTCCTATCGAAAAAGCGCTGGGCATTCCCTGCTCGGTCGCCAACGACGCCAACATGATCGCCGAAGGCCTGATCGGCACCGACCGCAAGCGCTACGGTGGCACTACGGCGGTGGTGTTCATGGGTTACGGCGTCGGCATGGGCTTGATCATAAATGGCGCCGTCTATCACGGAGCCACCGGGGCGGCGGCGGAATTCGGCCACATGAACCACATGCCGCACGGGCCGCTGTGCCGCTGCGGCCGCGAGGGATGCATCGAGGCCTATGCGGCCGATTATGGCATCTATCGCACCGCCGCCGGAATGCCGGATTCGACCAGCCCGTCGCATTCGGCAGTGCCGCAGGAGACCATGCTCGATCTCGAAGCCCTAGCGCAAAGAGGCGATGCGTGGGCCGTGGCCGCCTTCGAGCGGGCTGGCGAGGCGCTCGGCTACGGCATCGCCCGGGTGATCGCCATTCTCAACCCGGACCATATCGTCCTGGCGGGCCCGGGAACGCGCGCCATCGCGCTGATCGAGCCCAGCCTGCGCCGCGCCATCGAGGCGGGCGTGGTCGATGCGCTGCGCCGCAATGTCGAGATCGACGTGGTGCCGATCGGCACCGACATGATCGTCAAGGGCACCATCGACGGGGCACTGCGCCATCTCGACCGCGAGGTTTTCGCGGCCGGGATCAATGATGGGCGAATACAGCCGGCGGAGAAAATTGCATGAATCGCCGGGTGGCCGCATTGCTGATGGTAGCCGCAATGGCGTGGTCCGGCGCGCTCGACGCGAGGGCCGCGCCGCCCGGCGAAATATTGCGCGGCTGGTACGGTCTGATCCTCGAGCTGGTCCGGCACACACCGACCTATTCGCCGCCCGTCGCCAGCCGCTCCTTCGCCTATCTCGGCGTGACCGCCTTTGAAACCGTGGCAACCGGTTCGGACGAACTGCAAAGCCTGGCCGGGCAGTTGAACGGCTTGCAACCCGTGCCGCAACGCGAGGCGGGGCAGGCCTATGACGAAGCCGTGGCGTTGCAGGCCGCGATGGCCTTCGCCGCGCGGAATTTTTTCGAGAACACCGGCCCGACCGGCCAGCGGGCCATGGCGGCGCTCGAGAAAAAATTGCGGGCGCAGGTTTCGGCAGGGTTGCCCGCCGATGTGGTGGCCCGCAGCGAAGCCCACGGCAAGGCGGTCGCGGCCCATATTCTGGCGTGGTCGCGCGGCGATGGCGGCGCTGTCGTTGAAAACATGGGATTCCCGTTGCGGTACGAACTGACGAAGGGCCCGGCCCATTGGGTGCCCACCAGTTTGATCGCGCAGCAGCAATACCCGCTTCTGCCAAACTGGGGCAAGAACCGCAGCTTCGCCATGCCGGATGGCGGAACTTGCGCCTTGCCCGCCCCGCCCGAATACAGCGAAGATAAGGATTCGGAATTCTATAAACAGGCGCTTGAGGTCTACCAAACAAAAAACGGCTTGACCCCGGAACAACGCGACATCGCGCGGTTCTGGTCGGACGACCCGATGCTGTCGCCGACACCGCCCGGACATTGGATTTCGATCGCATTGCAAATTCTCGAGCGCGACGGCGCGGGGCTTGAAAAGAGCGTCGACGTCCTGGCCCGCCTTGGCGTGGCGACGGCCGATGCGTTCATCGGGTGCTGGAACGCCAAGTATCGCTACGACCTGGTGCGGCCCGTCACCTATATCCGCCGTGTCATCGACCCGAAGTGGGAACCTTTGTTGATCACCCCGCCGTTTCCCGAATATCCCAGCGGCCACAGCGCCCAGTCCGCCGCCGCGGCGGTCGTGTTGACCCAATTGTTCGGTGAAAACTTCGCATTCCGGGACGCCACCCGCCGGAGCGACGGCCTGACGCCGCGCTCCTTCCCCAGTTTCTGGGCGGCGGCCGATGAAGCGGCCATTTCGAGGTTGTACGGCGGCATTCATTTCCGTGCCGCGATCGAGCGCGGCCTGGAGCAAGGGCGTTGCGTCGGAGCCTTCGCCAATGCCTTGCGGACCCGGAGATAGGCCATGCGTTTGATGTCTGTGGGCCTTGCCGCAATTGCGCTGGTTGCCGCCGGTTTTGCGCATCCGGCCGCCGCCCAGGATACCGTCGCCATCCCCAGTTTCGTCGAGGAAACGGCCGGCGCCGGCATCGACAGCGTCTATGCCGGAGAGTGGGAATACATGGCCGGCGGCGGGGTCGCCACCTTCGACTGCAACGACGACGGTTTTCCCGACATGCTGCTTGCCGGCGGCGCATCGCCCGCCAAATTCTACCGCAACACCGGCACGCGGGGCGGCGCTTTGCGTTTCGCGGCGCAGGAAAGCGGCCTCGAACTAGACAAGGTGACGGGCGCCTATCCCTTGGACATCGACGGCGACGGCATCGCCGATCTCGTGTTGCTGCGCGTCGGCGAAAACGCCGTCATGCGCGGGCTGGGAAATTGCCGCTTCGAGCGGGCCAACGAGGCCTGGAGCTTCGATGGCGGCGATGCCTGGTCGACGGCCTACGCCGCCACCTGGGAGCGGGGCGCGGACTGGCCCACCCTGGCGATCGGCAACTACATCGACCGCCGCCAGGAAACATCGCCCTGGGGGTCGTGCACCGACAACTGGCTGCATCGGCCCGGCGCGGTTGGCGGCCAAACGCAGCACCGGTTCGCCGCGCCCTTGCCACTGACGCCCAGCTACTGCGCGCTATCGATGCTGTTCACCGATTGGAACAGGTCGGGCACGCCATCCTTGCGCGTTTCCAACGACCGCGAATATTACGAAGGCGGCCAGGAGCAGATGTGGCACATCGATCCGGGCGAAGCCCCGACGCTGTATAGCGAGGCCGAAGGCTGGAAATACCTGCGCATCTGGGGCATGGGCATCGCCAGTTACGATCTCGATTCCGACGGCTACCCGGAATACTTCCTCACCAGCATGGCCGACAACAAGTTGCAGACGCTTGCCAGCACCCCGCCGGGCCGCCCCGAGTACAAAGACGTGGCCTATGCCAAAGGCGTCACCGCCCATCGCCCCTACACGGGCGGCGACGTGAAGCCCAGCACCGCCTGGCACACACAATTCGAAGACGTCAACAATGACGGCCTGGTGGATTTGTTCATCGCCAAGGGCAACGTGGCGAAGATGCCGGACTTTGCCGCCAAGGATCCCAACAATTTGCTGCTGCAAGGCAAGGACGGCAAATTCCAGGAGGCGGGCGACAAGGCGGGCGTCGCCAGTGTGGCGATTTCGCGCGGCGGCGCCTTGACCGATTTCAATCTCGACGGCTTGCTGGATTTGGTGGTCGTGAACCGCTGGGAAAACGCGCAAGTCTGGCGCAACACCAGCCGCAACGCCGGCCGCTGGATTGAGATCGGGCTGAAACAACCCGGCGCCAACCGCGACGCCATCGGCGCCTGGCTCGAGGTCAAGCGCGGATCGGCGGTGATGCGCCGCGAGATCACCTCGGGCGGCGGCCACGCCGGCGGCCGGCTCGGCTGGATTCACTTCGGCCTCGGCAATTCCGAGGACGCCGAAATCCGGGTGCAATGGCCGGACGGCGAATGGAGTCAGGCCTATCCGGTATCCGCCAACCGCTTCGTCATCGTCGACCGGACGAAACCCGCGGCGGATTATTGGCATCCGGAGTGACGAAATATGAAAGAAGAGAAGTCGCCGGCCGTCTACATTCTCGCCAGCAAACGCAATGGCACACTTTACATCGGCGTGACCGGCGCACTGTGGAATCGCGTGTCGGCACACAAGGATGGGTCGGTACCCGGCTTCACTCAAAGGTATGGCGTCAAAACCCTCGTCTGGTACGAGCATCATCATACGATGGAGAGCGCGATCAGGCGCGAGAAGCAACTCAAGGAGTGGAGGCGTGCATGGAAGATCGAGTTGATTGAAAAGCTCAATCCAACCCGGCGCGATCTGCATGACGAAATCGACATCGTCTCTACTCTCATTGCCCCATAGGAATGACCATGGGCCACGAGGAATCATCCAAAGAGCCGTCACCCCGTCGAAAGACGGGGTCCACGCCGCCCATGGATTCCGGCTTGCGCCGGAATGACGAGGATAGATATTACCGGATCATGTAAACCTTGCGGACCGTCTCGTGGACGCGGCAGGTGCCGCGCCAGCCTTGCGGGAAGAAGGCAGCGGTTCCGGGGACGATCTCGATCACCTCGCCCGATTCGTGGGTGTAGGTGCAGCGGCCGAGCAGAAAGTGGCAGAACTCGTCGCGCGTCACATGGCAGTTCCAATAGCCCGGCGTGCAGATCCAGATGCCCGTCTCGCTCTCGCCATCGGGGCCCTTGTGCAGCACGATGCCGGAGGTGCGGGAGACACCCTCGATCATCGTCGAAACTGCGCCCCAGTCCGTGAAGGGACCGGAATAATGCGCGGGATCGGCGAGATGGGGAGCGGAGGAGTCGAGTTTGGCCGGCATCAGGCGATCTTCCGGCGGGCGAGCGCGTCGATCAGTTTGGCGGCCTTGGTCGGTCCATGCTTGGCGCGCATCGTCTTCGAGGTCTTTCTGAGCTTGGCTTTCATCTTCTTGTCCATCAGCATGGCCGTGACCTTGGCCATGAACTCCTCGTCGGTCCAGTTGTAGCGGTCGAGCTTGAAGCCGTGGCCGGTCTCCTGGACCCGGGTGGCGTTGTCGTGGCCGTCCCAGACATAGGGCATGATCAGCGCGGGCTTGGCGAAATACAGGCACTCGGTGAAGGAGTTGTTGCCGCCGTGGTGGATGACCGCATCAACCTGGGGGATCACCGAAGGCTGCGGGAACCATTTATCGACGATGACGTTGGACGGAATATCCGTGTACTGATCGATGTAATCGCCGGCATTCACCAGGGCGCGCACCGGCATTTGGCCGATGACGCCGATCACCCGCTTGAGCAGCTCGGTGTCGCCCGCGCCCAGCGAGCCGTAGCTCACATAGAGCAGCGGCTTTCCTTCGTTGGCCTTGAACTTGGGCACCTGGTAGGGCGCCTCCTTGCGCACGCAGCCCTCGAGATACTGGAAGCGTTTGGGCGACAGCTTGTGGCGCCGCCTGAATTTCACCGCCGAGGGATAAAGCAGGATGTTCATGTGCGGGCTCGCCTCGAAAAACTGGCCGAGCCGGTATTTCTTCTCGCCTACCGATTTGAGAAAGGCGTTGAAATTGCCGTGGATCGGCCTGATCGTTTCATTGAAGCGCTTGCGGTAGCGGGCAAAGCCCTTTTTGTCCTTTTCGCCGCAGCCGGAGAGATGCGGCGGAATATCGGGGTCCTCGATCTCGTTTTCC
>JANMQL010000140.1:0-14537 GCA_031370475.1 Hyphomicrobiales bacterium | reverse complement strand
CACGAACACCGAACTCGCCGACATGGCGACGGCCCGCATCAAGGGCCGCGCCACGGCGGGTACCGGCGATCCCGAGGACTTGACCGGGACACAAGCGACGGCGCTGCTCGACACCTTCACCGGTGCGCTCAAAGGGCTCGTTCCCGCGTCGGGCGGCGGCACCACGAATTTTCTCCGTGCCGATGGAACTTTCGCGGTTCCGCCCGGCGACGGCGACAAGGGGGATATCGTCGTTTCCGGGTCGGGCACGGTGTGGACTGTCGATTCCGATATCGTGACCGATACCAAACTCCGAAATAGCGCCGCGCTTTCGGTCATCGGCCGCTCGGCCAACAGCACCGGCGATCCGGCCGACATTGCGGCAGCCGCCGACTTCGACGTTCTGCGCCGCTCGGGAACGGTTCTTGGGTTTGGCAAGCTGGACAGTCAGTCGTTGCTGGCGGGACGCGACTTGCTCAGCGCGGTGCAGAATTACGATTTCGAGCTGGGCGATCTTGGCTGGACCAAGGGCACCGGCTGGACCATCGAGCAGGACGCCGCCAATGCGCGATACGGTAATTGGGTGGCCAAGAACACCGATACCTCAGGCACCGCTAAAGCGCTTGACAGCGCCAAGCTCGGTTGCGTTCCGGGCGACGTGGTGTACGCCGAAGGCTATGTGAAAACTTCCGCCGGAATGGCGATGACGGCTTTGGCGGCGCAAATCCTCTGGTACGACAAAGACCAAGTGTTTTTAACATCTAATACCGGGACTAACTACACCACGGATCAATTGAGCTATGTGCTGAGCAGTGTCACGGGAACCGCTCCGGCCAACGCTCTTTATTTCATTGCCCGGGTCATTTCCACCAAGACTGCCGGAACGGTTTGGGTTGACAGCTACTATGCCGTCAAAAAGCGCAACGCCGCGCAAACCCTTCTCAACGCTACGGTCGCCAATACCCAGCTTGCCGACATGGCGACGGCCCGCCTCAAGGGGCGTGTCACGACGGGGACGGGAAGCGCGGAGGATTTGACCGGGACACAAGCGACGACGCTGCTCGACACATTTTCCAGCGCGCTCAAAGGGCTCGTTCCCTCTTCGGGCGGCGGCACCACGAATTTTCTCCGTGCCGATGGAACTTTCGCGGTTCCGCCCGGTACTTATGTTCATCCCAACCACAGCGGCGACGTAACCAGTGTCGGTGACGGCGCGCAAACCATTGTGGCGAACGCGGTAACGACGACAAAAATAATCGACGCCGCGGTCACCAACGTCAAGCTTGCCAACATGGCGGCGGCCAGCATCAAGGGGCGCGCCACGGCGGGTACCGGCAGCCCGGAGGATTTGACCGGCACACAGGCGACGACGCTGCTCGACACATTCACCGGCGCCCTCAAGGGGCTTGTCCCCGCCTCGGGCGGCGGCACCACGAATTTCCTGCGGGCCGATGGAACTTTCGCCACGCCAAGCGGCGGCGGCGATGTGGTAGGCCCCGCTTCCGCTACCGATAACGCCATTACCCGCTTCGATCTCGCGACCGGCAAATTGGTGCAGAACTCCAGCGTGTTGGTCGCCGACGACGGCTCCATGCAATTGCCGGAAGTGGCCGCACCCGCCGCGGCGGCGGCCGATACGGCCGGTTTCTTCGCTCTCGATGTCGGTGCGCGGACCATGCTTGCCTTCAAGGCATCCTCGGGACTCGCAACCCCGGTACAGCCGCTGCTGGCCCGCAACAAGGTGGCGCTCTGGACTCCGCCCGGCAACGCCACCACGGTTCCGGGTGTGCTCGGTTTCGCGGCGCCTACGGCACTGGGCACGGCAACGGCGCGCAACGTGGCCACCACCAATCTGCTCAACCGGCTGCGCCGGCTCGGCTATGTAAGCTCCGCGGTGGCGGGAAACTTGGCCGGCCACTACGTAACGGCGGCACAGAATACCATCGGTGACGGAACCAGTCTCGGCGGCTTCCATTATGTCATCCGCTTCGGCGTCTCCGATGCTGCCGCGGTGGCGGGGGCCCGCATGTTCGTTGGCCTGCGCAATGCGGTGGCGGCACCCACCAATGTGGAGCCCAATACGCTGACCAACGCCGTGGGCGTGGCGCAGCTTTCGACGGGCGCCAATTTGCAGATCGTCTATGGCGGCTCGGCGGCGCAGACGGCGATCGATCTGGGCGCAAATTTCCCGGCCAACTCGCTGTCCGCCGACGCCTATGAACTGTCGCTGTTCGCGCCGGTCAACTCGCAAGTGATTTACTACCGGGTCGAGCGGCTGAACACCGGCAATGTGGCGACAGGCACCTTGAGCGGCACGGTGGGAACGGCGGTCCCCGCCGCGACCACCTTCCTCGGCCATGCGGCTTGGCGCTGTAACAACGCCACGGCGCTGGCCGTCGGCATCGATGTCGTCTCCCTCTATATCGAGTCGGATAACTGATCATGTCGATCGAACGCGAAGTCGGCGCGCTGCAGGCGCGCATGGAGGCGGTGGAAAGCGAAATGCAGGCGATGCGCGCCGACGTACGCGAAATCCGCGATGCGCTGGTGACGGCGCGGGGCGGCTGGAAAATGCTGACCCTGGTCATCGGCTTTTCGGTTTCGCTCGGCGCGGCACTCGGCAAGCTGCTGCCGGCGCTGATGCTGCCCAGGCCCTGAACTTTTCCAAACAACAGGAGATATCGATGGCTACACTCCGCATTCTGGCGGGCGCGCTGGCGCTCGGCCTTTCGCTTCTTGCATCGGGCGCCGAGGCGGCCTGCGCCAGCCGCGCCGAGCTGGCAAGCCTCATCGCCCAGCGCCTGCCACAGGCCAAGGTGATCGTGCTCGGCGCGGCCGAAGCCAAGCTCTTCCTCGCCGCCTTCAACCGCATTCCGCCGCCCACCGAACTTACGGCCGACGAGATCGTCATCGTCGATCCCGCCCCCGATGCGCCGGCCCTTCGCATCGTGCTGTTCGAATGGGGCTGCATGACCCGCATAGGGGCGGTGCCGCGCCCCGTCATACGCGCCCTTCTCAATGACATCGCCCGCAGCGGAGCCTGACGCAGATGCAAGTAACCAATGAAGGACTGGCGCTGATCAAGCGCTTCGAGGGATTCAGGGGCAAGGCCTATCGCGATCCGGTGGGCGTGTGGACGGTGGGCTATGGCCATACTTCCATGGCGGGGCCGCCTTCGGTTTCGGAGGGGCTCGAAGTCTCGCGCGCCGAGGCCGATGCCATCCTGCGCCGCGATGTGGAAAATTTTGCCCGCGATGTGGCGGCGTGTTTGCGGGTGGCGTTGGCGCCTGCGCAATTCTCGGCACTGGTGAGCTTCGCCTATAATGTCGGCATCGGCAATTTCCGCTCATCCTCGGTGTTGAAGGCGGTGAACGCGGGAGATTTCGCCGCCGTGCCACGCCGGCTGCAATTGTGGACCAAGGCGGGCGGCCATGTGCTGCCGGGCTTGGTCAAGCGCCGCGCCGCGGAGGCCGAACTGTTTCTCTCCGCCGCGGCGGATGCGGCGGTGGCGCCCGGCACACCCGTCGAGGCGATCGAAGGCAAGCCCGCCTACCGCAGCACAACGAATCTGGCGGCGATTATTTCAGCACTTGCCGGCATCGCCTCGACGCTTTTGGCAAGCGCCCGCGAGGCGGTTGATGTGCTGGGCGGACCGCTGCCGGGCCTCGTGGTGATGGCGGTGATGGTGGGCGCGGCTGTCTGGATTCTGCGCGAGCGCCGCCGCAAGGCGAAAGAGGAGGGCATCTGATGCTGCCATTGCTGCCGGTCGTCGGCATGGTGATGGGCCTCATCAAAGGCCCGCTCGCCCGCGTGCTGGAAAGCTATGTCTCCGATCTCGAACTGCGCCGCCGGCTTCAGGCGGAACTGGAAATCCAGTTTCTCACCGAGCTCGGCAAGAGCCAGGAGCTCGCCGCCGGCATCGTCACGGCCGAGGTGACGTCCGAACATTGGCTGACGCGAAGCTGGCGGCCGATGCTGATGCTGCTGCTCATGGGATTCCTGGTGCTGGTGGGTGCCGTGCTGCCTTTGGCCGACCTCCTTGTCGGCTACCCCATCCCCTTCGAGCCCCGCTGGACCGTCCTGCCGCCGGAATTCTGGAAATTCCTCACGGTCGGCATGGGCGGCTATGTCGGCGGCAGGTCGCTGGAGAAAATGGCGGGCGCGGTGTTCAAAGCGAACCCCGCTCCGCCGCAGAAATTGCAATCCCGCCGATAGCCTTCACGGGCGCGGTGCCGCCTAATTTACCGCCCGCACCAAGCTCATGCGGAAGTTCACGGTGCATAATTGTCCGCCGATCACGCCCTGAATTTGGCCGGTAACATTGACCAGAGGTGTCGTGGCGGCGATCGTCGCCGGAGTCTGCGACGAGAATTTCACCTTAGCGCCGGTTTGCTCATAAGCCCCGATCCAGACGTCGTAATAGCGTACCGATTGCAGAGTGGTGTTGAAAGAGCCACCCAAAAGGGAAAGCCCAGCCCCGCCCCAATCGTCGAACATGGAGAGCGACGAATCCGTTCCATTGTCACCGACATTGGCGGGCGCAAATCGGACATGGGTGCGATTTCCAACCGGATCCCAGTCACAGGTGCCGGACTTGGCGGTGAAGATCATTTTGCCGATAAAAAACGGCGCGGATTGGGCCTGCCCCGCGAAGCCCACTAATGCGGTCGCCGCCGCCGCCAAAGTGAATTTCCTTGTTGCGTTTTTCATGTGCTTAGACCCTCCACTTGAATTGATCGAACCGGTCTCAGTTCAGCCGTTTGACCGCAGACATGCGGAAGGTGACCGTGCAGCCCACCATGCCATCGAAATCGGTGATGCTGCCGACGGCATAGACCCACTGTGTCGTCGTCAAGATGGTTGCGGGAATTTGAGAGGAAAACTTGATATCGGCCAAACCGGTACCGGCATAGTCGAACATTGACGTCAGAGTTCCGGTCTTGAAGCTATTGGTGATGGCCCCCGGCACTGTCAGGCTATAACCGCCATTGCCCCACTTGAAGGTGAAGCCTGTATTCGCCGGATTGTCTCCGATGCCGCCCGGACGGAACCTGACGAACATTTGTTCGCCGACGGGATTGTAGTCCGGGCAGGTTCCGCTCTTGGCAAACACCACCAGCGCCCCGTCATAACGGGGGGCAGCCTCGGCGCTCCCGGCGGTGAAAATCGCCGTGGCGATCAGAACGAATGAAAAGGCGGCTTTCATGTCCACACCTCCCAAATTTTTCCCAGCGGCAAGAGGATTGAGCAAGAATTAACATTTGACAAGACTCAAATTTTAGAGAAGGACCCATATGTGATCTACGTCACAAATCCATTCATCCCCGGTTCAGCTAGCGAAGCCTAGAACGAGCCCACGAAAGGACAGTTGGGTCATGCGTCGGATCAAGTTCATCGCAGCGGTACTGGCTGCCGCCATGCTGGCGGCCGCGCCGGCGTTGGCGCAGGTCAAGGTCCAGACCTATCGCAACCCCAATCTGGTCAAGCCGCCGCTGATCCTGATGATCAGGCCGCGCCAGGCGGTCAATATCGCGCTTTCGGCCATGCCCAGGGCCAAGCCGCTGGGGGTGCAGCTGCGCGGCCCCCTCTATATCGTCAAGCTGAAACAAGGTAATAGAATCATGCAGGTGCGGATCGATGCTGCATCGGGCGCGATCCAGTAGCCCCTCGCGCCGCAACCGGGGAAGCCTGCATGCGCCTGCTTGTCGTCGAAGACGATCCGGACTTGAACCGCCAACTTGTCTCGGCGCTGCAGGATGCGGGCTATGTGGTCGACAAGGCCATGGACGGCGAGGAAGGCCATTACCTCGGCGACACGGAACCCTATGACGGGGTGATCCTCGATCTCGGCCTGCCGGTGCTCGACGGCGTCAGTGTTCTCGAGAAATGGCGCCGGGCGGGCAAGAAGATGCCGGTCCTCATCCTCACCGCCCGCGACCGCTGGAGCGACAAGGTGGCGGGCTTCGATGCCGGGGCCGACGATTACGTCGCCAAGCCCTTTCACATGGAAGAGGTGCTGGCCCGCGTGCGTGCCCTTCTGCGCCGCAGCGCCGGCCATGCGACGAGCGAACTTTCCTGCGGCCCCCTCATGCTCGACACCAAGAGCGCCCGCGTCACCGTCAACGGCACGGCGGTCAAGCTCACCTCGCTGGAATTCCGCCTGCTCTCCTATCTGATGCACCACAAGGGCAAGGTCGTTTCCCGCACCGAGCTGGTCGAGCATCTCTACGACCAGGATTTCGACCGCGACTCCAACACCATCGAGGTGTTCGTCGGCCGCCTGCGCAAGAAGCTCGGCGCCGACGTGCTGCACACGATCCGCGGCATGGGCTATTGCGTGTCCGAGCCGGATAATGCGGGTTAGGTCGCTTGCCCTCCGGCTGATCCTGTCGTCGGCCGCCGTCAGCATCGTTCTCATCGTCGCGGCCGGCCTGCTCTTGGCGGGCCTGTTCCAGGCGGCGCTAGAGCGCAATTTCGATGCCAGGCTCCATGCCGTGCTCGACGGGCTTCTCGCCAATGTCGATCTGGGTTCCGACGGCGCGCCGAAGATGGACGGCCAGCTCGCCGACACGCGCTTCAGCCTGCCGCTGTCGGGCTGGTACTGGCAGGTGATGCCGCCCGCCGGCAGCAAGGTGACGGGCCTCACGTCAGGCTCGCTTCTCGAACAGCAGTTGACGCCCGATGCCGCCCTGCTAGCCAAACGCGATGCCGACGGCGTCGCCAATTTCTATCTGACCGACGACAATGGCGTGCAGCTCCGGGCGATCGAGCAGGGCTTCAAGCTGCCAGGCAGCGATGCCGAATTCTCCTTCCTGGTGGCCGGTAATTTCGACGAGCTCAAGCAGGAGGCGGGCGCCTTCCGTTGGGCGCTGATTTTGGTGCTGACATTGCTGGGCGCCGGGCTTCTCCTCGCCATTCTCATCCAGGTGCGTTTCGGACTCAGGCCCTTGCGCCGCATGCAGGAGAGCCTGACGGCAATCCGCGAGGGCAAGGCCGAACGCCTGGAAGGCGAATTCGCCGCCGAAATCGCGCCCGTCGCCGACGAGCTCAATCTTCTCATCCAGTCCAATACCGAGATCGTCGAGCGGGCCCGCACCCAGGTGGGTAATCTCGCCCATGCACTGAAGACGCCGCTCAGCGTGCTCACCAATGAGGCGGCCTCTCGCAAGAACCCTCTGGCCGCCAAGGTGACCGAGCAGGTCAAAGTGATGCGCGACCAGGTGAGCCTCTATCTCGACCGGGCGCGCCGCGCCGCCAGGGCGCAGACCCTGGGCGCGGTCAGCGAGGTTCAGCCGGTGCTGGCGGCGCTGGCACGCACGCTGGAACGCATTTACCGCGACAAGGGAATCAAGATCGCCGTCACCTGTCCGGCCTCGCTGAAATTCCGCGGCGAGCGCCAGGATCTCGAGGAGATGGCCGGCAATCTGCTCGACAATGCCTGCAAATGGGCGAAACGGCGGATCGAAGTCACCGCGGCGGAGACAGGCGGCGACGGCCGCAACTGGATTACTTTGACGGTCGAGGACGATGGCCCCGGTCTGCCGCCGGAAAAACGCGCCGATGCCCTGAAGCGCGGCCGCAGACTCGACGAAACCAAGCCCGGCTCGGGGCTGGGCCTGTCGATCGTCAACGAGACGGCGGCCATGTATGGCGGGGGTATAACACTCGACAAGGCCGGTCTCGGGGGGCTTCGCATTCAGTTGCGGCTGCCGGCGGTTTAACCTGCCCTCGCTTCCCCGATCACCGGTATCCCCCGCTCGCGATACGGAGTGCGGCCGTAGAAAGCACGGTAGCATTTGGAGAAATGCGACGGGCTCGAGAAGCCGCAGGCCAGCGCCACGTTGATCACCGACATATCGGTCTGCAACAGCAGCGAGCGGGCCTTCTTGAGGCGCAGCTCGAGATAATAGCGCTTGGGTGAGCGGTCGAGATAGCGCCGGAACAGGCGCTCGAGCTGGCGCGTCGAAAGTCCCGCCTGCTTGGCCAGGAGGCTGGGCGACAGGGGTTCCTCCAAATTCTCTTCCATCTTCTCGATGATGCTGACGAGCTTCGGATGCCGGGCCCCGATGCGCGCGGGCAACGACATGCGCTGATGCTCGCTGTGGTGCCGGATCGGCGAGTGCAGGATGCCTTCGGCCACCTGCGAGGCCAGATCCGGCCCGTGCTGGCTGGCGATCAGGGTCAGCATCATGTCGAGCGCCGTGGTGCCGCCGGCCGAGGTAAAGCGGTCGCGGTCGATCTCGAAGAGGCCGCCGGTGGCATCGATCTCCGGGAAGGCTTCCGAGAAGCCGGGCAGATTTTCCCAATGGATGGTACATTTGTGGCCGTCGAGCAGGCCCGCCTCGGCCAGCACATGGGCGCCGGTGCAGACCGCGCCGATATCGACGCCCTTCCGCGAAATCTTGCGCAGCCATGAGGTGAGCCGCTTGTCGGCATGGCGCTGCACATTGAGGCCGGCGCAGACAATGACGGTGGAGTGGGGCGGGATGGAGTCGAGATCGCCGTCGACCATGGTGAGAATGCCGTTCGAGGCGGCGACCGGCTTGCCGTCCACCGAATGTATGGTCCACTTGTAGAGCGCCTTCTCGGAGAGCCGGTTGGCGATGCGCATTGGCTCGATCGCCGAGGTGACCGGCATCATGGTGAATTCCGGCACCAAGATGAGGGCGAAATTCTGCGGCAGTTCCTTGGGTCTATCGCCGAACATGGGCTGAGGCTCCGTCCGGTGCTTCTTTGCCGCAGTTCCTGCCCACTGTCCATCCGCGCCATGTCGCAGCCTGAAAACGACGCGAGCTTCGCGGCGCCAGTCGCATTCGCAATGGCGCTGTCGCAAACCTTCATGCGGGGCCAGCGTGACTCACGCAAGGTGCGGGCATCACCGATGGAGCCCGCCATTGAACGCCCCCTTCCGCCACAGCAAAGCAACCGCCCACATGACGCCTGATCCCGTATCCGCCTTCCTGCAGCGGCTTTCCATCGAGATTACGGGAAAGCAGATCGAAAAACTGCCGCTGCTGCGCGAAAAGCTCAAAGCCGGCACACGGGTGTTCATCGCCCTTATCGATCCAGCCGACGTGGCGGGCCAGCTTGCAGCGGCCAAGGCACTGCGCCAGGCGGGGCTTGAGCCCGTTCCGCATGTGCCGGCCCGCTTCGTTCACGATCTCGCCGATCTGAAATCGCGAATCGGGGCGCTTGCCCAAGAGGCAGGGGTGACCGAAATGCTGGTGCTGGGCGGCGGCGCGCCGCATCCCGTCGGCGTCTATGATTCGGCCATCCAGATTCTCGAAACCGGCGTGTTCGAGGCCAATGGTGTGAAGCGCATCGGCATTGCCGGCCACCCGGAAGGCAATTCCGACATCACCAAGCAGCACGGCGAGGCCGCACTTATCGCGGCGCTGAAGCAGAAGCAGGCCTGGCTCAAGGCCCACGGCATCCAAGGCTTCATCGCCACGCAATTCCTCTTCGAGGCGGGGCCGGTGGCCGAATGGGCGAAAGTCTTGCGGGCCGAGGGCATCGATCTCCCCATCCATGTCGGTGTGCCGGGGCCGGCCACCATCAAGACCCTGGTCAAATATGCCGCCATGTGCGGGGTGGGCCAATCCGCCCGCTTCATCCGCAAGCAGGCGATGAATGTGACCAGGCTCCTGACCGTCAACACCCCCGACGAATTCGTGTCGGGCCTGGCGCGGCTGCAGTTCGAGCGGCCCGGACTCGGCATTGCCGGGCCACATCTCTATCCCTTCGGCGGCTTCGACAAGCTGTTCGAATGGCTATCGCCGAACCTCGTTTAAATTGCCGGCAGCCTCAGTCCCTAACGGAATCCCCCCGCGGTCCGGATTCCGTAACCATTCATTAACCCAATCGATTCATAGTTGTGATTATGGTGAATCGGCACACTCAGGTTGTGCCCGACTGGCATGATGCCTCCCCGCCATGCCGGTTGAAGCCCGGAATGTCCAGCGCCCCCAGCGGGTTCCAGCATCATTCCAGAGGCAACACCCATGAAAATCTCCAACATCAAGATACTCTACAAGATTCTGTCCTGCCTTGGCCTGCTCACCCTCGTGGTCGGCGGCGCAATCTGGTTCGCCACCTCGCGCATGCAGACGATCAACAACACATATTCGAACATCCTCGACAATGAAGTCGTGGCGATGCGCGCCACGGTCCGGTCCAGTGTCCGGGCCGTCAATTTCGGCCGGCTGGTGTGGCAGTTGGTGTCCGAGACGGACGAAGCCGAGAGAATGAAAATCGACGAAGAAGTCGCGACCAACAAAACCGATTTCGAATCCTTCACCGCGCTGGCAAAGGAAAAATCCCCGCAATTCGCCGGGCAAGTCGATCAAGCCAACCAAATGTTCGATGAACTTGAAAAACTCTATGCCGAACTCCGGCGGGACATGTCGGCGAACAATAGCATTGAGGCCGGCCGGGTGGCCTTGGCATTTCGCGGCAAGCGAAAGGAACTGAGTACAGCCTTGACAACGCTCGCCGACGACGAAGAGAAGGCCATGCAGGCCGCCTCCGACGAGGCGACCGCTGTCACCAACAACGCCGTATTCATCACCATAGCTTCAATCGGCGGCGCGCTCTCGGTGGTGTTGGCGCTTGCCTTCTTCATCGCCCAATTCGGCATCGCCAAGCCCCTCGGCCGTCTCTCCGGCGTCATGGAGAAACTGGCGCGCGGCGAGTTCGACACGGACGTCGAAGGCGCCACCCGCAAGGACGAAGTCGGCATGATGGCCAAGAGCGTCGAAGTCTTCAAGCAGAACGGGCTTGAGACGTTGCGCATGCGCAAGGAGCAGGAAGAAGCCAAGATCCGCGCCGAGGAAGATCGCCGCAAGGCCCAGGAAGATGCGATCAACGGCGAACGCAACCTGGTGAACCAGTCGATCGGCGCCGGCCTGATCAAGCTCGCCGCCAAGGATCTGACCTACCGCGTCACCGACGATCTGCCCGAGGCCTACCGCAAGCTGCAGAACGACTTCAACGGCGCCCTCGACCAGCTCGAGGAGGCGATCCAGGCTGTCTCCGGCGGCACCGACACGATCTCCTCCGGCACCCAGGAAATCTCCACCGCCTCCGACGATCTGTCGAAGCGCACCGAGACCCAAGCGGCCAGCCTCGAGGAAACGGCGGCGGCGGTTGCCGAAATCACCGCCACGGTGAAGAAGACGGCGGCCGGTGCGGCGCACGCCCGCGAAGTGGTGGGCTCGGCCAAGGAGGAAGCCAGCAAGAGCGGCGAGGTGGTGCGCAAGGCCATCGGCGCCATGGGCGATATCGAGAAGTCGTCGCAGCAGATCACCCAGATCATCGGCGTGATCGACGAGATCGCCTTCCAGACCAATCTGCTGGCCTTGAATGCCGGTGTCGAGGCGGCCCGCGCCGGCGATGCCGGACGGGGCTTCGCCGTGGTTGCCTCGGAAGTGCGGGCTCTCGCCCAGCGCTCCGCCGATGCCGCCAAGGAGATCAAGAACCTGCTCTCGACCTCGCGCAGCCAGGTCGAGCAGGGGGTGAAGCTGGTGGCCGAGACCGGCACCTCGCTCGAACGCATCGTCGAGCGCGTCGCCGAGATCAACACGGTGGTGGACGCGATCGCCACCAGCGCCCAGGAACAGGCAACCGGCCTGCAGCAGGTGAATACCGCGGTGGACCAGATGGACCAGGCGACCCAGCAGAATGCGGCCATGGTGGAGGAATCAACCGCCGCCACCCGCACCCTGGCCCAGCAGTCGGAGGAGCTCGCCACCGTTGTCGGCCGCTTCGCCACAAGGGCGATGAAGGCCGTGGCGCCACAGCGCCGCGAGGCGTCGAAGCCCACGGCTTCGGTAACCCGCAAGCCCGCGGCCCATGAGCCCGCCAGGGCCCATGACACCGCCCACGCCGAGGACACCAGGGACGTTAAGGGCCAGCATGCCCGGGCCGCCGCCTTCGCCGCGTCGCGTTCCAACGGCAACGGGGCACTCAAGGCCAAACCCGACTCGTGGGAGGAGTTCTGAGCCATGACCGAAGTTGTCGAAGTCACCGACAAGAACGGCCAGAAGTTGATCTCCTTCTCGATCGCCGCCCAGGAATATTGCGTCGATGTCATGGCGGTGCGCGAGATCAGGGGCTGGACCCAGGCAACCGCCCTGCCGTCCTCCCCCGACCACGTGCGCGGCGTCATCAACCTGAGGGGCGCGGTCTTGCCGATCGTCGATCTCTCGGCCCGGCTCGGGCTGGGCACCACCACGACATCGGCCCGCAATGTCATCATCGTGGTCGACATCGAGGGGCAACTGGTGGGGCTCCTGGTCGATGCCGTGTCGGAAATCTTCACGGTCAACACCAAGGACGTGCAGCCCACCCCGGATATCGGCTCGGAGGCGGTCAAGCGCATGGTCAAGGGCATTCTCGCCGCCGAGGGCGGCAAGCTGATGTCCTGGGTCGAGCTGCAAAGCACGCTCAAGGACGCCGCCTGAAACGGGTGGGGTGAGGGCAACCCGCCGACAACAGACAAGGTGCCGGATCGGAGCGGTCTTTTGCCGCCTAGACCGGCACCGCCTGTTTTCCGAACAGCCTGATCTTGGCGGGCTCCCGCGCCGTGGCGAGGAGATAATCCCAGGCGTGATCGGCATAGGAGCGGAAGACATAGACGTCGAAGGTGTCGTCCTCGACCACATGCAAAAGTGCCGCAATCTCGGCGAAGCGCATGCGTCGTGCGGTGCCCGGGCCATATTCGCCGGAGAGCAGATCGAGCGAGCAGCCCTTCATCAGTACTTCGCGCGCCCCTTCACCTTCCAGCCGGATAACGGCGCGCATGTCGGAGACATCGACGGCCAGCGAATGGATACCGGCGAGAGCTCTATCGAGAGCGGCGAGCAGTTCCACCGTCTTGGCGCCGGGGCAGAGGACGAGCCACTGATCGATGGAGAGCCACAGCACCTTGATGTCGCCCCAGGATGCGCTGCTGCGGGGGGTCTTCGGCAGTTCGAGCCCAAGCGCCTGTTTCGCCGCCGCCATAAATTTGCGGTCGGAGGCAAGCCCGCGCAGATCGATCATGCCGCGGCCGGCGATTTCGCGCAGGCCGACGCTCAAGTCCTCGGGGGCCGCGCGATGGGCGAGCGGGCTTTCGAAATGAAGCTCAGACATTCTGCTTCGCTCCTTGCTTGTCGTAGAACGCGGGCTCGACGATCTTGGCCTTCACCACTTTGCCATCGAGCGGGAAGGCGAGAGTCTCGCCCATGCGGGCCCGGCCGTTCTCGATCAGCGCCATGGCGATGGAGCGGCCCAATGTCGGCGAGCGGTAGGACGAGGTCACATGGCCGATGGTCTGCATCGGCGGCTTGTCCTTGACCTCGCGCACCGCATGCGCGCCGTCGGGCAGCACCTCGTTGGGATCGTCGGTCAAGAGCCCGACAAGCTGCTTGCGGTTCGCCCTCTTGAGATAGGATTGTTCCAGCGAGCGCTTGCCGAGGAAGTCGGCCTTCTTCTTGGAAACGAGGCCCTCAAGGCCCACATCGATGGGCGTTGTGGTGCCGTCGGTCTCGTCGCCGATGACGATGAAGCCCTTCTCGGCGCGCAGCACATGCAAGGCCTCGGTACCATAGGCCTCAATGCCGAATTCCCCGCCCGCCGCCAGGATGGCATCCCAAAGTCCGCGGCCGTAATTTGCCGGCGTTGCCACCTCATAGGAAAGCTCGCCCGAGAAGCTGATGCGATAGATGCGGGCCGGATAAGGGCCAAGCCGGCCCTGCTTCATCGACAGATGCGGGAAGGCCTCGTTGGACGTTTCGAAATCGGGATCGAGCTTGTCGATGACGGCCCGCGCCTTGGGTCCGGCGATGGCGAATTGCGCCCACTGTTCGGTGACCGGCGTGACGAACACCTTGTAATGGGTCCATTCGGTCTGCAGCCATTCCTCGAGCCAGGCGGCGATGCGGTCGGCGCCGCCCGAAGTGGTGTGCATCAGGAAGTGATCGTCGGCGAGACGCGCGGTCACGCCGTCGTCGGTGAGGAAGCCCAGCTCGTTCATCATCAGGCCGTAGCGGCAGCGGCCCACTTTCAAGGTCGAAAACGTGTTGGTATAGATGCGGTCGAGGAATTCCGCCGCATCCGGGCCCTTGATCTCGATCTTGCCCAGCGTCGAGGCATCGAGCAGGCCAACCTTGTTCCGCACACTGAGGATTTCGCGGGTAATCGCCGCATGCTTGTCCTCGGCGTCCCGCGGATAGGTATAGGCGCGGCGCCACTGGCCGACCGGCTCGAACACCGCGCTCTTGTCCGCGTGCCAGCGGAAAACCGGCGTCTTGCGGATGGGCAGGAACAGCTTCTTGGTGTTGGCACCGGCGATCGAGCCGAAGGAAAAGGGCGTATAGGGCGGCCTAAAGGTGGTGACGCCGATTTCCGGAATGGGCTTGCCGGTCGCTTCCGAGAGAATGCCGAGGCCGTTGAGGTTCGAGGTCTTGCCCTGGTCGGTCGCCATGCCGAAAGTGGTGTAGCGTTTGGTATGCTCGACCGATTCATAGCCTTCGCGCTGGGCGAGTTCGAGATCGGCGGCGGTCACATCGTTCTGGAAA
>JANMQL010000433.1:0-2527 GCA_031370475.1 Hyphomicrobiales bacterium | reverse complement strand
GCCGAGGAGCTGGGCCGGGCGCAAATCGCCTATGTGACGCCGAGCCACCAGTTTCCGACCACCGCCACCATGCCGCTGGAGCGGCGCATGGAGCTTTTGAAACTCGCCCAGCAGCGCGACATGATCGTCATCGAGGACGATTACGAATTCGAGACCAATTACGTGAACGAGCCCTGTCCGGCGCTCAAATCGCTCGATGACGGGGCCCGCGTCATCTATGTGGGCTCGCTGTCGAAGACGCTGTTTCCGGGGCTCAGGCTCGGCTTCCTGGTGGGGCCGAAGGCGCTGGTGGCCGAGGCCCGGGCGCTCCGGCGGCTCATGGTGCGGCATGCGCCCAACAACAACCAGCGCACGGCGGCGTTGTTCCTGGCGCTCGGCCATCACGACACGCTGATCCGCCGCCTGCACCGGGCCTATCGCGACCGCTGGGAGACGATGGGCGCGGCGCTGCAAAAATATCTGCCCAATGGCAGCCGCATTCCAAGCTTCGGCGGCACCAGTTTCTGGGTGAAGGGACCGGCGCGGCTCGACAGCGAGGCGCTGGGCCGGGCGGCGGCGGCCAAAGGCATATTGATCGAGCCGGGGCGCATCGATTTCGGCGCCGCCCAACCGCCGCGCAATTATTTCCGCCTGGCTTTTTCCTCCATCGACGAGAAGAAGATCGAGCCGGGCATCCGGCTTCTCGCCGAAACCATCGCGGCGGGCGCCCGGGCATGACGGCGGCGCATCGCGACAACCGGCTTCTGGCGATCGGCTGCGTGCTGGCGGCGGTGGGCTTTGCGTCCACCCAGGACGCGGTGGTCAAATCCATGTCGGGCAGTTATTCGGCCTACGAGACGGTGATGTTCCGCTGCCTGGGCTCGATGCCGATTCTCGCCGTGCTGCTGTGGCGGAGCGGCGCTACACTGGCGACGCCGCTGCTCGGCCGGGTGCTGCTGCGTTCGATCATCCTGTGCTCGGCCTATTTCGCCTTCGTGCTGTCGATCGCGGCCATGCCGATTGCCAATGCAGTGGCGATCTATTTCACCATGCCGTTCTTCGTGGCGGGGCTGGCCGGGCCCTTGCTCGGCGAGCGGGTGCGTATCCACCGCTGGCTGGCGATCATCGCGGGCTTTGTGGGCGTCATCATCATGGTGCGGCCGGGGGCCGGGGTGTTCGAGCCCGCCTCATTCTTCGCGCTCTATTCGGCTTTCGGTTATGCTTGGGGCCAGATGATGGGACGGCCGATTGCCCGCGAGGTCAAGCCCGCGGTGATCGCCAACTGGCAGAATCTCGTCTATCTCGGCATGGCCGTGGTGTTGGCGGTGATTTTCAATCTCTTCGATTTCAGCGGCGTCACGCACAAGAGTCTCGTCTTTCTGTCGAGACCCTGGGTGTGGCCGGAGGCCGGCGATGCGGCGGTGCTGTTCGCCAACGGCTTTCTGGCGGCCTTCGGCATGTTCCTGTTCGTCTCGGCCTATAAATATGCCGAATCGAATTTCGTGGCACCCTTCGAATATTCCTCGATGATCTGGGCGGTGGGTTACGGGCTGCTGCTGTTCGGCGATTTTCCCGATGCTTTCACCTGGATGGGGGCGGCGGTGGTCGTCGCGGCGGGGATCACCATGATCTGGCGCGACCGGCAGCTCGACCGGGCCGTGGCTCAGAGCCCGTAGGCGCGCCACAGGCGGTCCGCCAGGGAGCTCGGCGGAAACGGCGCCTCCGTATCGACGCCGCGCTTGGCCCAGATCGACTGGTACATGTGCATGAAGGGCGAGGGCGGCGGATCGCGGGCCTCAAGGAAGTAAGCGGGCACATTCCACCAGGCGACGGGATCGACGGCTTCGGGCGGCAGGATGGTGATCGCCGGGTCGGGTGCTTCCAGCATGAGGCGCGAGAGGAGATGGGGGCCGGTGCTTTCCCAGGGGCGATCATCGGGGGCGAGCGATGCGACCGCATCATGGGCGCGGTGCCAGAGATCGCCCGCGCGCGGGGCAGGATTGGCCATGAAGCAATTGGTCACTTGGGTGAGCCTGTCGCCGGTGGCGCTTGCCTCCTTGTGGCGGAAGGGCCGGCGCTTTTCCGAGGCGACGAAGGGGCCGGCGGGAAGAGCCGGGAGCTCGGCCAGGGCGACGACATCCATATCCGACCATAGACCACCCTGCTCCGCCATGAGCTTGTAGCGGATGAGGCTGGAGAGCGCCGCCATGTCGCCGGCCCGCGGCGCGATCTCGGCGGCATCGCGGAGGACCGCGCCACAGCCCGCGAGTGCATGTGAATCGTAGGTCCATAGCGTCACCTTGAAGCTGCGCGTCAAGAAACTGGCGAGGCTTAGCCGGGCGAGGCGCGAGAGTTCACCGGAAATCCAGAGCATGTGAACGGGGAGAGGAGCGGACATGATGGTGCTCAAGTTCAGAACGAGATTACTTCAGAAGGGATTTATCCCATTGAGACAGGTGTCTAAGTTAATAGCTATGCCATCATGGGTGTCTGTTCTTAGAGGTAATGCGGCGCATTACATAATGCGACTTAGGATCGCGATGTTTCT
>JANMQL010000362.1:0-2453 GCA_031370475.1 Hyphomicrobiales bacterium | reverse complement strand
CGGCGCGCGCGGCGGGCGTTCCGATCATTGCCGTGCCCTTCGGCTATACGCCGCGCCCCATCGCCGAATACGGCCCGGATTTCGTCGTCACCCATTACGACGATATGTGGGAAACGCTTGGGCGGGCCTTCAATTCTTGACTTGGCGGGCGGCGGCGGCCTATACCCCGCCCACCCTGAAGCGGGCGATTAGCTCAGTTGGTAGAGCACTGTGTTCACATCGCAGGGGTCACTGGTTCGAGTCCAGTATCGCCCACCACCATCCGGTCCAATCACACATGCCTTGTTCATGCCAGTCTCGGAATAGTCCTGACATTCTCGGGGCTTGACCAGTATGTGGCATCGCTCGGCAGAGCGTGAGACGAGGCTTTCGGGCCAAATTGGCGGCGCAAGCGCGGTCAGTTTCAGAGTGCCATTTCCGGCGTCCAAAACTTTTCTGTGGATGCCGTGGGGGCCGAGGATCCGCCGGCGATCGGCAAGTGAGGCAGCCGCTTGCGACATTCCGTTCGACGAAACCGATAATGAGGACCGTTCATGAACGATATGCGAGGCGTCATCGCCCCGATCCTGACACCCTTTGCGAAGGACGGCTCCATTGCCCGCGATCTCTGGGTGTCGCATGCCAAATGGGTCCTCGGTCAAGGCGCGCATTATCTTTCGCCATTTGGCACCACCGGCGAAGCGCTGTCGGTAACACTGCGCGAACGCATCGCCGCGCTGGAATGGCTGGTTGAGGCCGGAATTCCCGCCGGCCGGCTGATGCCCGGCACCGGCCTTACCGCGGCGCCGGACACCGCGGAACTCTCCGCCCATGCCACGCAGCTGGGCTGCGCCGCCGTCATGGTGCTGCCGTCGTTCTTCTACCCGGCCACCGGCGAGGATGGCCAAACCCGCTACTTCAGCGAGGTGATCGAGCGGGTTGGCAGCGGCCGGTTGCGGATGATCCTCTATCATATCCCACAGAACTCGGGCGTGCCGGTGCCGCCGGCGCTGGTCAAGAGGCTGAACTCCGCTTTTCCGGCAACGGTCGTCGCCTACAAGGACAGCGGCGGCAACTGGGACAATACCCAGGCTCTGATCGAAGCGGTTCCGGCCCTGTCGGTTTTTCCGGGTTCCGAAAACTTCCTGACGAAGGGGCTGGCCAGCGGCGGCGCCGGCTGCATTTCGGCCACGGTGAACGTCAATGCGGCGGCCATCCGGGCGGTTTACGACGGCGCCACCGCCGGGCGGGACGTCGCGGCGCTCGATGCCGCGATGAAATCGTTCCGCAAAGCGGTGCAGGATGCGGGGCTCATTGCCGCGATGAAGGCGATGCTGGCCGTCCGCTCGGGCGATGCGCGCTGGCTCAATCTTCGCGCCCCCCATCAGGACGCGACACTGGCGGTGGGGCAGGCACTTCTGGCGACGCTCGGCGCCGCGGCCGGTCACATCGGCAAGTAGGAACGGGTGCCGCCGATGTCCGCCAATCCGGCCGTGATCCTGCACACCGATGCCCCCGGTCGGGCACCGGCGGCGCGGGCCGGCATCAGCGCTCATGAGACAATCAACGCGCCGGTCCGCGCCCCGACCAGCCGCCTCGACAACGGTTCGCGGATGGATATTCCCGGCCGCGCCTGGAGTTATATCACGCTGGGCTACGGCAATGGCGAGGGCTGGTTGTCGATCGAGCACGAGGATGTCATGCTGTCGCGCGAGGCAGGGGTGTGCAAATTGGTCGACTTCGTGAAAAACGTAACCCCGTCGGAATCGCGCGATTTCAAGCCGCGGGAAATTTGAGGAACGCGAACATGGCCCGTAACAAACGCATGACCGTCGCCGATCTGCGGGCGCTCAAGGGCAAGCGCCAACTCACCATGCTGTTCGTCGACACGCTCGAGGAGGCCGCCGCCGCCTCGGCCGCCGGCATCGACATGCTGTCGATCATCGATCCCGTGTTGACGCCCGCGATGCGCGAGGCGGCGGGCGACTGCTTCGTGCAGGTGGGGCTCCTTTATGGCCCGCTTTGCACCTATGAGGATTATCTGCGCGCCTCCCATGCCGCAATGATGAGGGGCGGCGATTGCTGCTATTGCGCGGCCAGCATCGATACCATCACCAGGCTCGCCGCCGAGGGCATTCCGGTGGTCAGCCATGTGGGACTCATCCCCTCCAAGGCCACATGGACCGGCGGCTTCAAGGCCGTCGGCAAGACGGCGCAAAGCGCCATAAGCGTTTATAATCACGTCAAGCAACTGGAAGCGGCCGGCGCCATCGGCGCCGAGCTCGAAGTGGTGCCGGACCGGGTGGCAGCGGAAATTTCCAAACGCACCTCGCTCGTCATGCTGTCGATGGGCGCGGGCTCGGGCGGCGATGCGCAATATCTCTTCGCCGAGGACGTACTCGGCTACACCCGCGGCCACAAACCGCGCCACGCCAAGACCTACCGCAATTTCCGCGCCGAATACGACCGGCTGC
>JANMQL010000393.1:0-3750 GCA_031370475.1 Hyphomicrobiales bacterium | reverse complement strand
TCCAACCACCCCTATGGCGTGCTCGACGGCATCACCCTCACCTGGCTTGCCACCAAGGTCCGCCCCGATACCAAGGTTCTGGCCAATGACGTGCTCTGCCAGGCGCCGGAGGCGGCCGCCAATCTCCTGCCCGTCGCCTTCGCGCCGACGCGGGAGGCGCGCGAAACCAATGTGAATTCCAGGCTCGCGGCGCAAAGCTGGCTGCGCGACGGGCATGCGGTGGGCATATTTCCGGGCGGCGGGGTTTCAACCTCGGAGAAGCCGATGCAGGGGCCGGCCGTCGATCTGCCCTGGGCGCCCTTCACCGCCAAGCTCCTGCGCATGTCGAAGGCGACCGTCGTGCCCATCTTCTTCGCCGGCCAGAACAGCCGGCTGTTTCAGCTCGCCAGCCATCTGAGCCTGACATTGCGCCTGTCGCTCGTCTTTCGCGAGACGGCGCGGCGCATCGGCACGAGGCTTCTGGTGCGCGTCGGAAGGCCCATTCCCTTCGCCGAGATCGCCCATATCGAGGATCGGGCCGAACTGGTGATGGAATTGCGCAAGCGCACCTTCGATCTGGCCGGGGCGGCGGACGGCGATCTGCATCTGCGCCAGGCCCGCATCGCCGGCGTCAAGCACAAGGCGGACGACTGACTTCGCCGCAATTAAGCCGCCGTTAACCATGTAGCCCGCAACAATAGGACTTGCGACTCATCGCTGCATGGACTCAGAAGAGGCACGGCGCCGGGGATTAAGCGATGACAGCCCTTGTCCATGCCGCGCGAATGGCGCTGGCAATATTCGCCGTGATTGTGTGGGCCGCGGCGGCCGAGGCCATGCCCGCCTGCGAGGCGAGCGGATTCGTCACCAATGCCGGCAAGGCCATGATCGGCGCGGCCCGGCGCAAATCGCCCTCGGCCTTCGCCGGCGTCACCGCCCGCTACACGGATCTGCGCGCCATCGCCCTCTTCGCCCTCGGGCCCAACCGCAGCCAATTGCCGAAATCGCGCGAGAAGGAATATGTGACACTCACCCACGCCTTCATCGGCCGCACCCTGGCGCGCAATTCCAGCCGCCTGCGCGCCACCGGCATCCGGGTGACCGGCTGCTCGGGCACCGGCCAATCGGTGACCGTCGATGCCAGGCTGTCGGGCGGCCAGAGGCTGGTGTTCAAGCTCTACAAGACCCGGCGCGGCTATCTGGTGCGCGACGTCAATGTCGCCTCGGTGTGGCTGGCCCAGCAGATGCGCTCCAATTTCATCGCCGTCATCCGCCGCGGCGGCGGCGATATCGACGCGCTGTTCGTGTATCTGCGCCGGTGAGGCCTAGCCCTCGTGCCCCACGCGCACGACCACGCTGCCCCGCTTGCGCCCCGTTTCGACATAGGCATGCGCTTCCGCCATCCGCGCGAAGTCATAGCGCCGGTCGATGACCGGCCGCAGCACGCCGGATTTCGCCAGCCCGGCGAGTTGCCGCACGTCTTCGGGCCGCTCCTCCGCCGGTCCCGCGATCGCCCGCTTGCCGCTTGTCATCGGCGTCCAGAGCGCGGCGAGCATGTCGGGCAACCCGCCGGCGATCGCCAGCAGGCGCCCCTTGTCCTTGAGCGCCCGCTTGCAGCGGGCAAAGGAGGTTGCGCCGGCCGCATCGGCGATGATGTCGTAGGTTTCTCCGCTCCCGGTGAAATCCTCCTTGGTGTAGTCGATGACCCTGCCGGCGCCGAGGGCTGCGACCAGCTCGAGGTTGGCCGTGCTGGTCACGCCCGTCACCTCGGCCCCGAAATGCCTGGCGAGTTGCACCAGCGCCGTGCCCACCCCGCCCGACGCGCCGATGACCAGCACTTTCTCGCCCGCCTTGATACCGGCCTTGCGCAGGAAATGCAGCGCCGTCGAACCGCCGAACGGCAGCGACGCCGCTTCCTCGAAAGAGAGGTTTTCGGGCTTGAGCGCCACCGGGCCGTCCTCGGCCACCGCGCGGTATTGCGCATGGCAACCCATCTTCCCGCCGGGAAAGGCGAAGACCGCCTCGCCGGGCCTGAATCGCGTCACGTCCTTGCCGATTGCCTCGATCACCCCGGCCAGTTCGGTGCCCAGTATCGGCTGGCGCGGGCGCGCGATGCCGATGGCAAGGCGCGCCATGAGCCCGAAGCCTTTGGGGACCTTGAGCGTCCGCACCCGCCAATCCCCCGCCGTGACCGTGGTTGCATGGATCTTGATGAGGACTTCATTGTCCTTCGGCACGGGCTTTGGCACATCCGCGAGTTCGACGACCTCGGGCCCGCCATAGCGGCGGCAGAGATAGGCTTTCATGGACTCGCTCTCCGTGATTTCAGCCGGCGGATGGCCTTGGCAAGCGGCGCGGGCGTCATGCTAGTCCATCATGCTTGAATTGCGATCGCAAGATCGCGGTGACGGGGCCGTCAATAGCCCAGGGCCGGGCGATTTGAAAAGTGAAATCCGAAGGCCCGGCGCGCCCGCAAGTTCAAACTGTTCCGGGACTGGAGGCTGACAGAGGCAGGCGAAAGCCGGGACTTCAGCCGGAGATGGCCTTCAGCTCCTTGGTGAGCACATAGAGGTGAAGCGGATCGCCGAAGCCGCCGGCAAATCCGAAATGCGCGTAGAAGGTCCGCGCCGGCTCGTCCTTGGCGTGAACCACGAGCGCGCGGATGCCGGCAATGCCGGCGGCATGGAGGGTTCGCAGCGCGGCGTCCTTGAGGAGCCCCGCTCCGATGCCTTGGCCTTTCCAATCCTTGTGAACCGCAAGGCGCGCGAGGATCATGATTGGCACGGGATGGCGCGGCAGCCCCTTGCGCACGCGCTCCGGTGCGGCCTCGCACGCCACCTCGCCCACCACCAGCGTGTAAAACCCGATCACCGCGCCGTCGCGGAGCGCCACATAGGTCTGCGAGGCATGGGCCTGCTGGCTGGCGAGCGCGAAGCGGATGAGGAAACGGTTGAGCGGTTCGACGCCGCAGTCGAAGCCGTCGACCGGGTGATGCCTGCCGAGCTTCTCGACCGAGAAGCGGCTCACTTGGCCGGCGGTTTGTCGAACACGCCCGGCTCGCGCAGAAGCCTTTCGAGGCGCGGCAGGGCGCGCGGCGGCGCATCGAGAGCCGCCTGAAACTTCTTCCACTGCGCGGGCGTGAGCGCGAACAACCGCCGGTCGGCCAGCGTCTCCTCGGCCCGCTCCAGCGCGCTCTGCAACACGAATTCGCTGACGCTGCGCTGCTCCGCCTGCGCCGCCGCATAAAGCCGCCGCTTCGCCTGGGGCGTGAGGCGAAGATCGAGTTTTTCGCTGCGGGCGGCGGTGGACATGGTGGAGAAATATGGCAGCGATGCCCGACATTGTCAAGACGCACTCAAATCACAATTGAGAAATGACCAGATTGCCGAAAGGGAGACATCTCCGCAGACTTACATTACCATATGTCATCAGAAATGGCGTGGCTGACCACATGAGAGTAGCGTTCTAAAATGGCAACATACTTCTCTGATTTCTTTGGAGTCGGGGCCAACACGTTGGACGATTACGGCGCGTTCAACGTCTCACTCGTGAATGATCTGCCATTGTTCATTGACCCCTTCTTGTTGTTCAACAGCCAGAAGCAAGAATATCAACAACTACACAATGCGATTATCAATTACCTTGTCTTTCTAAAAAACAAGGCCACATCAGAAGTCGTGTCAGACGGACTACTCCGACTCTGGTACTGCTTTCCCGAAGTGAAGCAGACATGGCTAGGCTTCTCCCTGTCTGGCAACGGCGGCACCGGCC
>JANMQL010000365.1:0-18424 GCA_031370475.1 Hyphomicrobiales bacterium | reverse complement strand
AGCAGCAGCAGGCAGTCCATGCGGCTGCCGTCCCAGGCCGCCCGCAGGCGCTGCAAGGCGGGATATTTGCCGTCGATCCAGAAACTGTCGCTGTTGAGGACGAAGAACGGCTCGCGGCCGAGCCGCGGCAGGGCCAGCGCGATGCCGCCGCCGGTGTCGAGAATTTCCGCCCGCTCGTCGGAAATTTCGATGGCGGGCGTCGTCTGGCGTCGCGACCAGGCGACGATCTGCCCGGCGAGATGGTGGACATTGACCACCGCCTTCCTTACTCCCGCCTCGCGCAGCCGGTCAAAAGCGTAATCGATCAGCGCCCTGCCCTTCACCTCGATGAGCGGCTTCGGCCGCGCATCGGTCAAGGGCCGCATGCGCGTGCCGAGACCCGCCGCCAGCACCATGGCATTCTCGCCGGCGCCAGTCATCGCCGCCCCTCGCGCGCCGCTGCCGGCAGATGGCGGTCGAACCATTTCCGCAGGCCCGCCAGCGCCGGATGCCGCAAATTACGTTCGAGGGCGCGCGAGACGCGCGGCAAGTTGCGCAAATAGCCGTGCTTGCCGTCGCGCTTTGACAGCCGCGCGAAGATGCCGAGAATCTTGGCTGCGCGCTGGGCGCCGAGCACCGCATAGGCGGCCTCGAAATCGCGCCGCGCCAAGCCGCCCTGCCGCGAACGCAGCGCGCAATAACGATCGAAGAGTTCTTCGGCCCGCTCCGGGGCAATGTCGACGCGGGCATCCTGCAGCAGCGAGGCAAGATCGTAGGCGGGATGGCCCAGCAGGCAATCCTGGGTGTCGATCAGGCCGACGCGGGCGATGCCGCGCCGCTCCGGAAGCCACAGGAGATTGGGCGAATGGTAATCGCGCAAGACCCACACGGGAACATCCGGATCGGCGAGGGGCAGCAGTTTCGTCCATTCGTACTCGAAGTCCTCGCGGATGGCGGCGGGCGCTTGGCTGCCGCGCAAATAGGGCCAGAACCACATGGGCAGGAGACCCGCTTCGATCTCCTGGGCCTCGCGGTCATAGCGATGAACGGCATGGCCGCCGCCGCCCGGAACCGGGATCTCGGCCGGCCAGCCGCGATTGGCCGCATCCGCCAGGAGCTCGACCGCCGCCGCCAGAGGCGCGTCCATGTCGGCGCCTTCCAGCATCATTCGGCCGTACACTTTGTCACCGAGATGCTCGACGATCGCCAGGCCTGCGTCGAGATCGCAGTGGTGCAGGCGCGGCGCGCTGTAGCCCACGGCGCATAGGTGTTGGTTCACGGCCACGGCGGCCGCGATATTCTCGGCCAGATGGGCGATGGCGCTGTAGGGCTTGCCGTTCTTGACCGGCGGCCCGTCGGGCCTCGCCGGCATGTCCATCAGGACGGTGGTGGTGCTCTCATTTTCGAGAACTTCATAGCGCCTGAAAGAAGCGTCGCCCTCGAAAAATTCGCGCCGCGCGCCGCGCCACGGCGAGGCGGCGATGAATCGCGAGATTGTTTCGTTGCGCTGCAAGGCCCGCGACCAGGCGCCCTCGCCGTCGAGTCTGGCGCTGCGCCTTGCGCCATGGCCGCCGATCGTCACGCGCAGGCTGCCGGACGGCGCTGCAAGCGCCAGGCGCTCGGGCCATTCGACCAGCAGGATGCGGCCCGGCAACAGATCTTCGAGACCGAGCTCATCCACCTCGGCCACCGATGTCAGCCGGTAAAGATCGGCATGGACCACGGGAATGCGGGTCTCGTCATAGGTCTGGACCAGGGTGAAGGTGGGACTTGGAATATCGAAGCTGCTGCCCGGCAAGGCCAGGGCGCGGATGAAGGCGCGGGCGAAGACGGATTTTCCCGCCCCCAGCCCGCCCTCCAGCAGGATCGCGGTTCCGGCCTGGGCGAAGAGCGACAGTTCGGCGGCCAGCGCCTCGGTCTCCGCCTGCGACTGCAACTGCCGTTCGAGCGTCGTCATGCGGTCTTGCGGGGGCCGTCCTGCACGGCGGCGGCCTGGCCGCGCAGGACGGAGCGCGGACCCTCGATCGGGAAGGAGCACAGAACCGTGGTGCCCTGGTTGATCTTGGAGAGCAGCGAGACCTGGCCCTCGTGCAGCTCGACGAAACTCTTGACGATGGCGAGACCGAGGCCGGGCCCGCGATGGCCGCCGGGAAGGGGCCGCGCCTTGAAGCGGTCGAAGGCCTGCTTCTGGAATTCCGGCTCGATGCCGCGGCCCGTATCCGACACCCAAAGCTGGATGTCGCTGCCGGCGCGCCGCGCCCCGATCTTCACCGTATTGCCCGGGGCGGAGAAGCCGATGGCATTGGTCAAAAGATTGGTGAGCACCTGCTCGACGCGCTTGGCATCGGCGATGAAGGTGGAGGCGTCGGCCGCCACCTCGATGGCGACGGTCAAATCGTGGCGCTGGATGGCGGGGGAAAGCTTCTCCGCCACCTGCCGCAGGAGGTCCGGCACATCGACCGTCTCGAGCTGCAGTTCCATGGCGCCGGCATCGATGGCCGAGAGATCGATGATGGCGTCGATGATGGTCTTGAGTTCTTCCGACGATTTGCGGATATCGAGGACATATTCCTTCTGCTTGGGCTGGAGCTCGCCGGCAAAGCCCATGTAGAGACTCTCGGCGAAGCCCAATACGCTGGTGAGGGGCGTGCGGATTTCGTAGGAGACGTTGGAGAGGAACATGTTCTTCAGCCGGTCGGCGGCCTCGAGCGCGTCGGCGCGGTCGCGCAGCGCCCGCTCCATGCGGGCCGAGGCCGAAATATCGGAGAATGTTAGAAGCGTGTTGCCGTCGGGCAGCGGCACGGTTGCGTATTGCAGGGTGCGCTCGCCCGCCGTCTGCTTGCCGCTCACGGGCTTGCGCGCCACGTCCAGCCTGGTCATGCCGTATTTGATTTCATCCCACGACAGGCCGGAGCCGCCGGCGACCTGGCGGGCGCGTTCGGCCAGGGCTTCGATATGCGGCTCCTGCTCGAGAACGCTCATGTCGAAATTCCAATACTGGGCGAAGGCCGGATTGAACAGCTTGAGACGGCCGTCGGAGCCGAACAGCGCGACACCTTCCTCGAGATTGTCGAGGGTTTCGCGCTGCACGCCGATCAGCTCGTTGTAGCGGCTTTCGAGCTGAATTTCCCGCGTGGCGTTCTGGTAGAGATAGGTGACGCCGCCGAAGGGATGCTGCTCGCAGACCACATGCAGGGAGCGGCCGTCGGGCAGATACCACCAGCTCTCGCGCACTTCGAGCGTGGTATAGGCCGACAATTGCCGGGCCCGCCATTCGCGGTAATTGGCCTGTTCGGGAATGCAGCGCAGCACCCTGAGCCGGTCGAGGATTTCGCCGTCGGAAGGCCTGGCTTCGAGCCAGGCCGGATCGAGCGCCCACAGCGCGGCATAGGCGGCATTGTGGAAGCGGAGCCGCTGGTCGGGGCCGAAAATGGCGATCGCCGTGTCGAGCCGGTTGAGCGTCGAGGCATGGGCCTTGATGTGGCGGTCGAGCTCCTTTTCCGATTCGTCGAGCGCCGTCATGTCGATGGCGAAGCCGGCCTTGCCCTCGGGCAGATCGACTTCGTGGATGTTGAAGGAGCGCATGGCGCCGCCGGCCACCGCCTGGACGCGGCCGGTGAAGCCCGTGCGCGGATCGGCGCGCGAGCGGTCGAGACGGTCTTCCTTGGCGATTTCGACGCCGGCCTTGAGCACGGTCGAGCTGTCGCGGGCATCGACGGCCTCGACATAGGCGCGGTTGACCCAGACGATCTTGCCTTCGGGCGAGCGCAGCCACACCGGCATGGGCGAGGAATCGAGCACGGCGCTCAGCCGCTCGACCTGCTTGCCGAGCACGCGGGCGTCGTATTCGAGCTCGGCCACCTGGCGGCGCTCGCCGGCCAGCGGGCGGAAGCGCAGGGTGGCGAAGCCGCCGGCGGTGCGGCCGTCGGCTTCGAGCAATTCGTTGAGCTTGCTGCGCACCCCGATATTGAAGGCGGTGCCCGCCTCGCGAAGGTTGCGGACCGCATCGCCCAAGGCGGCGGCCGAAGCGGCATCGAGCCAGCCGGTGAAATTCACCAGTCCCTCGGCCTCGGCCGGAACCTTGGCGGCGCCGTGCATGCTGCCGGCGACCGCTTCCGGCAGGGAGCCGCGGCCGCGCCAGATGACCAGCACATGGGCCTCGGCGGCGATCGCCGCCTCGGCATGGTTGAGGCGAAGCTCAAGCTCGCCGATGCGGCGGCGGGCGGCACTTTCCTCGCGCGCCTTCTTGCGCACGGCGACGGCGGCCCACATGAGCAGGACGAGGGAGATGACGGCGACGAAAAGCACGGCCGGCTCGGGGCGCATTTCGGCGAAAATGGCGGCGCGGGCGGCAGTGGGACAGGCGCCGGCAAAGGCCGCCACGAACATCGCATACGCGCAGATTTTGCCACGCCCGGCGCGCATTCAGTCTCCGAATTCAAAAGGAGCCGGCCCGAATCAGGCCGCATCCGCCCGGCGCGGAGATATAGCTATTCGTCAGTAACGATAATAGTCCGGCTTGAACGGGCCGTTTTTGGCAATGCCGATATAGGCGGCCTGGTCGTCGCGCAGCGCCGTCAGCTTGACGCCGAGCTTGGCCAAGTGCAGGCGCGCCACCTTCTCGTCGAGGTGCTTGGGCAGCACATAGACCTGCTTGGCGTATTTGCCGGTCTTGGCATTGGTGAAGAGCTCGATCTGGGCCAGCGTCTGGTTGGTGAAGGAGGCCGACATGACGAAGCTCGGGTGCCCGGTGGCATTGCCGAGATTGACCAGGCGGCCTTGCGACAGGAGCAGGATGCGGTTGCCTTTCGGGAAATGCACGAGATCGACCTGCGGCTTGATGTTGGTCCACTTGAAATTGCGCAGCTCGGAGACCTGGATCTCGTTGTCGAAATGGCCGATGTTGCAGACGATCGCCATGTCCTTCATGCGGCGCATGTCGTCGACGCCGATCACGTCCTTGTTGCCGGTGGCGGTGACGAAAATATCGGCGGTCTCGACCACGTCGTCGAGCGTCTGCACGGCGAAACCGTCCATCGCCGCCTGCAGCGCGCAGATGGGGTCGATCTCGGTGACGACGACGCGGGCGCCCGCCCCTTTCAGCGACAGCGCCGAACCCTTGCCAACATCGCCATAGCCGCAGACCACGGCCACCTTGCCGGCCATCATGACATCGGTGCCGCGGCGGATGGCGTCGACGAGGGATTCGCGGCAGCCGTATTTGTTGTCGAATTTCGATTTGGTCACGCTGTCATTGACGTTGATCGCCGGGAAGGGCAGTTCGCCCTTCTTCTGCAATTCATAGAGGCGGTGAACGCCGGTCGTGGTTTCCTCGGAGACGCCGATGATTGCCTCGCGGACTTTGGAGAACCAGCCGGGGCTGGCTTTCAGGCGCTTGGCGATCTCGCCATAGAGGCATTCTTCCTCTTCGTTCTTGGGATGGGCGATGAGGGAGGCATCCTTCTCGGCCTTGGCGCCGAGGAGAATATAGAGCGTTGCGTCGCCACCGTCGTCGAGGATCATGTTGGTGGGCTTGCCATCCGGCCAGTCGAAGATGCGGGAGGTATAGGCCCAGTATTCCTTGAGGCTCTCGCCCTTGAAGGCGAAGACCGGAATGCCGGCCTTGGCGATGGCCGCGGCGGCGTGATCCTGGGTGGAGAAAATGTTGCAGGAGGCCCAGCGCAGATCGGCGCCGAGCGCCTTGAGCGTCTCGATCAGCACCGCCGTCTGGATGGTCATGTGGAGGGAGCCCGAGATGCGGGCGCCTTTCAGCGGCTGCTTGGCGGCATATTCGGCCCGCGTCGCCATGAGCCCCGGCATCTCGACCTCGGCCATCTCGATTTCCTTGCGGCCCCATTCGGCAAGGGCGATGTCGGCAACGTGATAGTCCTGGGACGAAGTCATGGAGCGGTCCTCTGTGGTGCGGGATTGGTCGGCGGTTGCTTAGCAGGGGAGCCGCAGGATAGCAATAAGGACATAAAGAAGTCTTTATGTGATTTTGGCCTTGTCGGCGAGCCCTCCCACTCCCCTCATGCTGAGGTGCGAGCCCAAAGGGCGAGCCTCGAAGCATCGGCCGCGAGTGAGCCCCGGTCGGACCGGACCCTTCGAGGCCGCTTCGCGGCACCTCAGGGTGAGGGGAAGTGGGGATGAACTTGACCAGCCTTCCGCCCCTGGTGACCCGCGGAAACGGATAGTTGCCTGAGGCAACTAATTTGGCTGCGAATTTGGCGTCAAAAGGCGCGAAAACTCAGCTATTTTCGCGGTGTTTTCGCGGCCATTTGGGCGAAAACCGCATCCAAAACATGCCCCGCAAGGCGTTGGTTATCCGTGGTAAATTCATTTAATGGGAATTGTTTCACGTGAAACAATGGCGGCTGGAAAGCCCCGGTTTTGTCATCCCGGCGAAAGCCGGGATCCACGGAAAATTCGAAACTACTTTGCTCGGCGTCACGCGGATCAATGGGTCCCGGCTGGAGTTTACCCCGGACCCGATCCGGGGCCGGGATGACGGAGTTGGGGGTGACGACGGCTACTCCTCGTCGAACTTCGACGCCACCAGCGCCGCCAGCGCCTTGAGGGCCACTTCGGCCTGGGGGCCGGTGGCGGTGACGGTGATCGAGGTGCCGTTGGAAGCGGCGAGCATCATGAGCCCCATGATCGAGGTGCCGGGAACCGTCTGGCCGTCGCGGGAAACCGCGATATCGGCATCGAAGCCTTCGGCGCATTTGACGAACTTCGCCGAGGCGCGGGCATGCAAGCCGCGCTCGTTGACGATGTCGAATTCGCGCACCAGGGCCGGCATCGCTAGTCTCCCAGGACCTGGCTGGCGATGTTGATGTATTTGCGCCCCGCATCCTGGGCGGCGGCGGCGGCCTTCTCGAGATTTGAATCCTTGCGCACCCGGGCGAGCTTGACCAGCATGGGCAGGTTAAGCCCCGCCACCACTTCGACCTTGCCGAGGACGAGAAGCGAGATCGCCAGATTGGAGGGCGTGCCGCCGAACATGTCGGTCAGGATGATGACGCCCTGGCCCTTGTCGGCGCGGGCCACGGCGGCGGTGATGTCGGCGCGGCGCGCCTCCATGCGGTCGTCGGGGCCGATGCAGATCGTCTCGATCCCCTCCTGGCGGCCGACGATATGCTCGAGCGCATGCAGGAACTCCTCGGCCAGACGGCCGTGGGTCACCAGAACCAGACCGATCATGGAATTCTTGTATCTCCGCGCACTCGCAGTTCCCGCGACAAATCAAGGGCAGCGGAGAATGCCCGGAACCGGAAGGTTGTGCAACGGGGCGGGGTCAACGTGACGGCAGCGCGGCGCGGAGACGGGCGGGGGCGGAAGCGGAGGCGGGATCGATCTCGATCAAGGGCAGCGAAAGGCCGGCGATTTCGAAGCGGGCCGCTTCCGGCAGGCGGATGATTTGCGCGGCGGGGGCGAGGCGGACGGCGAGCGCCAGGCCGATGGACTTGCGATAGGGCAGGCGCATGATGCCCTGCCCGCGGATTTCCAGAAGGCCGGCGATGGTCCTGGGCGGCGAGGCGTAGAGCTTGCCGGCGCGGGCCGTGACCAGCACCTGATCGTCGGAGACGAGTACCGCCTTGACGGGTTTTGGCCCGAGGCCCGAACCCGGCGCATCGATAAGGCGGAGCGTGAGATCGGATTTGCCCGAACCGGGCGGCCCGACGATCAGCACGCCCACGCCCCCCAGCGCCACGCAATTGGCGTGAAGCAGGGTGGGCTCAGGCGGCTTCCGGCGGGGTCCAGTCATCGGTGACGGCGGGAATGCGGACAATGAAACGGGCCCCCAGCACCGGACGCACGCCCTGCTCGTCGGGCCTGCCATGGCGATTCTCGGCCCAGATGCGGCCCTTGTGGGCGGCGGCGATCTGCTTCGAGATCGACAGCCCGAGGCCGGAATTGGAGCCGAAGGAGCCTTCCGGCCGGTCGGTGTAGAAACGCTCGAAGACGCGGTCGAGATTGTCGGGGGCGATGCCCGGGCCATTGTCCTCGACGCGGAATTCGACATCGGCGCCGATCCTCCGCAGGCGGACACGGACCTGGGTGCCGGGAGCCGTGAAGGAGCGGGCATTGTCGAGGAGATTGCGCACCACCTGGCCGAAGCGCGAATCGTTGCCCAGCGCCAGGAAACCGCGGATCGGATCGAAGTCCTGCGGCAGTCTGGTCACATCGAGGACGATTTCGGCGGCGCCGGGCTTGCGGGTCTCGTTGGCCAGCGCCACGATGGCGGTGAGCAGTTTCAGGACATCGAAAGGGGCGGCCTCGCTGCGGGCCAGCTCGGCATCGAGGCGCGAGGCATCGGAAATATCGGTGATCAGCCGGTCGAGGCGGCGGACATCGTGCTTGACGATGGCGATCAGGCGGGCGCGCTGCTCGTCGGTCTTGACGAAGGCGAGCGTCTCGACGGCGCTCCTCAGCGAGGTCAGCGGATTCTTGAGCTCATGGCTGACATCGGCGGCAAAGGCCTCGATCGCATCGATACGGTTATAGAGCGCATTGGTCATGTCGCGGAGCGAACCGGAAAGATGGCCGATCTCGTCGCGGCGGTGGGTAAAATCGGGAATCTCGACGCGCTTGTCGATGCCGCGGCGCACCCGCTCGGCGGCGGCCGAGAGGCGGCGGATCGGCTCGGCGATGGTGCCGGCCAGCGAGACGGAAAGCAGGATCGTCACCAGCGCCACGAAGCCGAAGGTCAGGAGAACGACGCGGCGCTCGGCGTGCAGCACGTCGTCGATCTCGCCGCCGGTGGTGGAGAGGACGAGCGCCCCCAGCACGGCGCGGTAGCGCTGCACCGGCACCGCGACGAGGACGATGATCTCGCGGTTCTCGTTGAGGCGCACGACGCTGACCGAAGCGCCGTTGAGGGCGGCGGCGACCTCGGGAAAATCCTTGCCGTTGTCGAGGCCGTATTCGACATGGAGCGGATAATCATAGGCGAAGAACCAGTCGAGAATGCGATTCCACAAGCGCTTCAGGGCGGCAAGGGCGCCGGTTTCGAGGGGCGGCAGTTCGCTCTGCAGGACGTCGCCGCGGCCGTAGAGAAAGCGGCTGTCGACCACCAGATTGCCGCCCGGATCGATGATGCGGGCGCGGATCGTGGTGTTGGCGAGAAGGCGGCGCAGCACCGGCCCCACGGTATCCGGATCGATCGGGAAATCGAGATTGCCGAGCCGGTCGGCGTCGGGGGAGCTGTCGTCGGTGGGATCCTCAAGCGAATCTGGATCGATGACGATGGTGCCGGTATCGACGGTGGCGGAACCGGCGACCGCGGCGGCGATGATATGGGCCTGGGTGGTGAGGCTCTGCACTCTTGCATCGATCAGGCCCTGGCGGAACTGATTGAAATAGAGAATGCCGGCCACCAGGATGACCAGACCGAGAAGATTGAGCAGCACGATGCGGCTGGTGAGGCGCTGGGGCGCGAAGCGGTGCAGCAGACGTCCACGCTGCGACGGCGCCTCGGCCTCCGCCGCATCGAGGATGTCCTCGCTCTCGGCGCGCTCCAGCGTATCGTTGGTTTTGACCTTGTCCAGCATGGAGGCCCCTCGAACGGGGATTATTGCTCCTTGAAGCGGTAGCCGACGCCGTACAACGTCTCGATGCCGTCGAAGGCGGGTTCGACCTGGTTGAACTTCTTGCGCAGGCGCTTGATGTGGCTGTCGATGGTGCGGTCGTCGACATAGACCTGGTCGTCATAGGCCGCATCCATCAGCGCATCGCGGCTCTTGACGATGCCGGGGCGCTGGGCGAGCGACTGCAGGATCAGGAATTCGGTGACGGTCAGCGTCACGGGCTTACCCTCCCAGGTGCAGGAATGGCGGTCCGGGTCCATGGCCAGCTTGCCGCGCTCGATCACCTTGGCGGCCTCCTGGGGAGTGGCGGAGGGGTCGCGCGCCACGGCCCGGCGCAGCACCGCCTTGACGCGCTCGACCAGCAGGCGCTGGGAGAACGGCTTCTTGATGAAATCGTCGGCCCCCATCTTGAGGCCGAAGAGTTCGTCGATCTCGTCGTCCTTGGAGGTGAGGAAGATGACCGGCAGGTCGGTCTTCTGGCGGATGCGGCGCAAGAGCTCCATGCCGTCCATGCGCGGCATCTTGATGTCGAAGATGGCCATGTCGGGCGGATGGTCCTGCAGGCCCTGCAACGCGGTGGCGCCGTCATTATATTTTTGCACCACGTAGCCCTCGTTCTCGAGGGCCATGCCCACGGAGGTCAGGATATTGCGGTCGTCGTCGACCAAAGCGATCGTCGGCATTTTCTTGTTCATCCTCGGTTGATCCCCTCGCGCCTCTAAGGGTGGAACTAGAACAAAATGTGGCAGACATGATAGGGGTTCCGAAGGCAGAATGCGAGGACCCATGGTGAACAGGTTCGACGGCCGTGAGGCCAGACTGCTGGTGCGTCAGGCCCGGACAGCCACGCTGGCCAGCATCGACCGCGCCGGCGGCGGGGCCTACGCCTCGCTGGTTAACATGGCCACGGATGTGGATGGGGTGCCCATCCTGCTGATTTCCAAGCTTGCCTGGCATACGCAGAATCTGCTGGCGGACGGACGCGGCAGCCTGATGGTAGCGGAACTGCCGGAGACGGGCGATGCGCTGACCGGCCAGCGGGTGACGGTGATGGGGCGATGGGCCGAAGCAGGCGAGGCACGGCTCCGGCGGCGCTATCTGGCGCGGCATCCGCAAGCTGCCATGTATTTGGATTTCGGCGATTTCTCGTTCTGGCGGCTTGCGCCCGAGGTCATCCATGGGGTGGCGGGATTTGGGCGGATCGAAACCCTGAGCGCCGCCGAAGTGTTTCCGCCGGCCGCCGAGATGGCGGCGTTGGAGGAGAGCGCCATCGCCCACATGAATGCGGATCACGCCGAGACGGTGCGGCGCTATGCGAGGAAACGGCCGGGCGCTGCGGAGGGCGACTGGCGCGTGGCGGCCATCGATACGGACGGGGCCGATTTGAGCGACGGACGGCAGAGTCTGCGCTTGGCGTTTCCGGCGCCGGTTTACAGCGCTGAGGCGCTGCGGCTGGCCTTCAAGGTACTTTCCGAAGGAGAGAAAAATTGACGTATTTACGTCATTATTTGATGTTCGATACCGCATTTTTCTGAGTAAATATTTGCTTTTTCGTTGCATTTTGCTTGAGACGGCGCCGGGGCCACCATAAGAAATGCCAGCGGCAAGGGCTGGAGGGATTCCATGGATAGTGCGACCGGTAATGTCATCCGCGCCGAACTGGCCCGGCTCGGCCTCACCTGGATCGATGGCATTTCCTGGAATAACGGCGCTGCCCGGCTCTATGAGGCGGCGGTCAAGCGCGGCGAAGGGCTGGTGGCGGACGGCGGGGCGTTGGTTGTTTCGACGGGCGGCCATACGGGCCGCAGCCCCAATGACAAATTCGTGGTGCGCGACCAGACCACCGAAGGCACGATCTGGTGGGACAACAACCGGGCGATGAGCCGGGCCCAGTTCGAGACGCTGAAGGCGGATTTCTTTGCTCATGCGCGGCTCAAGAACCTGTTCGTGCAGGACCTCGAAGGCGGCGCCGACCCCGCCTATCGGCTGCCCACGAGAGTCATCTGCGAATATGCCTGGCATGCCCTGTTCATCCGGCATCTGCTGATCGTACCGCAGGAGCAAGCGGGCTTCGCGCCCAAGTTGACGGTGATCGATCTGCCCTCGTTCAAGGCCGAACCTTCGCGCCACGGCACAAACAGCGAAACGGTGATCGCGCTCGATCTGGCCAACGGTCTCGTCCTCATCGGCGGCACGCAATATGCGGGCGAGATGAAGAAGGCGGTGTTCACAGTGCTCAATTATCTGCTGCCCGGAGAGGGAGTGATGCCAATGCATTGCTCGGCCAATGTCGGCAAGGCCGGCGACAGCGCGGTGTTCTTCGGACTTTCGGGAACCGGCAAGACGACACTCTCCGCCGATCCTGCGCGCACTCTTATCGGCGACGACGAGCATGGCTGGTCGGAACGCGGCATCTTCAATTTCGAGGGTGGCTGCTATGCCAAGGTGATCCGGCTTTCCCGGGAGGCCGAACCCGAGATTCATGCGGCCACGCAAAAATGGGGCACGGTGCTGGAGAATGTGACGATCGGCGCGGACAGCCGCGAACTCGATTTCGACGATGGATCGGTGACCGAGAATACGCGCGCCGCCTATCCGCTCTCGGCCATCGCCAATGCCAGCAAGACGGGCCTGGCGCCAATCCCAAAGACAATCGTAATGCTGACGGCGGATGCCTTCGGCGTCTTGCCGCCGATCGCCAGGCTGACGCCGCAGCAGGCCATGTATCACTTTCTCTCGGGCTATACCGCCAAAGTGGCGGGAACCGAGCGCGGCGTCAGCGAACCGCAGGCGACTTTCTCCGCCTGTTTCGGGGCGCCGTTCATCCCGCGCCATCCGAGCATCTATGGTAATCGCCTGCGCGAACTTATCGCCCGGCACAATGTCTCCTGCTATCTGGTCAATACGGGCTGGACCGGCGGCGCCCATGGCGTTGGGCATCGCATGCCGATCGCGGCGACGCGGGCGCTGCTCAATGCAGCGCTGGCCGGCGAACTCGATCGCGCTGAGATGCGAACCGATGCGAATTTTGGCTTTGCGGTTCCGATCGCGGTTTCCGGCGTCGATAGCAAAATCCTAAACCCGCGCGAGACCTGGTCCGACAGGGCGGCCTACGACGCGCAGGCCCGCAAACTTGTCGGCATGTTCGTCCAGAATTTCGCCAAGTTCGAGGACCATGTCGGAGCCGATGTGAAAGCTGCAAGCCCGGCGGTGCAGATGGCGGCGGAGTGACCGGTCGCGCAGCCGGCCCTTCGAGGCCCGCGCCCGGGACCTCAGGTTGAAGGCCGGCGAGTGGAGGCTGCTTCGTGTTCGATGCAGATGCGCCGTGAATCATCGGCAGAGAGCGGTAGTTCGAGAAGCAGGCAAAAATGGGGGCCGTGCGGATCGGACTCACGGCCGTTGGCGCGGTGGAAGCGGCAGGTGGCGCAGAGGCCGAAGCTGTGATGGTGGCTGCGGTCGAGTTCGTTTCCGAGAAGCTGGCGCAGGCCCTTGGCGAGACGGCGGCGGGTCTTGCCGCCAAGGCCTTCGGCGTCGGCGGCGAGCCTCGCCCAGGGATCGCGCGACAGGGCTGCCTCGCCCTTGACGGTGAGGGTAAGCGCCACCGAGCGTTTCTCGCCCTGGCGCACCGCCTTGCCAACGAAGCCCTTACGCTCGAGCGCCATCAGGGTCTGGGAGATGGTGCCCTTGGTGGCGCCGAGATAGCGGGTCAATGCGCCCGGCGAATTGGAAAAGCGGTTGGCGCGGGAAAGATAGCGCAGGGCCTCCCACTGGGCCGGGTTGAGGCCTTCGGCATATTCTCCCGCCTGCATCAGGCGCGCCAGGCGTTCGATGGCGGCAGCGATCAGGGAACCGGAAATGCTGTCGTCTTCTTCGGGCATGGAATCCTCGACCGTATCGAGTCGAGGCTAGTCTTGCATGGGTGGTGTCCGGGCGCCACAACCGGTCAGAGCAATCCCTGCACGGCGATCATGACGGCAGCCATGGCGATGACGAAGCCCGTTTCGGTTAACATGGCGTAGGAGCTCTTCAGGGTGAACAGGCCGCCCGCCAGCATCAGCGCGACGATGGTGGCAACGACGAGGATGATGGTTAGCAGGGCATTGTTGGCGGCAGTGACGCCGACAATCCAAGAGAGCAGGAATGTACCGATCGCCTGCGCCGTCATTGCTGCGACGGGGAGATTTTCCGGCGGCGACTTGAGGTCCACGCCTTCGGCCCATTTCTTGCCGAAGAGTCTCGGCGAATACCAGAGATAGCCCAGGAGATAGGCGAGTACCGCACCGGCGACGACGGCGGTCCAATTCACACCGGCGGTGATTTCATCCATGGCACTGTCTCCTACATGGGCGGCATGGCGGGGAAGCGTGCCAATTTTTCGTCGATGTAATCCCACGGCATCGCCTTGGCATTGAAGAACACCATTTGCGGCGTCACCTTCGAGGGATCATCGAGGCTCGCAAGCTGGAGCGCCAGCAGGTCCTTGTGGCCCGAGGTCTTGCCGGCAACCATGGAACCGCAGACCGGGCAATGGCCGCGGCTGGCGATATTGCCGCTGTCGGCGGTGTAGCTCCAATATTCGAGCCTTCCCTTGAGCGCGACTGCGGCAGCTGGAAAGGCCGCGAAGCTGCCGTGGCCGGCACCGGAAAGCTTCTGGCATTTGCCGCACTGGCAATGGCCGGCCATGACCGGCTCGGCATCGGTTGTGTAACGCACCGCGCCACAGGCGCAGCCGCCCTCATATTTCGCCATGACATTTCTCCTCTCAGTATTTGAATTTCGGCTGCCAGCCGGCAGGGCCTTGCGGGATCAGGTCGAAGAGGTGCCAGACGCTGCAATAGAGATCGCCGGGCTCGAAGGACGTGTCCGACACCCGCAGCACCTTACCGTCCTTTTTCTGGAAGACCGAGACGCCGGGATAATAGCCGCCATCGCCGCCATAGCCGGTATCCTCGGCGAGGCTGGTGCCGACATAAGAGATCATCGGAAAGCGCCAGCCGCGCGACGCGGCGAATTCGCTCTGGGCCTCGGGCTTGTCGGGCGTGGCGACGGCGAAGGCGGCGCGGTTGGCGAGGTGATCGTAGACGCCGTTGAAGCCGTCGGCCCAGAGCGTGCAATAGGGGCAGGTGCGGCCCATGTTGTGGATGACGATCAGATCGTCCTTCTGGCCGAAGAGATCGGACCAGCTCGCGGTCCGGCCGGTCGAGCGGGTGAAGGAATAATCCTTCATCTCCTGAGGCTCGGCGGCGCGGCGCACCTTGACGATTTCCTGGCGCAGGGATTCAAGCTGCTTGTTGAGATCCTCGAGTTTCTTGGCGGCGGCCTGGTATTTCATGCGCGGGTTCTCCTCTTGCGGGGCGGCTTCCCGCCGATTTCGGAGAGCCAGCCCGACAGCTCGTCGAACTGGGTCTGCCAGTATTTGCTGTAGCGGTTGAGCCAGACGGCGGCGGTGAAGATGGGCCCGGCATCGAGGCGGCAGCGGCTGATGCGGCCGGTACGTTCCTGGGCCACGAGGCCGGCCTTGACCAGAACCTGAATGTGCTTGGAGACGGCCTGGAGCGAAATGTCGAAGGGTTGGGCGAGCTCGGAGACGAGAAGCTCGCGGCCATCGAGACGTTCGAGAATGGCGCGGCGGACGGGATCGGCCAAGGCGGCGAAGACCAGATCGAGCCGGGCTTCGGCGAGGGAAGCGGGCGCAGTGGGGGCCTTGATCAGAGGGTTCGATGTCATTTATCAACCTTTATATTGATAATCAATCATAAGGTTGCTTGAAAGTCAAGACGCGCCCCAACCCGTTATCCCGGCTCTCGCCGGGATAACGGGCGGGAGCTTCAGTGGGCGGCTTCCCAGTCCTGGGCGGCGCGGGCGTCGACTTGCAAAGGGACGGTGAGTTTGAGAGCCGGTTCCGGCGCCCTTTCCATGACGCGCTTGACGACGGCCATGGTTTTTTCGACTTCGGCATCCACCGCCTCGAAGATCAATTCGTCATGGACCTGGAGCAGCATGCTGGCCGAGAGCCCGGCTTCGGCGAGGGCTCCGTGCATGCGGATCATGGCGCGGCGGATAATGTCGGCGGCGGCGCCCTGGATCGGCGCATTGATGGCGGCGCGCTCGAGAAAGGCGCGCTCGGAAGGATTGGGCGAGTTGATGCGCGGGAAATGGCAGCGGCGGCCGAAGATCGTTTCGACATGGCCCTGGCCGCGGGCCTGCTTTTTCGTCGCGTCCATGTAATCGCGGATGCGCGGGAAGCGGCTGAAATAGGTCTTGATGTAGTCGCCCGCCTCCTCGCGGGAAATGCCGAGCTGGTTGGCGAGGCCGAAGGCGGAGATGCCGTAGATGATGCCGAAATTGATGGCCTTGGCGCGCCGCCGCACCAGAGGGTCCATGCCTTGAACCGGCACGCCGAACATTTCACTGGCGGTCATGGCATGGATGTCGAGGCCTTCGGCGAAGGCTTTCTTCAGTTGCGGAATATCGGCGACATGGGCGAGGACGCGCAGCTCGATCTGGCTGTAATCGGCGCTGATCAGTTTCGAACCTTTGGGGGCCACGAAGGCCGAACGGATCTTGCGGCCTTCCTCGGTGCGCACCGGAATATTCTGTAGATTGGGATCGGTCGAAGACAGGCGGCCGGTCGAGGTGGAGGCCAGCGCGTAACTCGTGTGCACCCGACCGGTCTTCTCGTTGATGAAGCCGGGCAGCGCATCGGTATAGGTCGAGCGCAATTTCGCCATCTGGCGCCAGTCGAGAACGCGGCGGGCAAGCTCGATACCCTGGGCGGCCAGATCCTCGAGCGCATCGCTGTCGGTGCTCCAGGCGCCGGTGGCGGTCTTGCGGCCGCCGGCGAGGCCCATGCGGCCGAAGAGAATATCGCCGAGCTGCTTGGGCGAGCCGATGTTGAAACGCTCACCGGTGAGTTCATAGACATGGGCTTCGATCTTGGCGGCCGAAGCGGCGAATTCGCCGGACAACCTCGCCAGTACGGCGCGATCGACGAGGACGCCTTCGCGCTCCATGAGCGACAGGACTCGCACCAAGGGGCGCTCGAGGGTTTCATAGACGGTGAGCTTGTGCATTTGGGCGAGCCTGGGCTTGAGCAGCTTCCACAGACGCAGCGTCACATCGGCATCCTCGGCGGCATAATGGGTGGCGCGGTCGAGGGGCACGCGGTCGAAGGAGATCGAGGATTTGCCGGAGCCCGCCACATCCTTGAAGCTGATGGGCTTGTGGCCGAGATGGCGCTCGGACAATTCGTCCATGCCATGGCCGACATCGCCCGATTCGAGCACGTAGGAAATGAGCATGGTATCGTCGAGGGGAGAGAGCTCGATGCCATAGCGGGCCAGGACCAGGATATCGTATTTGAGATTCTGGCCGATCTTGAGGATCGAGGGGTCTTCGAGCAAGGGCTTGAGGCGGGCGATGGCGTCTTCGAGCTTGATCTGCCCGGCGATGGGTTCACCGCCGAACAACCCGCTGCCATCGGATTTGTGGGCGAGCGGAATGTAGCAAGCCTTGCCCGGGGCGAGCGCCAGGGAGACGCCGACGAGGCCCGCCCGCATGGCATCGAGGGCATCGGTTTCCGTGTCGACGGCGATAAAACCCTCGTCATAGGCGGCGGCGATCCAGCGATCGAGGGAGTCGAGGCTGAGGACGGTTTCATAATCGGCGTGGCGGATGGGGATGGCGAGGAGTGATGCTTCCGCTTGCGTGGCGCTACCGGCGGGTGACGGTGCCTTGGCGGGTTCGGTTGCGGCGGGCTGATCCGTGGGTCCCGGCTTTCGTCGGGATGACGGATCGGGAGTGGCTTCGCCTTGCTCCGGCGGCCAGTATTTGATCTCGACGGGGACGGGATCGATCGCCGCCATGTCGGCATCGAGTTCGCCCGCCACTTTCTTGGTGAAGCTGGAGAACTCCAGCGCTTTCAGGAATCCGATCAACTGCGAGGCCTTGGGCGTGTCGACGGCGAAGGAGCCGGCATCGTGTTCGACGGGCACGTCGTCGCGCAAGGTCACGAGGCGCTTGGAGAGGCGGGCCTGATCGGCGAATTCGATGAGACTCTCGCGGCGCTTCTGCTGCTTGATCTCGGCGGCGCGGGCCAGCAGGGTTTCAAGATCGCCATATTCATTGATGAGCAGCGCGCCGGTCTTGACGCCGATGCCCGGCACGCCCGGCACATTGTCGACGGAATCGCCGGCCAGCGCCTGCACGTCGATCACCTTGTTTGGGGCCACGCCGAATTTCTCAAGAACCGCGGCCTCGCCCATCTCCTTGTCCTTCATGGTGTCGTAGAGGGCGACGCCGGGGCGGACCAATTGCATCAGGTCCTTGTCGGAGGAGACGATGCGGCAGGTGGCGCCGGCCTCGACCGCCTGCCTTGCATAGGTGGCGATCAGATCGTCGGCCTCGTAATCGTCCTGCTCGACGGCCGCCACATTGAAGGCGCGGGTCGCCTGCTTGATCAAGCCGAATTGCGGGCGGAGATCGGCCGGCGGCTCGGGCCGGTGGGCCTTGTATTCGGGGTAGAGGGCATTGCGGAAAGTCTTCGACGACTTGTCGAAGACGACGGCGAGATGGGTGGGCTTCTCGCCGGCATTGGTTTCCTTGAGCAGCTTCCACAGCATGTTGCAGAAGCCCTGAACGGCGCCCACGGGGAGGCCGTCGGACTTGCGGGTGAGCGGCGGCAAGGCGTGATAGGCGCGGAAAATATAGCCGGAGCCATCGATCAGATAGAGATGGTCGCCGGCCTTCAGGGCTTGGGATTTGGGCATGGCTGCCTTATGCCACCGGGCGGCGGCCGGGGCCAGCCCGGCGCTTTTGGACCCGCCATTGCGCCGCGCCAAGGCCTTCGGCGATAT
>JANMQL010000327.1:0-16958 GCA_031370475.1 Hyphomicrobiales bacterium | reverse complement strand
ACGGTGTTGCGCGGAAAACAGGCTCCCTCGGGGGCCTTTTTTATTGCCTGAAACGAAAATGGATGCGAGACGGAAGCGACAGGTACGGGGAAGGACATGGCTACGGGCGAAACGATGACGGGCGCCGAAATGGTGCTCAAGGCGCTGGCCGACCAGGGGGTCGAGCATGTGTTCGGCTATCCCGGCGGCGCGGTGCTGCCGATCTATGACGAGATTTTCCAGCAGGAGAAGGTCAAGCACGTTCTGGTGCGCCACGAGCAGGGGGCAACCCATGCGGCGGAAGGCTATGCCCGCTCGACCGGCAAATGCGGCGTGGTGCTGGTCACCTCCGGCCCCGGCGCCACCAATGCGGTCACCGGCCTCACCGACGCGCTGATGGATTCGATCCCCATGGTGTGCATCACCGGCCAGGTGCCGACCCATCTGATCGGCAACGACGCCTTCCAGGAATGCGACACGGTGGGCATCACCCGGCCCTGCACCAAGCACAATTACCTGGTGAAGGATGTGAACGTTCTTGCCCGCATCCTGCACGAGGCCTTCTACGTCGCCATGCACGGCCGCCCCGGCCCCGTGGTGGTCGATATTCCGAAGGACGTGCAGTTCGCCACCGGCAAATATGTCGGCCCCAAGAACATCGAGCACAAGACCTACCGGCCGCGCGTCAAGCCGGACCAGAGCGCCATCCGCGCGGCGGTCGAGCTGATCGCCACGGCCAGGCGGCCGATCCTCTATACCGGAGGCGGCGTCATCAATTCCGGCGTCACGGCGTCGAAGCTCTTGCGCGAATTCGCGGCGCTGACCGGCATTCCGGTCACCTCGACGCTGATGGGGCTCGGCGCCTATCCGGCATCGGGCAAGAACTGGCTCGGCATGCTCGGCATGCACGGCACCTACGAAGCCAACATGGCGATGCACGACTGCGACGTGATGATCAATGTCGGCGCGCGCTTCGACGACCGCATCACCGGGCGTCTCAACGCCTTCTCGCCGGGCTCGAAGAAAATCCACATCGACATCGACCCCTCCTCGGTCAACAAGACGGTGCGCGTCGACATCCCGGTCTTCGGCGATGCGGGCCACGCGCTGGAGGACATGATCCGGGTGTGGAAGGCGCGCTCGTTCAGCCTCGACAAACGCGCGCTGGAAGCCTGGTGGAAGCAGATTGAGGGCTGGAAAGCGCGCGATTGCCTCAAATACCGCGCCAACGCGGATGTGATCATGCCGCAATACGCAATCGAGCGGCTTTACGCGCTGACCCGCGGCAAGGACGTCTATATCACCACCGAAGTGGGCCAGCACCAGATGTGGGCGGCACAGTTCTTCAAGTTCGAGGAGCCCAACCGCTGGATGACGTCGGGCGGCCTCGGCACCATGGGCTATGGGCTGCCGGCCTCGGTCGGCGTGCAGGTGGCGCATCCCAAGTCGCTGGTCATAGACATCGCGGGTGACGCCTCGGTGCAAATGACCATGCAGGAAATGTCGACCGCCGTGCAGTACCGCCTGCCGGTCAAGATCTTCATCATCAACAACCAGTATATGGGCATGGTGCGGCAGTGGCAGCAATTGCTGCACGGCAACCGCCTGTCGGAAAGCTATTCCGAGGCGCTGCCCGATTTCGTCAAGCTGGCCGAGGCCTATGGCTGCGTGGGCTTCAGGGCCGAGAAGCCGGCCGAGCTCGACGGGCTGATCAAGGAGATGATCAAGACGCCGCATCCGGTCATCTTCGATTGCCGGGTGGCGAGCCTTGCCAATTGCTTCCCGATGATCCCGTCGGGCAAGGCGCATAATGAAATGCTCCTGGGCGAGGACGTGTCCGACGAGGACGTCGGAACCGCAATCGACGCCAAGGGCAAGATGCTGGTGTAAGGAGACAGACATGAACGCGCATCTACCCTCCACCGGCTCGGCCTACTTCCTCGACACCACCAAGGCGGCGGTCGAGACCCACATGCTCGCCGTCATCGTCGACAACGAGCCGGGCGTTCTGGCCCGGGTCATCGGCCTGTTCTCGGGGCGCGGCTACAACATCGAGTCGCTCACCGTCTCGGAAACCCAGCACGAGGCCCATGTCAGCCGCATCACCATCGTGACCACCGGCACGCCCAACGTCATCGTGCAGATCAAGCATCAGCTCGAGCGCATGGTGCCGGTGCATTCGGTCGAGGACCTGACGGTTACGGGCAATTCCATCGCCCGCGAGCTCGCCATGGTGAAGGTGGCGGGCAAGGGCGAAAAGCGCGTCGAGGCGCTGCGTCTCGCCGAAGCCTTCCGGGCCCGGGTCATCGATGCCGCCACCGACAGCTTCATCTTCGAGATCACCGGCCGGAGCGACAAGGTCGAGCAGTTCATCTCGCTGATGATCCCGCTCGGCCTCGTCGAGGTGGCCCGCACCGGCGTCGCCGGCATCAGCCGCGGCGCCGAGGGGATGAAGGTTTGACTCGTATTGGACGAGGCCGGATCAGCTTCGCCAACAATCCGCCGAAAGCAAGAGTTCAGTCAGATCATGGTAGCGCTGGCCGTCGAGCCCGGTCAGATCCCTTATTTTTTCAATCCGCGTGTAAACCGTGTTTGGATGTCTGCCGAGGATACGGGCAGCCTTTTGCATGTTCAGGTCTGCGTCGGCAACGGCGCGCAGCGTCCGGATAAGAGCGCCATCGGCTTTCGCATCCGCGCCGGCGAGGGCGGCAATCCAGCTTGGCGGGGCGGATTGCATATAGTCGATGCCGTGGTGAACCAGCAAATCCCGGATCGGCAAATCGGAGAATTGCACGACACGTTTTGCGACATTGGCAAAGTCCAGGGCTATTGCCGCTTCATGCAAGGCTTTCGGCAGGAAAGAAGTCGACGGATGATCGCCGCTGATGCCGACGAGAACGGCCGGACCCAAAACCTCAAGCATCGGGCGAATCCGCTCGGCGAGATTCGATTGCGGGGCCGTCCAACCCGATTGCCGGCGTTTGTCGGTAAGCACGGCGGTCACGAGATTGTCGCGCATACCGGCGAGGGTACGGATCGACGTGGCGGCCATTGCCTCGGATATTGCGTTGGCAATTCGCTGGGCGCGTGCCGGGTTTTCCATTTCCGATGGGTTGGTGGACTGGGCAACGACCACGCAATAGGCCTGACGCTGCTCGAGGTATCCGGCGCGTTTCAGAAGTTGGGCAACACGGCCATCCGATTCATCGTAGCCGCGCAGCAGGATATTCAAAAGTTCCGTGCGGCGGTCGCCTTCGGCTTCGGCGAGCATGCGCGTGTGGGCGACATATTCGGCGGTGGCCATGGAGCTGATGATGTTTGTATATTCGATGGCAAAGTCGGCGACCGCGGATATAGCCTGTTCGATGTTCGTCGGACCCGTGGAAAGCGCGGCCTCGCGCAGCCAATGGGACAGAATTCTATGGCCGCAGCGATAGGCGTGCAGGGTTCCTTCAAGTGGAAACCGCTGCTCCGCCCGGCGATGGGCATGAATCTTGACGAATTCAAATTCGCCGATCTCGCTGCCTGCAAAAATCCGCCGGATTGCCTCAATGTGCTCGGCGGCATGGTGTTCGAGTCCAGGAACGATCTCCGGATTGCCCGAGGATGAGAACGCCGGGACTTCCGCCAGCACGGCTTCGCGAAGTGCCTGGACTGCGTGCCGCATGCCTTTTTCGAGCGCCGGTGCGGCATGAGGGATGACGCCGGCGCTGGCGAGCAGCTTCAGAATCTGCCGAAGCGAGACATTTTTTGGCGCCATGGATTGCTACAATATGTGAACTATCAACAACGGCTCAGGGGTTTTTACCAGAAATCCTGCCATGTTCAAGCTTGCTGAATGTCGATACTCACCATCGCCAGGGTCGCGGACTTGATCGAGCAAAGGAGTATCACAATGGCGAAATATCTGTTTGTCTATCACGGCGGCGGTAGCCCACCCTCCGGCCCGGCTGAGCACAAGAAGGTCATGGATGCCTGGGGCGCATGGTTCGGTTCCATGGGCGCGGCCGTCGTCGACGGCGGCAACCCGGTCGGAAAATCGAGCACGGTCAAATCGGACGGCTCGCTGGCCAGTGGCGGCGGTGCCAATCCGGCCAGCGGCTACAGCTTGATCGAAGCATCAAGCCTTGAGGACGCTCACAAGAAGGCGAAGGGCTGTCCGATCCTCAAGGCCGGCGGCACAATTGAGATCGCCCAGGCCATGGATATGTAGTTTCTCATTGCGACGGATGTGGCCGCGGGGATGTACCGCGGCCACTTTTCACCGACCGAACTTCTATCTGCGGAGCGGCTGGCCGATCTGGTCGAGCATCTCGCCGAACCATGGCGTCTTTATATCGAAGGGCTTGCCGCCCTTGATGCGGGAGAATTCGATGGCGCGCAATTCGCCGCCGCGTTCCTCGTCGTGGCCGATGACGCCGGAGACGCCGTTCAGGCCGCAATCGGCGGCAAGCTTCACCATGGTGCGGATCAGCGCCAGGTCTTCCTTATTGGCGGCGGCCGAGCGGGCGAAGTAGCCGGATTTCTGCACCAGCGTCTTGTCGGCGCCGAGGAGCTTGCCGAACTGCTTGCCGAACCAGTCGCCCACCTTGATCGAGTCGAGCCTGATGTGGCCGAAGGCATCGCGCGCCGCGCTCTCGCCGCGCCCTTCCATCTCCTTGACGATCTCGCCGACGCAGGCGCCTTCGCTGACGAAGATGTTAACGCTGTCCTTCTCGTCCATCACTCGCTTGAGGCGTTTGGCTTCGGCGGCGATGTCGATCGCCATCTCGGGCACATAGACGGCGTTGATATCCTTGTGGCGGCGGGAGAGATTGAACTCCGGCAGGAAGGCGAGCCCGTCGAGGCGTTCGCGCCAGGCGCGGGCGGTGGCGGCGGTGAGCCAGCCGCAGTTGCGGCCCATCACTTCATGGATCACCAGCATGCGTGATGAACAGCTCTGCTCGTTCACCACATTGGCGAAGAAGATGGCACCCTGTTCCGCCGCCGTGTAGGCGCCGAGCGATTGACGGATCGGGATCACGTCATTGTCGATGGTCTTGGGCAGGCCGACGACGGTCAGCCCATAACCGTTCTTGGCGAGATAGGCGGCAAGGTCGGCGGCGGTGGTGTTGGTGTCGTCGCCGCCAATGGTGTGCAGGATGGTGATGCCGTCTTTCGTCAATTGCTCCGCCGCTACGGCGAGCGGCACCTGGCCTTCCTTGACCAGACCACGCTTCACGCAATCGGCGACGTTGGTGAGCTTAACCCGGCTGTTGCCGAGGGGCGTTCCGCCATGGCCGTGCAGCACATGGGCGCGTTTGCGTACCTCCGGCGTCACTGGGATCTGCTCGCCCTTAAGCAGGCCCTTGTAGCCGGTGAGATAGCCGATGATCTCCGCCTCGGGTGCGATTTCCGTATAGCGCTCGATCAATCCGCCAACCGCCGATGACAGGCAGGGGGCGAGGCCGCCCGCCGTGAGAAGTGCGATTCTGTGTTTGCCCATCGGAAATCTCCGTATCTGCCGCTTCGATAATCACTACGAAGTCGGTGCGAAATGCGCAAGCTGCGGCGGGCGGACTGTCCGATTTGCCATTGAAGCTTGCGGCCGGCTTCCTATCTGAAATAGCGTCGCAACCTAGGAGGCCCGACATGACGCAGACTGCATCTGGAACATTCGAAAAGGAATTCGGCGAGACCCACCACCGCCGCTGTGGCGGCGGCGTGAGGAGCCGCTGGTCGGCCTGGGAAGCGGGCGCCATGGTGGCGGGCTTCGTGGTGTTCTGGCCGCTCGGCCTCATCGCCCTGTTTCTCAAGTGGAAGAACGGCGAGATGTGGCCGCGCAGCGCCGAGGGCCAGACGCCCTGGGCCAACTTCAAGAAGCCCGATTTGGCTAAATGGCGCAATTACCGGGGTTATGGCTTCGCCTCCAGCGGTAACGCCGCCTTCGACGATTACAAGCGCGCCCAGTTGCAGCGGCTCGAGGAAGAGCGCCGCAAGCTGGAAGAGGAGCAGCGCGCCTTCGGCGACTATGTCGACCGGCTGCGCCGCGCCAAGGACCAGGACGAGTTCGACCGCTTCATGGCCGAACACAGGGGCCCCGGCCCAGCGCCGGCGCAGTAACACAATTCCAAGGCCCGGCTCCGGCCGGGCCTTTCCCGTTCGGGATTATTCCGGCTCGTAACCTCGCGTCGCGGTGAGCTGAGGTTCATCGCGCTCCACCGTGCGCAAGGGCGGCCGCTTGTCGCCGAACACCGGAGCGCGCGGCGCCGGTCGAATCGGAATTGGCTGTGATGCCTCCTCGTCGCGTGGCGCGAAGGACTGGGTTCCGGGAATGCCGATTCCCGCCTCGATCACTACATCCTGCGGTCCGCCGATCAAAATCAGATGCTCGGTGTTGTCGCGCCGCACCAGCACCAGCCGCCTTGTCTTGTCGAGTTCGTGATATTCGCTGACGCCGAGGCGCTGGCCGCGGCGGCCGCGGATCTTCAGGTTGACCGTGCGCCAGATCAGGACCGCGGCGACCAGGGCCGCCAGAACAACCGCTGCGGCGATGATGACACTCATATACTGGCTGAGATACTCCATTGGACATTCCCTGTTTGTGCGCGTCCCGGCATTATCGGCTCGCCAATTCTAGCACGATTTGGGCGCGCCGGGACAATGCCTATACTGGCTGTGATTCGGGGATGGGCAGAACATGACGAAAATCGGGGCGCCGGTGAAAGCCGAGGGAGCCGGTCCGGCGGCTTTGGGCCGCAGCCGGATCGACGCTCTGCTGACGCTGGTGCTTGCCCTGCTGCTGGCGGTCGCCGTTTCGGCCGCCAGCTGGATGTTCCGCACATCGGCCCCGTCGTGGCTGCTGGGGTTGGGCGCGGTGCTGTCGCTGGCCGGCCTGTTTGTGCCCTTCGGCATGCTGGCGGGGATAGTGCATATCGGCCGGCTGCCGCGCCAGCGCGAATTCTTCGACGGTCTGTTCGATGCGATCGGCGATCCCATCGTGGCTACCGATGGGCGCGGCCGGGCTGTCTATGCCAACGCTCCCTATATCGGGCTCTCTTCCGCGTCGGCCGCCGGCCGCCTGGTTGGCATGGATATGCTTTATTCCGGTCATCCGGAATTTGCCGAGTCCATCTACCGGCTGGCCCAGGCCGGCCTCGAAGGCAAAACCGACGAGAAGGAAATCCGGCTGCCCGCGGGCTCCACGGCGCCGGGCGGCAGACCCGAGGGTCCCGCCTGGCTGCGCATCCGAGTGGCACCCGTCGCCGATGCGGCGGGGCGCCAATATACTCTGTGGCGACTGCAGGATATCGGCGCCGACCGGTCCAAGCAGGAGCAGGCTTTCGCGCGGTTGCAATTCATCATCACCTATCTCGATCATGCCCCCGCCGGCTTTTTCTCGGCGAGGCCGGGCGGCAAGATCGATTATCTCAATGCCACGCTGGCGGGCTGGCTCGGCCTCGACGTGGCGCAGGCGCAGAATGGCAGCCTGACACTGGCGGCCATCGCCGGCGAGGATGGCGCGCGGTTGCTCAGCGGCATTGCGGCGCGGGCCGGCGAGGCGGTGACGGAAAGCTTCGAACTCGACCTCAAGGACAAGGACGGCAAGCCGTTTCCGGTGCTGGTTCTGCATCGCGCCGATTCCGGCGCCGGAACCGAACCCATGCCGACGCGCTCGCTGGTGGTGCCGCGAAGTGCGCTGCCGCGCCGGGCCGCCGCCGAAACCGGCTCCTCGATGCGGGTTGTGCGCCTTATCAACAATGCGCCCGTCGGCATTGCCGACGTGGATGCGAGCGGCACACTGCGCCAGGCCAATGCGGCCTTTCTTGCGCTGTCGCCCATCGCCCAGCGCGGCGCCCGGCTTGCCGCGATGGTCAAGGAACGGGAGAGGGCGGAACTCGATGCCGCGCTGGCCGCCGCCATGGCCAGCGAGGCGACGCTGCATGTCGCCGAAGTCACGATCGAGGGGGAAAGGCCGAGCACCGTACAGTTCACCTTCGCCAGACTTTCCGCCGATGACGACGGCGCCGTCGTCTTCGCCGTCGACAAGACCCACAGCAAGGCGCTCGAAGCCCAACTCGCCCAGGGCCAGAAGATGCAGGCCGTCGGCCAGCTCGCCTCCGGCATCGCCCACGACTTCAACAATGTCCTCACGCCGATCTTCGGCTTCGCCGATCTGCTGCTGGCCAAGATGCGGCCCACGGACCCGGCCTTCGCCGATGTCATGAACATCAAGCAGAATGCCAATCGCGCCGCCAATCTGGTACGCCAGTTGCTGGCCTTCTCGCGGCGCCAGACGCTGCAGCCGAAGGTCCATTCGCTGACCGAAGCCTTGTCGGATCTCGGCAATCTGCTGGGCCGGGTACTGGGCGAGAAAGTGGGACTCAAGATCGGCCACAGCCGCGATCTCGGGCTGGTGCTGGCCGACATCCATCAGTTCGAACAGGTGATCATCAATCTGGCGGTCAATGCCCGCGATGCCATGCCCGAAGGCGGCACGCTGACGGTGCGCACCTATAATCTGTCGGAAGAGGATTCGCGCGCCATCAGCCCCGACCTGATGCCGCCTGGCGAATATATCGTCTGCGAAGTGGCCGACACCGGCAGCGGCATCCCCAAGGATATTCTCAACAAGATTTGGGAGCCGTTTTTTTACACCAAGGATGTAGGCAAAGGCACCGGGCTCGGGCTTTCGACGGTCTATGGCATCGTCAAGCAAACGGGCGGCTTCATCTTCTGCGACAGCGAACTTGGCAAGGGCACCACTTTCCGCATCTATCTGCCGCGCCATTACCCCGCGCCGGAAGCCGCCGAAGAAAACCCGATGGCAGCCGAACCGGTGCGCGCCGATCACACCGGCAAGGGCCGCATCCTGCTGGTCGAGGACGAGGATGCGGTGCGGGCATTCGCCGTCCGGGCGCTGGCGTCGCGCGGCTATACGGTGGTCGAGGCCGATTCCGGCGAGCGGGCGCTCGAGGTGATCGCCGCCGACGACAAGGGCTTCGAGCTCATCATTTCCGATGTGGTCATGCCCGAGATGGACGGGCCGACGCTCCTGCGCGAACTGCGCAAGCGCGGCATCAAGACCAAGGTGATCTTCATTTCCGGCTATGCCGAGGATGCCTTCGAGAAGAACCTCGAGGGCCAGAAGGACTTTGCCTTCCTGGCCAAGCCCTTCTCGCTCAAACAGCTGGTCGAGAAGGTCATGGAAGTCATGAAATCCTGAATTGAAATGCCCGTTATGAGTGCATATATTTACAAACACATCTTTTGGTAGACAGACCGCCCAGAATCACCAATAACTGCTGCATCGGATCCGCTGAATTTGGATCCGTCGTTTCCTCCCTTGAGCGCTTGCCCCTCCACGGCAGATGCTTCCGGGTAGAGGCCGGGTGCGTCTCTCTCTCCCCAGCAGTTGGAATGTTCATTCGACACTCCCAACCGAAAGCGCATCCGGCCTCGCCCTTCCTGATAAAATTATCTATTGATCGGCGTTCGCAAGTGTTGGCGGGGTGTTCGCACTGGCGCGGCCGTTTTTACCGGGGCGAAGAATCCGCGGCCGGGATTGCCGTTCCACCGGCGCCAGGAATAAGCCTCGGGCCACCGCACCGGCCCGGACGCTCGCTTGGGCCATGGGGAATGCGGCCCGGTCCTCGCGCGCGGCCCCTTCCTGGCGAAAATTGGTCAATTTGGCAACTGCCGCGCGGAAGGTCCCGAAAGGCGTTCCACGCCGTCAATGCACCGTCGTGATGGGATGCTGTGATTTTTGGTCTGGTACCCATTCAAAACGCCCTCAAAAAAACGATCCTGATATCCGACCGGAGCCGTCCCGTGGCTCTTGAAAGGTTAAACGGCCATTCTGTGGGAAGGTGGCGATGGCCCACCAGCTTCAAGGAATCGAGCCTTGCCACCAGCTCGTCGATCTGCATTTGTAAAGCTGGTGGCGATCAACATGGCCGAACCGCAAATTGATTCGACTCGGAAAAGCGACTCGCCTCAGTCTCGGAACCATGAAAGTCTTCATTTCCGTCAACCCGAATGCGCGCTCTGACACCTCGAACATCGGTCCCGAGGTCGCGGAAGCGATTGCTGCCCTAAAGCTGATCCGCCCCGAATATGCGGAGTGGTTCACGGCCCGCTTGCGGGAAGTGTGGGATGCCGGTTCGCCCGGTTATAAGATTGCCCGACACGGAACGCCGCTCAGCAAGGAGCAGAAAACCGAGCTGGGGCTCAAGGGTCAGTCTGTGAGCCAGGAAGCTTGGGATGCCCTGACCGACAAGGGACGGATCGATGCTGTCGAGTCCTGCAACGATATGTTTCGCCGGATCCGCTCCAACCATTCACGGCGAATGAGACTGGCCGGAATTGCGCGCCTGGCTGATCGCCGCTCCTGGATACGTCATATGGTGTTGCCTAGTTGTGCCGCCGCTGCACGCATCACCGGCATTGTACTCCCAATCTCCGAAATGATTCTGTTCCCCCTGCCAACCTGCAATCGGGCCTACTGCAATTGCTCGTGGCAGCAACTTAGTGACCGCGACCTTGCCAGGTTGAAGATTAAACCCTAACGCTGACATGATTTGTCCCTTACCCATTGCCGCGCGGAGCTTGGCGTCCAGCACCTTCGACACTACCAACGTTCGCAAGTGTTGGCGGGGCGTTCGCGCCAGCGCCGCCATTTTGACTGGATATTCTATGAATGTTCTTTGTAAGTTCTGTTGACTATTAAAATTAATTATCGAAATCAATGATTTAAATAAACACTTGCAAAACGAACAAAAATGGAACATAACCACAACATCGCCAGCGCCACCTGTCAATTGCACCTGGCGGAGCCATATGGAATAAGGAGTAGGGATATGGGGCAGACGAATCTCAGGGTTATCGAGAACACCGCGATGGACAAGAACAAGGCGCTGGACGCGGCGCTGAGCCAGATCGAGCGGGCCTTTGGCAAGGGCTCGATCATGAAGCTTGGGTCCAATCCGGCGGTCGAGATCGAAGCCATTTCCACGGGCTCCCTGGGGCTCGATATCGCGCTCGGCATCGGCGGCCTGCCCAAGGGCCGGGTCATTGAAATCTACGGGCCTGAATCCTCCGGCAAGACCACTCTGGCGCTTCAGACCATCGCCGAGGCCCAGAAGCGCGGCGGCATCTGCGCCTTCATCGACGCCGAACATGCCATGGATCCGGTCTATGCCAAGAAGCTCGGCGTCAATATCGCCGATCTGTTGATTTCCCAGCCCGACACCGGCGAGCAGGCGCTCGAGATCACCGATACACTGGTACGATCCGGCGCGGTCGATGTGCTTGTGGTCGATTCGGTCGCGGCACTGGTGCCGCGCGCCGAGCTCGAGGGCGAAATGGGCGACCAGTTGCCGGGCTCCCAGGCGCGGCTGATGAGCCAGGCGCTGCGCAAGCTCACCTCCTCGATCTCCAAGTCGAACTGCATGGTGATCTTCATCAACCAGATCCGCATGAAGATCGGCGTGATGTTCGGTTCGCCCGAGACGACGAGCGGCGGCAATGCGCTCAAATTCTATGCTTCGGTGCGCCTCGACATCCGCCGCATCGGCTCGATCAAGGACCGCGACGAGGTGGTCGGCAACCAGACAAGGGTCAAGGTGGTCAAGAACAAGGTGGCGCCGCCCTTCAAGCAGGTGGAATTCGACATCATGTATGGCGAAGGCATTTCCAAGGTGGGCGAGCTGCTCGATCTCGGCGCCACCGCCGGCGTGGTCGAGAAATCCGGCTCCTGGTATTCCTACAACGGCGAACGCATCGGCCAGGGCCGCGAGAATGCCAAGTCCTTCCTGCGCCAGAATGTACCGGTGGCCGATGCCATCGAGGCTGCGATCCGGGCCAATGCCGGGCTCATCGCCTCGAAAATCGGCAATATCTCCGAGACCGAGGCTGAGACAGCCGAGGACTGACAGCAAAATTCCGGTTCCGGCTCCCCGATCCCCGTGTAGCCGGTAACAGCGGTGTGGCCCCACATACCGCAAGCCTAGGCGCCCTCCGTTACCCCGGAGGGCGCCTTTCAGGTGTCAGGTGTCAGCAAAGATATTTCAGCTAGTCTTAGCCCGCCCAACTCTGATATCTGACCGCTGACACCTGACACCTGATACTTGGCACCTGACACCCGAACATGACCTCACTCGCCCAAATCCGCTCGGCTTTCCTCGATTTCTTCAAGCGCCATGGCCATGAGGTCGTGGCCTCCTCGCCGCTCGTGCCACGCAACGATCCGACCCTGATGTTCGCCAATTCCGGCATGGTGCAGTTCAAGAACGTGTTCACCGGTGTCGAAAAGCGGCCCTATGTGCGCGCCACCACGGCGCAGAAATGCGTGCGCGCCGGCGGCAAGCACAACGACCTCGACAATGTCGGCTATACCGCCCGCCACCATACCTTTTTCGAGATGCTGGGCAATTTCTCCTTCGGCGATTATTTCAAGGCCGAGGCCATCGAATGGGCCTGGAGCCTGGTCACCGCCGAACTCGGCCTGGCCAAGGACAGGCTGACCGTCACCGTCTTCTCCGAAGACGACGAGGCGCACGGGCTGTGGAAGAAGATCGCCGGCCTCCCCGACAGCCGCATCATCCGCATTCCGACTTCCGATAATTTCTGGGCCATGGGCGATACCGGCCCGTGCGGGCCGTGCTCGGAAATCTTCTATGACCACGGCGACAAAATTCCCGGCGGGCCGCCCGGCTCGGCCGATGCCGACGGCGACCGCTTCATCGAAATCTGGAATCTCGTCTTCATGCAATACGAGCAGGTGACGAAGAGCGAGCGGGTCAGCCTGCCCAGGCCTTCGATCGACACCGGCATGGGCCTCGAGCGCATCGCAGCCGTGCTCCAGGGCACCCACGACAATTACGAGACCGACCTGTTCAAGGCGCTGATCGCGGCGGTTGTCGACAAGACCGGGGTTCTGGCCGAGGGCAAGAACAAGGCCTCGAACCGGGTGATCGCCGATCATCTGCGCGCGTCCTCCTTCCTGATCGCCGACGGTGTGCTGCCGTCGAACGAAGGCCGCGGCTATGTGCTGCGCCGCATCATGCGCCGCGCCATGCGCCATGCCGAACTGCTCGGCATGCGCGAGCCCCTGATGTGGAAGCTGGTGCCCACCCTGGTGCGCGAGATGGGCGCGGCCTATCCCGAACTCACGCGTGCCGCGGACCTCATCACCGAGACGCTGCTCCTGGAGGAAACCCGCTTCCGCAAGACGTTGGAGCGGGGCATGCGCCTTCTCGACGAGGAATCTGGGCCCCTCGGCACGGGTGCCGTGTTCTCCGGCCAGACCGCCTTCAAGCTCTACGACACCTATGGCTTCCCGCTCGATCTCACCCAGGATGCTCTGAAGCCGCGCGGCATCAAGGTCGACACCGACACGTTCAACGCCGCCATGCAGGCGCAGCGCGAAGAAGCGCGCAAGGCCTGGAAAGGCTCCGGCGAGGCCAAGACCGAAACCGTGTGGTTCGAAATCCGCGAACGCGCCGGGGCCACCGAATTTCTCGGCTACGACACCGAGACGGCGGAAGGCGTGGTGCGCGCCATCGCCGCGGACGGCAAGGAAGTCAGTACACTGACGAAGGGCCAGAAGGGCGCCCTCATCCTCAACCAGACGCCGTTCTACGGCGAGTCGGGCGGCCAGACCGGCGATCGCGGCACGATCAAGACCGCCGACGGCGCGGTGTTCCGCGTCAGCGACACCCAGAAGCGGGTGGGCGACCTGATCGTTCATGTCGGAACGGTCGAAGAGGGCACCATCAAGCCCGGTGCCGCCGCCGAACTCAGCGTCGATCACGCGCGCCGCGCCGGCAACCGCCGGCACCATTCCGCCACCCACCTGCTGCATGAGGCGCTGCGCGTGACACTCGGCAGCCATGTGGCGCAGAAAGGCTCGCTGGTCGAGCCCAACCGGCTGCGCTTCGACATTTCCCACAACAAGCCGATCGGCCACGACGAAATCGCCCAGGTCGAGCAGATCGCCAACGAGATGGTGCTGCAGAACGACGCGGTGACGACGCGGCTCATGTCGGTGGACGCGGCGCGCGCCGAGGGCGCCATGGCGCTGTTCGGCGAGAAATACGGCGACGAGGTGCGGGTCGTCTCCATGGGCCGCAATGCCCATGGCGCGGGCCGCCCCATCTATTCGCAGGAACTGTGCGGCGGCACGCATGTGTCGCGCACCGGCGACGTCGGCCTGGTCAAGGTCCTGTCGGAAAGTGCCGTGGCCGCCGGGGTGCGCCGTATCGAGGCACTCGCCGGTCCTGCCGCGCGCGCCTATCTCGAGGAACAGGACCGCCGCGTCCAGGCCGCCGCCGCCGCGCTCAAGACCGCACCCGCCGAAATCGTCGCCCGCATCGAGACGCTGCTCGACGAGCGCCGCAAGCTCGAACGCGAATTGGCCGAGGCCAAGAAGGCCTTGGCGCTGGGCGGCGGGGCGGCGAAGGGCGATGACGGGGTGAGCGAGGTCAAGGGCATCAAGTTCTTGGCGCGCGTCCTCAAGGGCATTTCGCCCAACGACTTGAAGGGTGTGGTCGACGAAAGCAAAACCAAGCTCGGCTCCGGCGTCGTAGCCCTGGTGGGGATCAACGACGAAGGCCGCGCCGGACTCATCGTCGGCGTCACCGCCGACCTCATATCGCGCTTCAGCGCCGTCGATCTGGTGCGGGTGGGCTCCGCCATACTCGGCGGCAAGGGCGGCGGCGGCCGGCCCGACATGGCCCAGGCCGGCGGACCGGATGCGGCCAAGGCCGATGAAGCCCTGGCGGCGATCAAGTCGGCGATCGCTGGGATTTGACCGGGCCGTAACCGCGCAAGGCAACGGCCAGCGCCAGGGCCACCGCCAGCACGGCAGTGCAGAGAGCAAAGGCGAAGCTGGTCGAGACGCTGGCGGCGATCCAGCCGAAGAGCCAAGGTGCAAGCGTGCGCGGCAGGCCGGCGACGCCCGAGACAAAGCCGATGGCGGCGGCGCGGTTCTCCGGAATACGCCCGGCGGCGAGCGCGAAGATGCAGGGAATGAGCGGCGCCGTGCCGAGACCGACCAGCGCGAAGGCGGCAACGCTCACCGCGAAATCTCGCGAAAGGCCGAGCGCGGCAAACCCCAATATGGCGGCAAGCAGCGATGCCATCATCAAGGGCAGATCGCCGAAGCGATGACGCAAGCCATCGGCCTGAAAGCGCAGCGCCGCATTGCACAGGCCGTAGAAGGCGGCGCCGAGACCGGAGAAGGCGGCCAGGAGAGGGGCGCGCTCGTCGAGCAGCTTGGCCGACCACATGACCGCCGCCGTCTCGGTGGCAATCACCAGACCCGCCGCCAGGCCCATGATGAGGAGCGGCGTGCGATGGGAGCGGGCCTCACCGGCGGATTGTGCCACGCCGGCCGGCGGCCTGACGGGCACATGGCGGTAGGTGGCGAGCCAGGCGAGGGCAAGGCAGGCGGCGGCGATGAGGGCGGGGCCCCAGGGGCCGATGGTGACGGAGATTAAACTCGAGACGATGGCGAGCACCGCCATGCCCGAGGAGGCGGCGCCGTGAAAGGTCACGAAAATCGGCCGCCCCACATCGCGTTCGATGGCGCTGCCTTCGGCGTTCATGATGACATCGAGGCTGCCGAGACTGGCGCCGAACAGGGCCAAGCCGGCGAAGAACACGAACGGCGAGCCGCTCGACATCAAAATCAGCGTGGCAAGTGCGGCCAGCGGAATGGTGAGGAGCATGGCGGACCGGTTACCGGTGTGCCGCGCCAACCTTCCGCTCAGCGCCATGGCCGCCACATAGACGGCGGTGAATGCGGTAATGCCAATGCCGAGCGTGAAATTGCCGATATCGGCATTGCGGGCGACCGCCGGAATTGCTCCCGCCCAGGCGCCGATACAGGTGCCGAAGGCGACGAACACCGCCACGATGGCACGGCGCGGGCTTGCGAGGAGGGCGAGAATCGGCATGGCGGGCGGACCATAGGGATGCAATCGCGAAGCGGCAATTCAGGCCGCAACCTCGCGCCACATGGCGGCCACGCGCCCGGCGAATGCGGCGGGCTTTTCGGTAAAGAGGCGCTGGGCCTGGCGCCTGGCTTGGGCCAGCAGGCGGGCGCGGCGGGCGGCGATCACGCCGCGCGCCGCCTGGCAATCCCCGGCATCCGCCACGACCAGGCGCTCCAGTTCCTCGAGATCGTTGAGATCGCCGAGCGCGGTGCGCAGGCGGGTGAGTTCCTGCGTCCGTTGGCGGATCGGTTCCGGCCACAGGGGCGCAAGCGTTTCCAGGTGATGTAGATGGTGGATGACCGATTTGCGCGCCGCGTGCAGGCGGGCGATGTCGCGCGCTGCAAGCCCCGACCGCAGCTTGCGCCGCGCCGCCGCATAGGCCTGGCGCAGACCCGCCACGAAGGGCGCCACGTCGCGCTTCGGCAATCTCCAGTCATTGATCGTGCCGCGCAGTTTTTCAATGTTGTGCCTCGCTTCGGCAGCCGCTTCGAGCAAGGCCGCCGGCGCTGCTTCATGGCCATGGGCGGACGATGCGAGGCGGGCAAGCTCGGCGAAGACGGGATTGTCCGGCTCGTTGCGAGGCCTGAGCTTCGCCACCGCCTCTCGCATCGCCTCGGCGCGGCGGGCGCCGGCAATGGCATGGGCGGCGGCGCGCAGGTGGCGATCGGCTTTCCCGAAGGACGCCTTGCCGATGGCCGGCTTCATCAGGCGCAACAGGCTGCGCATGAATTTGAGGCGTTTCCGTGCGCCATGGACGCCGCCAGTCGCTGCCGCCCGGTCGAGGTCCGCGGCCAGCGCTGCCAGCGTTTTGCGCGCCAGGCGGCGGAGCGCCACGCCGGCGGGCCGGTCGGTGCGGATCGGTTGCTTAGCCACAACTCTGGCCGGTCCCGTTGTCACAATCAAATAAAGTCGCCCAGGGGGTTCCCAAGGGGGGTGGCGATTGCTACATAGCCCTCGCACCGATGACGCGGGATGGAGCAGCCCGGTAGCTCGTCAGGCTCA
>JANMQL010000275.1:0-5437 GCA_031370475.1 Hyphomicrobiales bacterium | reverse complement strand
CTCGACGAAGGCACCCTGACTCAGGCCATGCGGGCGAGGCGGCCTTTTTAACCTCCCACCAGCCGGGGTTTTGCCGGTTCCGCCGCGATCTTCGGCGGCTCGACCAGGTCCAGGCTTTCGATCCGCACGCCGCGCTTGACGATCTTGTCGGCGGAGACGCCAAGCTTTTCAAGATCGCCGCTGGCGGCGCCGAAATGCTTCTGCAGGTCGCCGACCCGCTCCTTGAGGCGGGTCACGTCCTCGAGCAACCGCGTCACCTCGACCTTGATCAGCCCCGCCTGCTCGCGCATCGCCGTATCCTTGAAGATCGCCTGCATGGTCTGCACCAGCAGCATCAGGATATTGGGCGAGGCGACAATGACCCGGACCCGGTGGGCCTTCTGGATCACATCCTCGAAATGCTCGTGGAGATCGGCGTAGACCGATTCCGACGGCACGAACATGACAGCCGTCTCGTGGGTCTCGCCGGCGATCAGGTATTTCTCGGAAATGTCTTTCACATGCTTCAGCACGTCGCTGCGCAGGCGGGTTTGGGCGGCGCGGGTTTCGGCTTCGCCCTTGGCAAGCTTCAGGGCATTGAAGGCTTCCAGCGGGAACTTGGCGTCGATCACCAGGCGCAGCTTCGAATCGGGCAGCTTGATCAGGCAATCGGGCCGCATGCCGTTGCTCAGTGTCGCTTGGAAGGAATAGGCGGTGCCATGCAGCCCGTCGCGGATGATCGCTTCCATGCGGCCCTGGCCATACGCACCGCGCGCCTGCTTGTTGGCGAGAATGTCCTTGAGCGTCACCATCTCGCTGGAGAGGGCGGTGAGATTCTTCTGGGCCGAGTCGATGACCGCCAGCCGCTCATAGAGATGCTTGAGCGACTGCGATGTGCGCTCGGTCTGGTCGGTGAGGCCAAGGCCGATGCGCTGGCTCACCAGATCGAGGCGCTCGTCCAGGGTGCGGGTGAGATGGGCCTGGGCGCCCCGCGACTGGTCGGCGAATTGGCGGAGACTTCCCGCCATCTCGGCCAGCCGGTATTCGAGCTCCGAGGCCCGGCGCATGGCCTCGCGGGCTTCGCCGCCACGCTGCCGTTGGGCCCGCCAGGACAGGATAACGGCCAGAATGAGGAGGACAAAGACGGCCACTGCCCCCGCGATCAGGAGGTCAAGGAGCGTTATGGGCGTCTGTCCGATCTGCAGAAGGATACGGTCGAGCGGCATGGCGCCATGCTAGCCTGATTCGGCAAGAAGCGTGGCCCGTCCATACTCAACAGAGCATGGACGGGCCCTTGACCCGTACAACTCGGGACGGCGACAGGAGCCGCACGGGCCAACTCGCTCACAACGTGGGAAGGATTGAGTCCAGAACCTCTGCCTCTCAAGCACCGGTCTTGTGCCGGTCCGATCCCCCGCCGGATCGAGATGGAGGGTGATGCCGGAACATGGCCTGAAAGCGGGCAGAGTGGGGCAATTTCGCGGCCATCCACCGTGCCGGCCGCGAAAAAAGCCCCCAGCATGACTGCGCCTAGCGGCGGTTTCGAAGGTAAAAGTCTTTACAAGACGGACGCTTAACCGCGAGATTTGGTCCTGAAGCGGGGCGTGACCGCTCGTTCCAAATGATCGTTGCGTTCGGTGAAATAAAGTCCGAACCCCCGCGCGACGCCATCGGCGAGATCCCGGAAGGCATTCATGATCGACATGGCGAACTCCTACATATGCAGCTTGATGCAGCGCAACATCGCCTTGAAATACGAAGAAGTTATGTAGATTCAAGCCATCCATATCGATCCCAGCTATGTGTTCGCCGCATGGACGAAGCCATCGGTTGCTCGAATCATGGCATCGGCGATGCCGGGCTCCGTCGCCGTATGGCCGGCATCGGCAATGATTTCGAAGCGGGCCTCCGGCCAGGCCTGGCGCAAGGCCCAGGCGGTTTCCGTGGGTGTGACGACATCGTAGCGGCCCTGGATGATGACGCCGGGAATGGCCTTCAGGCGATGGGCGTTGGCGAGCAGTTGGCCGTCTTGCGCGAAGAAGCCGCGATTGACGAAATAGTGGCATTCGATACGGGCGAAGGCCAAGGCGAAATTGTCCGAGCCGAATTCCTCGACGCGGCTGGGATCGGGCAGCAGCGATATGGTCTTGCCCTCCCACTGGCTCCAGGCCCGGGCGCAGGCGAGCCGTGCCGCGATATCGCCGCCGGTCAGCCGCCGGTAATAGGCGCCGATCATGTCATGGCGTTCGGCCGGCGGGATCGGCGCCACATAGTCTTCCCAGGCATCGGGGAAGAGGGCATCGGTGCCGCGCTGATAGAACCATTCGATCTCGGAGCGGCGCAGCGTGAAGATTCCGCGCAGAATCAATTCAGTCACTTTCTCCGGGTGGGTTTCGGCATAGGCGAGCGCCAGGGTCGAGCCCCAGGAACCGCCCAGCACCTGCCATCTTTCAATCGCGAGATGGGCGCGTAGCCGCTCCATGTCGGCGACCAGATCCCAAGTGGTGTTTTCGGCGAGCTCGGCATGCGGGGTCGACTGGCCGCAGCCGCGCTGGTCGAACAAGACGATCCGATAGTGTTGCGGATCATGCAGGCGCCGCAGGAAGGGCGTGATGCCGCCGCCCGGTCCGCCGTGCAAAACCACGGCCGGCTTTCCTTTCGGATTGCCGCACTCCTCGAAATAAATCTCATGCAGCTCCGAGACTTTAAGCCGGCCTCGGCGGGTGGGCTGCAAATCCGGATAGAAGACGCGGCGCTCGGTCATTTCAATCAGTCCCTTCGGATGGCGAATTCAGCTTTGCCGGTCCTTCCCTATAGGGTAAGTAACCCCGAGCACAGTTTTTGCGTGTGCGGATATCAACAGCGATTGGGGAGGGACCATGCTTCAGGAATTCAAGGCTTTTGCACTCAAGGGCAATGCTTTTGACCTTGCGGTCGGCGTCATCATCGGCGGCGCCTTCGGCAAGATCGTCGACTCGATAGTCAATCACTTGATCATGCCGATCATCGGCGCACTTTCCGGTGGCATGAGCTTCGACAACTACTTTCTTGGCCTCTCGGCAGCGGTCAACAATCCGGTTCTCGCCGAGGCCCAAAAGCAGGGCCCGGTATTCGCTTATGGTGCCTTCATCACGGTGTTGATCAATTTCCTGATCGTCGCCTTCATCCTGTTCCAGCTCGTCAAGGTCTCGAACCGGATGAAGAAGGCCGAACCCGCGCCGCCGCCGCCCGCGCCGACCAAATCGGAAGCCCTGCTGGCCGAAATCCGGGACGCGCTCAAGAAGAAGTAGCGTTTCACGCATGGCGCCTATGGGACCCGGATGCTGGACATCCGGGTTTCTCTTTTGCTCTAAGCGGTACCCATGACCCCGCAAGCGCTTCTCGATTCGATCACCCGCCAGGCCCGCGACGAACCCGACAGCGGCATCGTCAAGGCCGCCATGTACGGCTTCGCCAAGCCGGGCGTCATTCCGCTGTGGTCGGGCGAGGGCAACGTACCGACGCCTGAGCTCTTCTCGCGCCCGGCGATCGACAGCCTGCTCAAGGGCGAGACTTTCTACACCTGGCAGCGCGGCATTCCCGAGTTGCGCGACGCGCTCGCCCGCTATCACAGCCGCCATTTCGGCCGCGGCTTCGAGGCCGAGAACTTCTTCGTCACCGGCGGCGGCATGCAGGCGATCCAGACGGTGATCCAGATGATCGCCGGCGAGGGCGACGAGATCGTGCTGCCGACACCGGCCTGGCCGAATTACGCCGGGCCCCTGCGCGTCCAAGGCTCCAGGCCCGTCGAAGTGCCAATGGCGTTCGAGAACGGACGCTGGCGCCTCGACCTCGACCGGCTGTTCGCGGCCATCGGCCCGCGCACCAGGGCGATCTGCCTCAATTCGCCGTCCAATCCGGTGGGCTGGACGGCAACGCGCGATGAACTTATCGCGGTGCGCGACGAATGCCGCAAGCGCGGGCTGTGGATCGTCGCCGACGAGGTCTATTCGCGTTTCTATTATGGCGGGCCGAAGGAAAGCCGGGCGCCCTCCTTCCTCGATATCTGCGACACCGAGGAGAAGCTGCTGCTCGCCAATACGTTTTCCAAAAACTGGGCGATGACCGGCTGGCGGGTGGGCTGGTTGCAGGCGCCAAGGGCGCTGGGGGCGGCCATCGAGCGCATCATCCAGTATAATTCCAGCGGCACGGCGGCCTTCCTGCAGCGGGGCTGCGTGGCCGCCCTCGACCTCGGCGAGGATTTCGTCATGGCCCAGGTGGCCAAGGCCCGCGCCAACCGCGATCTGGTGGCGGCGCGGCTCAGCGACATGCCACGCCTGCGCTTTGAAATTCCCAAGGGCGCCTTCTATCAGTTCTTCGCCGTCGACGGCATGAAGGACTCGATGAAGACGACATTGCGCATCATCGACGAGGCGGGCGTGGGCTTTGCGCCTGGCGCCACGTTCGGCCCCGGCGGCGAGGGCCATTTGCGCATGTGCTTCCTGCGCGATCCGGCGAAGATTTCCGAGGCCATGGACCGCTTCGAGCGTTGGCTGAAGAGCGCCAAGCCCGACTAGGTGGCGAGCGCCGTCACGCCGTCGATCACAAATTGCACCGCAAGGGCGGCGAGGATGATGCCGAGGAGCCGCGTCAGGACGGCGCGGCCGGTGATGCCCATGGTCTTGGAAATGCGCTCGGCCATGAGGAAACTCAGATAGCAGGCGAGCATGACGAGGGCGGCGACGGCGAACAGGGCGCCGAGATAATCCATGCGGCCCTCGGCGCGACCGGCCAGGAGGATCATGGCGGTAATGGCGCCGGGCCCCGCCATCAGCGGAATGGCGAGCGGGAAGGCGGCGATATTTTTGACGTGATCGACGCTGATCGCCTGGTCGGCGGTGGCTTGCAGGCGCTGGCCGCGGCGGTCGAACACCATCTCGGCGGCCGAGGACAGCAGCAGCAAGCCGCCGGCGATGCGAAAGGCGGAGAGCGAGATGCCGAGCAGGCCGAGCAACTGGGCGCCGCCGAGCCCGGCGGCGATGAGGATCGAGAGTGCGATGATCGAGGCGCGCAGCGCTACCTCGCGCCGCTGCCTGTCGCCCATGCCGTGGGTGACGCCGAGAAACAGCGCGCTCAGAAAAACCGGATCGGCGACGATGAGCAGGGTGGCAAGCGCCGAGGTGATGTAGTCGATGAGCATGGAGCGAGGCTAGCATGGGAATGTCCAGCCATTCACAAATCCTCATGCTGAGGAGCGAGCGTCAGCGAGCCTCGAAGCATGGGTCACGAGCGAGCCCGGAACGACCGGACCCTTCGAGGCCGCTGCGCGGCTCCTCAGGGTGAGGGGTGGGGAGATTTAAAATTTTCAAACAGCGGAAGGGCTTTGGCCACGGCTTCGCCCTTGGTGGAAACGCATCCGGGCGCTTCCGGGGGTCTTTTCTTCCCCTTTTGCAAAGGGAAGGGTTGCGCGGGCGCTGCC
>JANMQL010000258.1:0-13066 GCA_031370475.1 Hyphomicrobiales bacterium | reverse complement strand
AAAACCACAACGACACCCCGGCTAACCCGGGCACCTTTTTATGTTTTTCAGGCGGAAACCTGCAATTTTAACGCGCTCGGGGGGGCCGGGTTTCCCCCGGGACGACGGAAGGAAAGGGAGCTATCCAAATCGGCGGCGCAGCGCCCTACCGGTCCTTGTCGAACGGATTCTTGCCCCCGCGCAGGCTGAAGAGGATGGGGACGCCCTTGAGTTCGAAATCCTGGCGCAGGCCGTTCATCAGATAGCGCACGTAGCTTTCCGGCAGCTTCGACAATTGATTGCCGAACACCGCGAAGGTGGGCGGCCGCGTGTCGGCCTGGGTGGCATAGCGGATCTTGATGCGGCGGCCGGAGGGTGCGGGCGGCGGATTGCGGGCCAGCGCCTGCTCCAGCCAGCGGTTGATCTGCGAGGTGGGAATGCGCCGGTTCCAGATTTTGTCGGCGGCGAGCGCCGCCTTCATCAGCTTGTCGATGCCGCGCCCCTGCTTGGCCGAAAGGGTCACGACCGGCACGCCGCGGATTTCCGGCAGCACGTCCTCGAGATCGCTGTGCACCTGCTTGAGCGTCTTGTCCTTGTCCTCGACCAGATCCCATTTGCTCAAGGCGAGCACGATGGCGCGGCCTTCCTGGGCGACGAGATCGGACAAGGCCAAATCCTGGCGCTCGATCTGCATCGAGGCATCGATCAGCACCACGACGCAATCGGCGAAGCGGATGGCGCGCAGCGCATCCGCCACCGCCAGCTTCTCGATCTTGCCCGCAACCTTCGACTTGCGCCTGATGCCGGCCGTGTCCCACAGCTTGATCGCCTGGCCCTGCCACGACCAGTCGCTGGCGATGGCATCCCGCGTGATGCCGGCTTCGGGCCCGGTCAGCATGCGCTCCTTGCCCAGCATGGCGTTGACCAGAGTGGACTTGCCGGCATTGGGCTGGCCGATGATGGCAAGCCGCAAGGGACCCACCGCCGTTTCTTCGGTTCGCTCCGCCGCCGATGCCAACGCGTAGGGCGCTACCGCGTCGTAGATTTCTTCCATGCCTTCGCCATGCTCGGCGGAAATCGCCAAGGGCTGGCCGAAGCCCAGCGAATAGGCCTCGCTCACCCCGGCAGCCGCTTCCCGGCCTTCCACCTTATTGGCGAGCAGGATGACCGGCTTGCCGCGCTTCCTGACGCGCTGGGCGAATTCGCGGTCGACGGGGGTGACGCCCGCCCTTGCATCGATCACAAAGAACACCAGATCGGCCTCGTCGATGGCCGTTTCCGCCTGGGCGCTCATGCGTCCTTCCAGGCTTTCCTTCTTCGCCGAATCCAGACCCGCCGTGTCGAACAGGCGGAATTTGAGATCGCCGATCGAGGCCTCGCCCTCGCGCCGGTCGCGGGTCACGCCGGGCTGATCGTCGACCAGCGCCAGCTTGCGCCCGACGAGGCGGTTGAACAGCGTCGATTTGCCGACATTGGGCCGGCCGAGAATGGCGATGGTTACGGTCATTGACCGTCGCTGAAAGTACCGTCGGTGGCGGGCGGCTTGCAGTTGGGTTCATCGACCGGGCAGGTTGCCGGCTGATCTTCCGGCGCGGCCGTTGTTTCGGCCTGGGGTTGGGCGGGATCGGCCGCGGCCGATTGGGTGGGGAACGATGCCTGGCCCGGAATGGCATCCTCGCGGGTGCCGGGCAGAACCGTGTTGTCGTTCTGGCCGGTCAGCCGGTCGATGGCGCTGCACGAGGCGAGCGCCATTGCCGCAAACGCGATGGCGAGTGCGTGCTTCATTTGTCGAGCAGTGGGGTCAGAAGCTGGATCATCGCCTGGGCGCGCTGGCGCATCGCCGCGGGCGCATCCGGATCGGCGAAAATGGCGTTCATGTAGCGGTCGGCCATCGAGTAGTCGCCGGTGCGAAAGGCGGCAATGCCGAAGATTTCCCGCGCCGTGTGGCGCCAGATATTGCCGTCGCGGTCGAGGGAGCCGAGCCGCGACAAGAGCCGGTCCGGCGCCACACTATCGGCCAGGAGATAGCCCGCCCGGATGCGCGCCAGATCGCGCAGTGCGGGATCGGCACTGGCATCGGCGGCCAGCGCGTCGTAAATCTTGACCGCCTCTTCCGTCTTGCCCTGGCTGGCGAGCACGCCCGCCTCGCGGATGCGGGCCAATTGGCTGAAGCCCGCATGCTGGACGGAGGCGAATTGCGCCTCCGCCTCTTCCGCCTTGCCGCCGGCGGCAAGCGCGACGGCTTCGAAATAAACCTGTGCCGCCGCTTCCGACTGCTTCACCTGCCAGTATTGCCAGCCCTTGAGGCCGGCCACGCCCGCGACCACAACGAAACACAGGGCGACGGCATAATTGCCGAAACGCTCCCACAATTTCTTGAACTGTTCCTGGCGGACTTCCTCGTCCACCTCGCGAAACAGGGATTCATCGCTCACGGGTGTGCGCTCCTCGGCAGATATTGGGATACGAGGAGCGGGGGTAGATCAGCGCCGGGGCCAAATCAAGGCATTTCCGTCCGGGGTAATGGATCGGCTGAGATTTCGGCTTTGGGCCCATTCAGGCGGCTTGCTTGCTTGACAGCGCCGGACAGGGGCGTATGGTTTCACTAGACCGTTCGGTCTAGTGCATTCAAAACATGGAGGAAGGAACATGCGGGTCGCAAAGGAGCAAGTGGATATCAAGATGGATATTCCGGGAGCCGTTATCCGTCAGCGCACGAATTTCGGCGATGCGAGTGGCTACGGCAAGATCAGCGGCGAGTACTTCACCCTAGCCGCCGGCGTCGATACCACCCCGCTCTTCCAAGGGCTGGAAGGAAACCTCTGTCAGTGTCCCCATTGGGGCTTCGTGCTGCGTGGCGAGCTCACCACGACCGATGCGGCCGGCAAGCAGGAGACAGTCAGCGCCGATGACCTGTTCTACTGGCCACCGGGACACAATGTGAGGGTTGATGCCGATGCAGAGATCGTCATGTTCAGCCCCCAGCACGAGCATAGCGAGGTCATCAGTCACATGATTGAAAAGACGAGGGGCTAGACTTGCTCGCCGGCGCCCGGAGATAATATCCTTCCAAGCGCCGGAGCCGCGGATCGTCCGGACTCCGCGCACGATGCCGAGAACATTGCGATAATGCATTCAACCAAGCAACGCCTGATCGACGCGGGGCTCCGCATGCTGCTGGAGCACGGCTACAATAGTCTGGGCATTCAGGCCCTGCTCACGGCGACAGGGACTCCCAAGGGCTCCTTTTACCATCACTTCAAGGACAAGGAGGATTTCGCGCTGACGGTCATCGACGCCTACATAACGGAAGTCCACGCCGGTCTGGATGCCTGCCTGCGAGACCATGAGAGACCTCCGCTCGCGCGGGTGCGGCGTTTTTTCGAGCTGACACAGCAGAAGTACCGGGAGGACGGCTACATGGGCTGCCTTATGGGCGGGCTCGGACAGGAACTGGCGGGGGTCAATGAAGTTTTCCGGCGCAAGATCGAGTGGTGCTTTTCCTCGATCGCCGAACGCATGGTGGCCTGCCTGGACGAGGCCCGGCAGAGAGGTGAGATTCCAGCCAAGTGTGACGTGCGGCAGATGGCGGACCTTTTGGTCGACTGCTGGGAGGGCGCGGCCCTGCGCAGCCGTCTACGGCGAAATCCCGCATCGCTGAACGCGATGCTCGACTTTTACATCCGCTCGGTGGCCGCGAACTGAGCCCAGGTCTGGAACGGGTCGAAAGCGGAAATCAATATGAACCACGACCCCGGCCCTCAGGCCGGTTCATAGGCCCTGGCGATCGCCTTCCAGCGCAGATGGCGGAGATAGAGAAGTGTCGCGGTCAGGCCTGCGGCCATGCCGGCCGCCAATCCGAGAAGTTCGGTCGCCATGGGGTTCCCCCTCCCTTTCGGCAGGACTGCATTGGGGGCCGCCATGGTTAATAATCCGTTAATCCGGCCAGCCCGGCTACCTGATGTCCAGGGCCGCGAGCTCGATACGCGCCGCGGCCGCCGGCAAGAGCGTCGGGTCGGCGGAAATTGCCGTCCTGCCGGTCAGATCGGGAAATGCCGCGCCAAGCTTGGTCAGCTCCGCCTCGATTTCGCCGACCGGCCCGGCATGTTCGGCCCGCTCGCCTTGCGGCATTGCCGCCAGCAGCCCCTTGGCCGCCTGCACAAAGCCCCAGGCATCCTGGTATTCGTGAGCCTCGACGACCTTGCCGTCCTTGACGCCCGCTTCATAGTCATCGGCGGCATGGCGCAAAAGACTCACCACAATCTTGGCCGACTCCGCCGATGACGGCTCGCCGCCGCGCGCGGCCGCGATCGCCGCCTGAAGCTTGGCCGCCAGCGCTTCCACATCGGCGGCGGCGGCGCCCTGCTCGACCGCCTTGCCCACCGCCTCGAGTTCGGCCGCAAAGCCTGCGACCTGCAATTCTCCGAAATGGCTTTCCACCTCCTTGTAGAGTTCGTCGGCGGGATGCCTCATGTGCGTCTTGGCCGCTTCCGCCTCGCCCAGCCTGTACAGTTCGACCGCCACCAGCATGTAGCCTTCGACCATGGCGAGATCGGTCAGATAATCGACATGGTCGGCGCCCTTGGCGGCGCCGGACTCGCCGGCCTCGCCGCTGGCATCGGCCATCAACAGAAACTTGCCCTTGGCAAGCGGCGCCGTCTTCATGGATGTATCGAACGCCGCGGCTTCGGCGATCATGGCGCCTGAGACGGCGGCAACCCCGAGGCCGGTCCAGAACTTCAGCTTTTTGGTCATTGCCACGTCCCTCTGCTTGGATGATGTTCGTTGCTGCCGCGCTGCTAGCATGCTAAATCCCCTGACGCAATAGCCGATTAGAATAGTCGGGTTTAGAATTATTCAAAAGAAACAAGGCGTAACGATGCTTATCCAAATTCATGGCGTGCTCGACGCGGCCCGGGTCAAAGCCCTGAAGGAAAGGATCGAGGCCGGTCCCGAGGCCTTCGAGGACGGCCGGAAGACGGCGGGCTGGCATGCCAAGGACGTGAAAAACAATGAGCAGGCAAAGGGCGATGCCGCGGCCGCCGTCATCAAGATGGCCGGCGACATCCTGCTGCAACATCCGGTGTTCAAGGCCGCCGCCAACCCAAAGAGTTTCGTCAAACTGATGGTTTCCCGCTACCGGCCGGGCATGGCCTACGGCACCCATGTCGATGACGCGCTGATGGGCGGCATCCGCACCGATCTGTCCTTCACCCTGTTCCTTGCGGAACCCGACACCTATGAGGGCGGCGCACTGGTGATCGAGGGCAATGACGGCGATACGGAGGTGAAACTGCCGGCCGGCAGCCTGGTTCTCTATCCCACCACCACCCTGCATCGGGTTGAGCCGGTGACCAAGGGCGAGCGACTTGCCGTGGTCGGCTGGGTGCGCAGTTACATCCGCTCCCACGAGGACCGCGAAATCCTGTTCGATCTCGAAAACGCCATCGCCGCGCTACGCCAGGCCGGCGCCGGGCGCACCACCATGGACCGGCTGCTCAAGGTCAGGGCCAATCTCCTGCGCAAATGGGCCGAGGATTAGGCTGTCCTTCCCGCCTCCCATTATCCCTGGGGGGGTCTTGAATTCCGCCCGGCCGTGAGCACATCTTATCGAGCTGCCGTGCGTGCCGGCGATCGCGCCGCAACACGGGGGGCGATCGGGGAGTGAGCCGATATGCGGAAAACCAACTCCTTTGCGGCATTGATTTCTTTCCTCATTCTTTGCCTTGGGGCGGCGCTCATGCTTGCCTTCAGTGGCGGCCAAGCCGGCGCCGGAAGTATCTGGATCGGCACCATCACCGTCATCGTCGCCCTGATCGCGGCAAACGCCATCAAGATTGCGGCGCAGTGGGAGAAGGCGGTGATCCTGCGGCTCGGCCGTTTCCGCTCATTGGCGGGGCCGGGCCTGTTCTTCATCGTGCCCATCGTCGAGACCATCCCGTACTGGATCGACACCCGCGTCATCACCACGACGTTCAAGGCGGAAAAGACCCTGACCAAGGACACGGTGCCGGTCGACGTCGACGCCGTCCTGTTCTGGAAAGTCGTCGATTCGAAGAAGGCGGCGCTCGACGTGGCCGACTATCAAAGCGCCATCAGCTGGGCCGCCCAGACGGCGCTGCGCGATGTCATCGGCAAGACGCTCCTGTCGGACATGCTGGAAGGGAGGGAAAAACTCGGCAGGGAACTGCGGAAGATCATCGATGAGCGCAGCCTGCCATGGGGCATCAACGTGATCTCGGTGGAGGTCAAGGACGTGCTGATTCCGGCCGGCCTTGAAGACGCGATGTCGATGCAGGCCCAGGCGGAACGGGAGCGCCAGGCGCGCGTGATTCTGGGCGACTCGGAGCGTCAGGTGGCGGCGAAGTTCGGCGAGGCGGCCAAGACCTATGCCAACGATCCCACTGCTTTCCACTTGCGCGCCATGAACATGCTGTATGAGGGGTTGAAGCAGAACGCCACCATCGTGGTCGTCCCCAGCACGGCGCTCGAAACGATGCAGCTCGGCAGCATCGCCGGCATAACGGCCCTGTCGCAAGGGCTGGCCAAGAAGCGCACCGGCAAATCCCCGGCGGGCGCGGCGAAGACGCAAGGGTGATTGCGGCGGCCGGCGGCGGCCAATGTCTCAGTCCTTGACCTCGTAGATGTTGGCGGGTCCGGGGAAGCTCCGTGTACGGACTTCCTCGGCGTAGGCGGCAATGGCCTTTTCGATGGCCTTGCCCACTTCGCCGAATTCCTTGACGAATTTCGCCACCTTGGGCGAAAGACCCAGCATGTCTTCCATGACCAGGATCTGTCCGTCGCAGGACGCCGAGGCGCCGATGCCGACGGTGGGGATGGGGATGGCCCTGGTGATTTTCGCCGCCAGGGGCTCGGCCACCGCCTCCAGCACCACCGCGAAGGCGCCGGCCTCGGAAACCATGCGCGCGTCTTCCTCGATCGCCGCCCATTCCGCGCGGCTGCGGCCTTGCGTCTTGTAGCCGCCCAGCATGTTGATCGACTGCGGCGTGAGGCCAATATGGGCCATCACCGGAATGCCGCGTTCGCTGAGGAAGCGTATGGTCTCGGCCATGCGCCTTCCGCCTTCCAGCTTGATGGCGCCGCACTCGCATTCCTTGATCACCCGGGCGGCGTTGTGGAAGGCCTGGGATGGGCTTTCCTCATAGGAACCGAAGGGCATGTCGACCACCACCAGCGAGCGCTGGGCGCCGCGCATCACGGCCCGGCCGTGCATGATCATCAGGTCGAGCGGCACGGGGAGCGTCGATTCGAAGCCATGCATCACCATGCCGAGCGAATCGCCGACCAGCAGGAAATCCACGTATTTGTCGGCGATCGCCGCCGTATGGGCATGATAGGCGGTGAGCGCCACGATGGGCGCCCCGCCCTTGCGCGCCCCGATTTCCGGGGCGGTGGTTCGTTTCGATGCAGCTTGAACCGACATGACGGCAATCCTAGCGCGTCAGGGTGAAAATGGGAACGCCGATCAGCACCGGGTGCAATTGCGTCATGACGCCATAGAGCGCCGCACCCGCCAGAAGCGACAGGGGATCGTGCCCCAGCCGCACCACCGGCGTGGGCCTCACCCCTTGCGCCAATGCGATGGCGACATGAGCCACGGCATAGACGGCAAGCCCGCCGAACAGGATGAGGCTGCGCCGGTCGCCATTGGCGAGAAGATGCCCGCTCGCCCAGAATATCACCGCCAGCCCCATGGGAAAGCGCAGGCGCTGGCGCAATTGCCCACGAAACAGGAACACGCCGAAGAGCTGAAAGGCGATGAAAGTGAGAATGAAATTGGCGAGCCACCCCCAATCGGGCGGATCGTAGACCGGCACGAAGGGCGCGAGGCGCCAGCCAGCCGCAATCGCCGCCAGCATCGCAAGCGAGGCAAACCCGAACAACGGTCCATAGAGGCGCTCGCCCGTCCTCGCCTTGACGCGCAGCTTCCAGGCCGGCACTGCCGCAATCAGATGCAGTGCGGCCATCGCCGCAACTCCCAGGGTCAGCAGCATCATCCGGCGACCGGCAGGTTCAGCGCGTAAGGGTGGAAGACCAGCAGGAAGAAGGCATAGAGCGCCATGCCGGCGATCACCGCGATCACGTCCGAGCGGATGCGCGGTTCATGGGCGGGATGCTTGCCGCGCGCCGAGGAGACCGCGATGTCGATGAGCGCCAGCGCCAGAAAGACGCCGAACAGATAGACATCGGCGCGCTTGCCGTTGGCGAGCAGATGGCCGCCGGCCCACAGCGCGAAGCCGATCGACATGGGGTGCTTGATCCACAGCTTGATGTAGCCCTTGCCGTGGGCGGCGCCCAGCGCAATGAAGGCCAGAAGCACCATCAGCATGGTGACCGGCCTGAGCCAATCGGCGGGATAATAGAGAAGATCGGCCGCCGCCGGACCCGCCCGCGACATGAAGAAGCCCCTGATCATCAGCGCCAGGCCGGCGAGTGCCACGACGGCATATCCGCCCTTCCAGGCTCTTTCGCCGAACCGCGCCTTCAGCGTGTCGCGTTGGCCGGGCAGCAGCAACGAGAAAAGATGAACGCCGGCGAAGAGCACGGTGCCGATCCAGAAATAGGTCATGTAGTCCTCCGATTGGGTCTCGCTTATAGCCGAAGCCCGGCCCCGCCAAAACCTTCCTTTCGGCGGTGTACTCATGTGGAAAGCCATGATACACCGTCGAGCGATTCCGAGGCCAACGCAGGGGATTCTACATGAAACCGACTTTGATTCTGGTGGGCGCCGATAAGGGCGGCGTCGGCAAGACCACGATTTCGCGCGCGCTGCTCGATTTCTTCGTGCGCAAGAACGTGCTGACCCGCGCCTTCGACACGGAAAATCCGCGCGGCACCCTGAAGCGTTTCTATCCGACCGCAACCGAAGTCATCGATCTCGGCAATGTCGCCCACCAGATGAAGGTGCTCGACACGCTGGAGACCGCCAATGTCCCGGTCACCCTCGTCGACCTCAAGGCCGGCAACATGAGCTATGCCCTCGACATGTTCGAGCGCATCGGCGTGCTCGAGGCGGCGCGCGGCGGCATGTTCAATCTCGGCCTGTTCCACGTCATCGGCCCGGCCATCGCCTCGCTCGACGAGATGGGCGAGATCGCCAAATACATGCAGGGCGTCAGCTACATCGTGGCCCGCAACTTCATCAACGAGACGAATTTCTTCGAGTGGGACCAGAACACCCACCGCAAGTATTTCGCCCAGATTCCCAAGGCCCAGGAAATCGACATCCCCAAGCTCAACGAAATGGCCTACGAGCAGGTCGATCTCTCCGGCGTCACCTTCAAGGATTTCATCGAGAACCGCGCCGCCGACGGCCAGCCCGGCAAGTTTTCCTTCGTGCTGCGCGGCTATGTGCGCAAATGGTGCTCGGAGATCGACGCCGAATTCGGCCGCGTCAAGCTGATCCAGGATCTGATCACCGGCGGCCGCGCGCCGCAGACGGGCCTGCAGGACTAGGCGGCCGGGACACGCTTGGCCGCAACGCCCATCATCTATATCGTCTGCTCCGACCGGCACCGCAACGGCAAGACCCTTCTTGCCCGGGTGCTGGTCGATCATCTCATGCTCGACGGCCGCGATCCCTTCGTGCTCGATGCGGCTTTCCCGGAAGGCCCGCTGCGCGCCTATTTCCCCGGCCGCACGGCGCTCGTCGATTTCGACCAGATGCAGGGCCGCATGAAGCTGTTCGACACCATCCTCGAGCGGCCCGGCCGCGATTATGTGATCGACCTGCCATCCGCCCAAACGGCGCCCTTCTTTCAGGCGGTGACCGAACTGGGATTTGCCGACGAGGCGCGCGCCCGCGGCTTCGATCTGGTGGTTCTGTTCATCGTCGACCGCGCCGAGGACTCGCTCAAAATGGCCGCCGACATCGCCCGCAATGTGAAGCCCGACCTGCTGGTGCCGGTGCGGAACGCCCATGTCGGCAGCGCCCTCGACAATACCGATGCCAAACTCACCATCGACATGCCGGTGCTCGACCGCGCCGCCGCCGCCATCATCGCCAACAAGCGCTTCTCGCTGCGCTCCTTCCTGCTCGGCGACGAGGCCGGCATGCAGGCCCATCTGGCGGCCAGGCTCAAGAGCTTTCTCTACGAGCTCACCACCGGCTTCCGCGAGATCGAGCCGGCGATGAGCTTGTCAAGGCTGAGGGGCTGACCCCATATTGAGGCTTGGACCGCAGCCAAGAAGGTTGGTCATGAAACTCGCCCGACGCCAGTTTGCCATGGGATTTGCCGCCCTGCTCGTCGCGGGCTCGGCGGCCTCCGCCCAGATCGCCGACGAGACCGTCCGCCAGGCCACCGTCGGAATGATGAGTGCCGGCAATAATGCCTATGAGGTGGCCGGGCTGCGCCATGTGCCGCGCCTAACGGTTATCAACCTGCGGCTCATCGCGAACTACAGAGTGCGCACGGAGCGAGAGCGCGTGTCGGATTTCAAGATCGGCGCCGAGAAAAACGCCGCCGGCATCGCCCGCCTGCGCAAGGCGCTGAAGGCCAATCCGGCGACCCGGGCGGCGCTGGCCGAAAGCGGCGCCGACATCGGACGCATTGTGGCGGTTCACATCTTCTCCGACGGCTCGCTCAGGGTGTTTGTTCTCTGAGGTCCTGCTCCAGACGCAGCGGCGACTGACAAGCGAGGCAGAGCCTTGCCCGGTCACTTCCGGGAGGGGACGGGGCGAGCGGTCGCTCGCGCCGAAATGTTCAGTGCCACGGCGGCGTGAATGAGCGCCTTCAACGCCTTTTCATCGATCTTGTCGCCCTCGTGGAAATCGATGGCGCGCCTCACGTTGCCTTCGAGGCTGGAGTTGAAGAGGCCTGAAGGGTCCTTGAGCGAGGCGCCCTTGGCGAAGGTCATCTTCACGACATTCTTGTACGTCTCACCGGTACAGATGATTCCGTCGTGCTCCCACGCCGGAACCCCTCGCCACTTCCACTCCTCGGCCACTTCGGGGTCGGCCTGCTTGATGAGAATTCGGACCCGGGCGAGCGTCTCGCCCCGCCAATCGCTCAGCTCCTTGATTCTCGCATCGATCAGATGAGAGGGAGAGTCTCCGTCTTTTTCGTCCTTCGATTCGCTCTTCTTCATGGCTGTTGTCGCTTTCTTCTTGTTGCGCTCGCCGAGTCGAGCTGGCGGGGCGAAGCGACGCTCACGGAAGGAGATGGGCAGACAGCACTCGCCGTCGGCTCTCAATACACTTTATTTTGTGCTTTCAACATCCCTTTCATGCGTGCCCGACTGCCGCCGCCAATCCGGTCCATGCCAAGCGAAGGCAGGGCGAAAACCAATTACATCGGCAACGAGAAGGGATCGATATACAAGATAATGATAATACACAATATTATATTTTATAGGACCGGCGGATGGGACCGCCTTCGCTCTGCTGTCGCTTGGCGAGGACCGGATGGGCGGCGGCCGTTCGCCACAACTTCATATCTATTCATCATCTTTGCACAAACATTGGATTAATTATTCAGTTTTACCAATTGCTTGAATGTGTTCGTAAATACTGCATGTTGACTTTTCATCACATGGAATTTATGTTCTCGAATCAACAAGGAAGTGCCCGTGAGCGAATTTGATGAACTGGACGCGATGAAGAAAATTGCCGCGGCCCTGGAGCCGCTGGACGATGCCGCGCGCGCGCGCGCGTTGCAGTGGGCGAGCAGCCGATTCCGCCGAGCGAATGCTTTGGTTCTTTCCGCTGGATTGACGCGTGCTGCCGACCAAGGGGGCGACGCAGGGACGAGCGGCGCGTTCGGCTCCTTTGCCGAACTATTTGACGCAGCAAGTCCCACTACAGAAAAGGACAAGGCGCTTGTTGCGGCTTACTGGATGCAGATGTGCCAGAACGTCACGAGCTTTGCCTCTCAGTCGTTGAACGATTTGTTGAAAAACCTCGGGCATCGCGTCGGGAATATCACCGAAGCGCTCAATCAATTAAAGGGCGAAAGACCTGCGCTCATTCTCCAGTTGAATAAGAGCGGAACCTCGAAGCAGGCGCGCAAGACATACAAATTGACGAACGAAGGAGCGAAGCGGGTTTCGGCAATGACTGAAGGCTTTGCCAATTCCGGCGAGACCTCATAGCGGCATTTTTAAATGGCAAAAGCCCAACTCACCACAAAATCCGGCACCGTCATCACGATCGAAGGCACGCCCGACGAGGTTGCAAAGCTCATTTCGCAATTCGAAGGGCCGCAAAGCAAACCGGCGGTACGCGGCGGCCCGGACACAGGTGGCCTTCGCGACTTCATCGAGAAGCACCATCCAAAAGGTGCAGTGGAAGAAATACCAGCGCTGCTCTGGTGGGCTCAAGAACATGAGAACGCGGATTCGTTCAATGAGAGCGACATCGTCGCGCTTTATCGTAGAGGAGCTATTAGACCTCCGAAGCATGTTGCTCAGTCGATGCGTGACCTAGCCTCCAAGAAATACCTGCGACTGGAGGCGGTTAAGGGCAAGGCAGGTTACGTCACACTGTCCCGCATTGGCGCAGATTTCATTCTCCACGACCTGATGGAACGAAAGGCCAGTTGATCTGCATCACGGCCTGCTTCGAGCTACACATCAACCGCGAGATTAAAGTTATGACTACAAACCCCGACCAGAAACTCGACGCGATCTTGGATGCAATCAAGAGTTTAGAGGCGCGCGTTACGCGCATCGAGACTGGCAGCACGGGCGCTGGTGGCGGCCAGAAGACAGCGGCGCGCGCGGCCGCGAAGAAGCGGTCAATCAAGGAGTTTCTCCTTGAGAGCCCGCCGACCACTGATATTCAGCGCACCTTAGCGGTTGGCTACTTTTTGGAGACACATGCTGGCATGGCGTCCTTCACCAAGGCCGATCTCGAGAAGGGTTACAACGACGCCAAAGAGCCTATCCCCTCTAACATAAGCGTGAATATCAAACACTGTATCAAGCAGGGGCACATGATGGAGGCTGAAGAAAAGAAGGACAACAAAACGGCTTACGTCGTCACTCGCAGTGGTGAGCAATTCGTGATGGCCGGCTACAAGAAGTCAGCAGGCAGCAAGTAGCCAATGACGCTATCAATTGGCCGAGT
>JANMQL010000210.1:0-1995 GCA_031370475.1 Hyphomicrobiales bacterium | reverse complement strand
AAATGGCCAGGCAGCGCAATCCGCACGTTGCCGGCAATTGCCACGGGCTTGCCCTTGGCGCTCTCGATCCGCCCGTCCACGAGATTCATCGGCGGGCTGGCGAGAAAGCCGGCGACGAAAGTGTTGGCCGGATTGCGGTAGACCTCGATGGGGGCGCCCACCTGGACGATTTCGCCGTCCTTCATGATGCAGATGCGCTGACCCATGGTCATGGCCTCGACCTGGTCGTGGGTGACGTGGACGATGGTGGTGCCGAGTTTCTGATGCAGCTTGATGAGCTCGGTGCGCATCGCCGCCCTGAGCTTGGCGTCGAGATTGGAGAGCGGCTCGTCGAGCAGGAAGGCCTTGGGTTCGCGCACCAGGGCGCGGCCGAGGGCGACGCGCTGGCGCTGGCCGCCGGAAAGCTGGGCGGGGCGGCGCGCCAAGAGTTCCTCGATGCCGAGCATTTCGGCGATCGCCTGCATGCGCCGCCCGATTTCGGCCTCGCCGACGCCGCGCAGCTTCAGTCCGAAGGCGAGATTGCCGGCCACCGTCATGTGCGGATAGAGGGCGTAGTTCTGGAACACGATGGCGATATCGCGCTCGGACGGATCGACATCGTTCATGCGCTTGCCGCCGATCGACAGATCGCCCCGGCTCACCGTCTCGAGACCGGCGATCATCCTGAGCGTGGTGGATTTGCCGCAGCCCGAGGGCCCGAGGAAAATCATGAATTCCCCGTCCTTGATGTCGAGCGAGACGCCCCGCACCGCGGCGACGCCGTTGCCGTAGATCTTGTCGATGTTCTTGAGTTCGATTGCCGCCATGATCCTCAGCTCGCCAGTGAACGCATGTAACGGAAGAGATAGGCGGTGAGCCCCAGGATCGCCGCCAGCAGTACGAGCGCCATGGCCGAGGCCTCGCCGATATTGAGGCTGACGAAGGCGGTGCGGTAGATGAAATAGCTGATCAGGTCGGTGGCGTCGCCCGGCCCGCCGCGCGTCATGATGTAGATGAGATCGTAGGTCTTGATCGCGAAGATGAAGCGGATGAGGAGGGTGACGACGATCACCGGCCGCATCAGCGGCAGGGTGATGTAGATGAAGCAGTGATAGGCCTTGGCGCCGTCGACGCGGGCCGCCTCATAGGGTTCCTTGGGCAAAGCCGAAAGCCCCGCCAGCAGCAGCACGATCATGAACGATACTTGGTGCCAGATATCGACCATGACGAGGGTCCAGAAAGCAATCGTGGTATCGCCAAGCCAGTTGACCGGCGGGATGGCGGCGAGGCTGAGGAGATAATTGACGATGCCGAGCTGCGGATGCAGGAACATGCGCCAGATGAGGCCGACGATGATCGGGTTCATCAACAGCGGGCAGAGCAGGGTGGCGTAATAGACCGGCTTGAAGCGCTCGACCCGGTTGAGCATCAGCGCCACGCCGAAGCCAAGCAGGAATTCCAGCACCACCACCGCCGCGACGAATTTGAGCGTCACCCAGTTGGCGTGCAGGAATTGCCCCTCGCCGACCGCCTTGGTGAAATTGGCGGTGCCGACGAAAGTGTCGAAATTGGGCGCGATCAGGGTGTAGTCGAACAGGCTGGTCCACACCGCCCACACCACCGGAAACAGGATGATGAGCAGCAGGGCGGCCAGGCCCGGCGCCGTCATGGCAAGGCCGAAGCGGCGGTCGCGCGAGGCAACCGTACCGCTATCGGCGCTACCCTGGGGCGGAGACATGACCGTCCTGTTTCCCGTGTGCCTTACTTGAGCTTGCCGTCCTTCTTGGCGAGCTCGGTAAACTCGACCGCGATGGCGTCGAGCGCCTCTTTCGGCTTCTTCTCGCCGGCGACCGCCAGCGACAGTTCGCGGCCCAAGACCTCAACGAGTTGCGGGGTGTAGGTGAAGACCGCGAAGTTGTGGCTGGTCAGCAGCATCTGCTTGAGCGCCGGGGCGTAGGGGTATTTGGCGATGACATCGGCATCGTCGAAGATGTCGGTGCGGGTGGGCGAGCCGCC
>JANMQL010000335.1:0-1710 GCA_031370475.1 Hyphomicrobiales bacterium | reverse complement strand
AGACCGGTACCCCCACATCCTCCCACGCCACCGGCGTGGGCCCCTCCTTCTCCCCCACGGGGAGAAGGAAATCTCTGGGGAACTACTCGATATTGAGCATCGCCTTGGCCTCCGAGGCGACATCGAGGCCTTCCTGGACATTGCCGGCGCCGCACAGCTTCTGCGCCTGCTCGCGCATGTCCTCGAGCTGGGCCCGCTCGTCGGGCGTCAGATCCATCGACGCCAGCGCCTTGTCGATCTTGGCGATATCGTCCTCGCATTGGCCGGCAAGCGCCACGCCGCCCATGGTCGTTGCGAGAATGGCGGCAAGAATTATCCGTTTGATCATGGTGCCACTTCTCCTGCCGGAAAACTGTGTCCGGATTTGGCCGTCATCGCTGCGCCTCCTCGCCGCCGGCGATCACGATGACGGCGATGATGATCAGACCGGTCATGATTAACCTGATTCCGGCGCTGGCGCCGAAAGTATTGAGCATGGTGACGAGCAGATACATGAACAGCGCCGCCCCCCAGATGCCCGGCACATTGGCGCGGCCCCCCGCCACCGAGGTTCCGCCGATCACCACGACGGCGATCGAGGCGAGCAGGAATTCCTCGCCCATGTTGAGCGCCGCCCCGCCCGAAAAGCCCGACAGCACGATGCCGCACACGCCCGCCAGAAGGGCGCTGAGCACATAGGTGGCAAAGCGTGTCCGGTCGACATTCAGCCCCGCCAGCCAGGCGGCGCGCATGTTCTGCCCGCTCGCCAGAACGGTGCGACCGTAAATCGTGCGCTGCAGGACAATCGCCATGACGACGCTCAGCCCCAGCACGAAAATGGCGGCGATCGGCACGCCGATAATCCGCGCCGTGGCGAAGTCCGCCAAGGGCGGCGGCGGCTTGATGCGGATGCCGCGGCCGTAGGAAATCGCCGTCGACAGGATGAGAAAGCTCGACGACAGCGTGGCGATGATCGGCGGAATGCGCAGCAGCCGGATCAGTCCGTAATTGAACACGCCGGCCGCGAGGCTGGCGCCGAGGGCGGCGGCGATGCCGATCGCCAGCCGCGCCGTGTCGGTGTCCATCACCTTCATGGCGACCACGCCCGACAGCGTGATGGTGGCGGGAATCGAGAGATCGACATTGCCCGGCCCGGTGCTGATCACCATCATCTGGCCGAGGCCGACGATGATGGTGAAGGTGGCGAAAGAGAGTGCCGCGGTGAGGATTTCGCCGGCCCCCTGGCCGCGCGTGAAGGCGATGGTGACGAGCCACACCGCGAGCGCGGCGGCGAACGACCAGATCCACGGCTGCTTTCTTAGTCTCGCCAGAAACGCCGTCATCGCCGTGCCTCGCCATAGGTGATGAGAGCCCGCAGCGCCAGCACGATGATCAATATGGCGCCCTGCGCGCCGATCTGCCAGTCGGGCGATATGCGCAGGAAAATCAGGAACGACCCAGCCAGCGCCAGAGTGAGAGCCCCCACCACCGCGCCCATCGGCGAAACCCGCCCGCCGATGAATTCGCCGCCGCCCAAAATGACGCCGGCGATCGAGTAAAGCGTATAGCGGTCGGCGACATGGGCATCGGCCGAGGTCGTGAGCCCGAGCAGCGACAGTCCCGACAGCACGCCGAAGACTCCGGCAAGCCCATACATCGCCATTTTGGTTTGCAGCATCGACCAGCCGGCCCTGGCCAGCGCCTTGGGATTGCCGCCGGCGCCGCGCGCCA
>JANMQL010000155.1:0-12954 GCA_031370475.1 Hyphomicrobiales bacterium | reverse complement strand
TGGCGTCAGCGTCGGGTGTCATGCGAGTGGCCACCGCTCTGGAGAATTTTTCGGATGATGAATAGGTGCGGACATGGATGTCGGTCGGGTCCCAGCCATTGGCCGCGTCGATGTCGTCGGGGCACGAGGAGGAGACGCAGACCAGGTCGGTCAGCGCCTTCATCAGCACGTAATCGCCGGGCCGCGACCATGGCTCGTCGAGATAGAGCTGGTTATGGGCGTCGATATTGGTGTTGTAGAAATAATTGATCGCTTCCCAGCCCTTTCGGCGGGCGACGCCATAGGGCGCCAGCGCGGCGTTGAAGTTCTCGCTGCAATTGACATGCCCCGGATAGCCCATGTCGTCGTAATAGCGGCTGTTGCAGGCGGTGGCGAAGGCATCGTGGCGGCCGACCGTATCCTGGACGATCTCGATCAGCGGCTCGAAATCCCGCGCAAAGGCTTTCGACGGCAGGCCGGGGGTTGGATAGCTGCGGCCGGTCAGGGTGCGCGAGATGGTGGCGTCGAGCGCGTTCTCGATACCACGGTCGAGCTTGCGCGCCGAGAAGCATTGAAAATCCGTACACTGACGACCGGCCACATCGATCGCCTGGATGAATTCTCCGGCCTTGACCACATAGGCCTGGGCGGTGGCCGCCGTGATACGGATATCCTGCAATTGATCGGCCAGGGGCTCCGGCAGTGGCTGCTCGTTCTTGTTCACCAAGGGCTGGGCGCGGCGGATGACCAGTTCCAGATCGGTCGCCGTGTCCTGCATCTCCGCGTCCATGACGCCGCCGGGTGCCGCAGCGATCAGCAACCCGTCGCGGCCGACTTTGAACGAGGCCTTGGCGCCCGCCTTGGAGCCGGCCCCGAAAATGCGCAAGGACTCCGCCTTGCCGAAATCGATGCCGCGCCGGGAGAGTGCCTTGGCGGTTACACCACCCGCGGCCAGCATCGCCTTGAGACCTTCGGCCTTCGAATTGGACCGCACCCCCAGAAGCCCCGCATCGATGCGCCCGTCGCTGCCCGCCATCACCAGCTCGCAGGCCTGCAACCCTTCTAGATCGGTGATCGTGACCTCGTCGCCAGCCTTGACCTGCACTACCAGCGATCCGCCGCCGGCGATCCGGTAGCGTTCGGTGCCGGCCGGCAGCATCCTGATACCGGGCCGCAAAATGACGCTCGCCCGGGGTGCCGAGATGAAAGGCGAGGGGCGCGGAATCTCGTTCATGACGACGCAGCCTATGCCCCTTCGCCCATGAAATCAACAATGGTTCGCAATTGGTCGTAATTGGTTAGGGGCTCGTCTTGGGGCTCCGTTCTGCTAAAACCACCCCATGCCGCAGCCCACCGATGTCCGCGCTTTCCGTTCCGCCCTCGGCACTTTTGCCACTGGCGTCACCGTCATCACCACCCAGGGCCCCAAGGGCGAACTGATCGGCAATACGGCGAGTTCGTTCAATTCCGTCTCGCTCGAGCCGCCTTTGGTGCTGTGGAGCCTGTCGCGCAACGCCTATAGTATCAAGGCCTATCTCGCCAGCGATCATTTCGCCGTCAACGTGCTGCGCGAGGGCCAGGAGGAACTGTCCAGCCGCTTTTCCAAGTCGCTGGGCGACAAGTGGCACGGCATCGATTACGAGACCTGGGAGACCGGCTGCCCGATCCTGCCCAATGCGCTGGCCATTTTCGAGTGCAAGATCGCTTACACTTACCAGGGTGGCGACCATGTAATCTTCGTCGGTGAGGTCATCAATTTCGACCACGACCCCAAGGGCAAGCCCTTGGTTTTCTGGCGCGGCGGTTATCATAAGGCGGTTTCCTGACCATTTCCGCCCAAATTCATACCACTTGACCCGGAGGCGGTCTGACCGCACTATCCCCCCATGCCCGGGGGAGGGCATGAGGGGGACAGGCATGCTTGAAACCGGAGATACATCCGGATTGGCGTGGACCATGAAGGCAGGGGCAAGGCCGGAAACAACGGCCTCCCGCTCTCCCGTTTTGCACGACACAACAATCTTCGGAGGAAAAGTCTATGGCTAATCAGCAAGGCTCGGGCGAACTCGTCCGCGCACTCGACTGGAAGGGGGCCTTCTGGGTCGCGGCCGGCGTGCCGCCACTCGTTCTCTTCTCCATCGGCGGCATTGCCGGCACCACCGGCAAGCTCGCCTTCCTGGTCTGGATCATCTCGATGATCATGGGCTTCCTGCAATCCTTCACCTATGCCGAGATTGCCGGCATGTTCGGCAACAAGTCGGGCGGCGCCTCGGTCTATGGCGCCACCGCCTGGCTGCGCTATTCCAAGTTCATCGCGCCGCTCTCGGTGTGGTGCAACTGGTTCGCCTGGAGCCCGGTTCTGTCGCTGGGTTGCGCCATCGCAGCGGGGTACATCCTTAACGCGCTCTTCCCCATTCCGGCGGCTGATTCTCAGGCCGTGCTCGACTGGGTCGCGGCCCACGTCGCGAACTACACCGAAACCACGCAATCGGTGGCCGATTATATAGCCGCCCATGCTGGCACGGCCCCGGCCGATGCGATCAAGGCGGTGGCAGCGACAGATGCCGTCAGCGCTCTGACGCCGGCTTTCCGCACTTGGGAACTCTTCAACATTCCCGTTCCCGGCCTCGGCGGCCTTCATGTAAACTCGACCTTCCTGATCGGTGCCGTTCTCATGCTGATCATGTTCTGGATTCAGGCGGAAGGCATCGCTTCCACCGCCAGAGCCCAGAAATGGCTGGCGATCATCGTGCTTGTGCCGCTGCTGCTGGTCGGCCTCGTGCCGATCCTGAACGGCTCGATTGACGGCGCCAACGTCACCGGACTGGTGCCGCCGACCGCCGCCTATTCTGGTGTGGACGGCACTTGGTCGCTTGGCGGCTGGACGCTGTTCCTCGGCGGACTTTATATCGCCGCCTGGTCGACCTACGGCTTCGAGACCGCGGTGTGTTATACCCGCGAACTCAAGAATCCCAAGACCGACACATTCAAGGCCATCTTCTATTCGGGCCTGTTGTGCTGCCTGTTCTTCTTCCTCGTGCCCTTCTCGTTCCAGGGCGTGCTCGGCCATACCGGCATGCTGGCGCCGGGCATCGTCGACGGAACCGGTATCGCCGAGGCGCTCGGTGGCATGGTCGGCGGCAGCAAGACCATCATTCAGATTTTCGTGATTCTGATGATCCTCGCGCTGTTCCTGGCGATCATGACGGCCATGGCCGGTTCCTCGCGCACCCTCTATCAGGGTTCGAAGGACGGCTGGTTGCCGCGCTATCTCACCCATGTGAACTCCAAGGGCGCACCGACCCGCGCCATGTGGACGGACTTCGTGTTCAACCTCTTCCTGCTGGCGCTGGCCTCGGATTTGGCAGGCTACTTCTATGTGCTCGCTATTTCCAATGTCGGTTACATCATCTTCAACTTCCTCAATCTCAACTCCGGCTGGATCCACCGCATCGACTCGGGCCACATCGAACGCCCGTGGAAGGCGCCGACTTGGCTGATCGGCCTTAACACGGTCCTGGCCTTCGTCAATGCGCTCTTCCTGGGTGCCGGCGCCAAGGTGTGGGGTTACAACACCGCGCTCTGGGCCGGCCTGATTTTCGCCGCCCTTATCTTCCCGGTCTTCTACTTCCGCCACTATATCCAAGACGGCGGCAAGTTCCCGAAGGGCGCGCTTGACGATCTGGGCCTCAAGGAAGGCGATCTCGGCCAGAAGAAAGCGGGCATGCTGCCCTACCTAACGCTCATTGCCGGCGCCGCCGTCGTGCTGTGGGCCAACTGGTTCTTCCAGTTGCCGTCGTAAAGGACATCTCCAACCAGCGAAGACGGCGGCCTCCAGGCTGCCGTTTTCTTTTGCAGCCAATGCCTTTCCCGGTCAAAATGCGGCCTGTCGTCAACGATTGGGTCCCGCTCATGTTTCTGTCCGTCTTCGAACTCTTCAAGATCGGCATCGGCCCGTCGAGCTCCCACACCGTGGGGCCCATGGTGGCGGCGCGCCGTTTCCTCGAAACCGCGGGTGCCATGTCGCTGCCCCATGCCGGGCGCCTGACCGTCCGCCTGCACGGCTCCCTCGCCTTCACGGGCAAGGGCCATGGCACGGACCGTGCCGTGATCCTGGGGCTCGCCGGGGAGAGACCCGACAGCATCGATCCCGACAAGGTCGACTCGGTGCTGGCCGGCATGGCCCAGCGCGGCCGCATTACGCTGGCCAGCGGCAACGTCGTTCTCTTCGATCCGGCCAAGGACGTGATCTTCGATTTCGGGCCGGCCCTTCCCGGCCATTCCAACGGCATGGTGTTCCGCATTCTCGACGACGACAACAACACGCTCCTCGCCGAGACCTATTATTCGATCGGCGGCGGCTTCGTGCAGACCGAGGCCGAGCGCCTCAGCCCCCCGGCCAAGCCCAAACTCGCCGTGCCCTATCCTTTCGCCACCGCCGCCGAAATGCTGCAAATGGGCAAGGCCTCGGGCCTGACCGTGACCGCCATGAAGCGCGCCAATGAAACCGTGGCGATGAGCGAGGCAGACCTCGATGCCGGCCTCGACCGCATCTGGAATGCCATGAATTCCTGCATGAACCGTGGCCTCGATCAAACCGGCACGCTGCCCGGCAGCCTGAAGATCAGGCGCCGCGCCGCCGAGATTTTGCAAAAACTCAAGGCCGAGCAGGGCGGCAATTCGATCCAGCCGCACCGGGTGATGGACTGGCTTTCGGTCTATGCCATGGCGGTGAACGAGGAAAATGCGGCCGGTAGCAAGGTCGTCACCGCCCCCACCAACGGCGCGGCCGGCGTCATGCCGGCGGTCGTGCGCTATTATCTCGACCATTGCGTCGGCGCCGATGCGGCGGGCATCCGCACTTTGCTGCTCGCTTCCGCGGCGATCGGCGGCATCATCAAGCACAATGCCTCGATCTCCGGCGCCGAAGTGGGCTGCCAAGGCGAGGTGGGCTCGGCCTCGGCCATGGCGGCGGCGGGCCTTTGTGCCGCGCTCGGCGGCAGCAACGAGCAGGTGGAAAATGCCGCCGAAATCGCGCTTGAGCATCACCTCGGCATGACCTGCGATCCCATCGGCGGTCTCGTCCAAGTGCCCTGCATCGAGCGCAATGCCTTCGGCGCGGTCAAGGCGGTGACCGCCGCATCGCTGGCCTTGCGCGGCGACGGCCGTCATTTCGTGCCCCTCGACAATTGCGTCGAGACCATGCGCCAGACCGGCATCGACATGAGCGACCGCTACAAGGAAACTTCGACCGGCGGCCTTGCCGTCAACGTGGTGGAATGCTGAGGAGGCTGTAACGATGCCCCATTACGCGGCACCGCTGCGCGACTACCGCTTCTGCCTGTACGAGCTGTTCGGCGCCGACGAGCACATGAAGCTGCCGGGATTTTCCGACTTCACCCCGGATGTGGTGCTGCCGGCTTTGGAAGAGGCGGCGAAATTCTCCGCCAATGTCATCCACCCGCTGAACCGTTCCGGCGACGAAGAGGGTTGCCGGCTCGAGAACGGCATCGTGCATACGCCGCAGGGCTTCAAGGAAGCCTACCGCATCTTCTGCGACGGCGGCTGGCCCTCGCTCACCTGCGATCCGGCCTTCGGCGGCCCGGGCATGCCGCACATGATCAATGTGCTGGTCGAGGAGATGACCTGTGCCGCCAATCTTTCCTTCAGCCTCTATCCGGGTCTGACGCGCGGCGCCTATGTGGCGCTCTCGCACCACGGCAGCGCCGAACAGAAGGCGCTCTATCTGCCGCATCTCGCGAGCGGCGAATGGGCCGGCTCCATGTGCCTGACCGAGCCCCATTGTGGTACCGATCTGGGCTTGCTGCGCAGTGCCGCCGCGCCCCGCAACGACGACAGCTATTCGATTTCCGGCACCAAGATGTTCATTTCCGCCGGCGACCACGATCTGACGGCGAATATCATTTATCTGGTGCTGGCCAGGCTGCCCGACGCGCCTAAGGGCACCAAGGGCATCAGCCTGTTCCTGGTGCCGAAATTTCTCGTCGATGCGGACGGTAGGCCGGGTGAGCGCAATACCGTCTCCTGCGGCGCCATTGAACACAAGATGGGCATCAAGGCCTCGTCGACTTGCGTGATGAACTTCGACGGCGCCAAGGGCTGGCTGGTGGGCGAGCCGCACCAGGGCCTCAAATCCATGTTCGCCATGATGAACACCGAGCGCATCGCCGTCGGCATCCAGGGATTGGGAGTGGCCGAGGCCGCCTACCAGAATTCCGCGAACTACGCCCGCGAGCGTCTGCAGGGCCGGGCTATCACGGGTGCAAAGTTCCCGGACAAAGCGGCCGATCCGATTGTCGTCCACCCCGATGTCCGCCGCATGCTGCTGACCCAGCGGGCGCTGGTGGAAGGCTGCCGGGCCCTGGCGCTGTGGACGGCCCAGGCCCTCGATCAATCGGAACGCCATGCAGACCCGAAAATCCGCCAGGACGCCGCCGACCACGTGGCGTTGTTGACGCCAGTGGTCAAAGCCTTCCTGACCGATTGCGGCAGCGAAGTCGCCAATCTCGGCATGCAGATTTTCGGCGGCCACGGCTATATCCGCGCCAACGGCCAGGAACAATTGGTGCGCGATGTCCGCGTCACCCAGATCTACGAAGGCAGCAACGGCATTCAGGCCCTCGATCTCGTCGGCCGCAAGCTGGCCCAGGACCAGGGCCGGCCTATGCGGAATTTCCTTCAGCAGGTTTCCGCCTATATCGCTGCGAAGAAATCCGATACTGGAATGGCGGAATTCGTCGAGCCTCTCGCCAAGGCGTTGGCGCGGCTGCAGCAGGCCACCGCGGCGATCGCCGAACGCGGCCCCGCCAATCCCGATGAAGCGGCGGCGGCGGCCACAGAATATCTCCGCCTCTTCGCGCTGACCGCGACCGGCTATCTTTGGGCCCGCATGGCGGAAATTTCCATCGCCAAGCCGGCTGACGCTTTCTACCGGGCGAAACTCGGCACCGCACGCTTCTACATGGAACGCATCCTGCCGCAGACGGGAGCATTGCTTTCCGCCATCATGGCGGGCAGCCGCACCATGATGGAATTCGACGCGGCGAGTTTCTAGGCCTTGCCGCGCAGAAATTCGACAAGGCCCGCGGTCGAGCCATCGAGCCCCTCGATGCCGGCTTTGCCGTCGACAACAGGTTGCAACTGCGTCGCCAGTTCCTTGCCGAGCTCGACGCCCCATTGATCGAAGGCGTTGATGTCCCAGATCGCCGCCTCGACGAAAACCCGGTGCTCATAAAGTGCGATGAGCCGCCCCAGCGTGAAGGGATCGAGCTTGCGATAGGCGATGGTGAGCGACGGCCGGTTGCCGGCGAAGACTCTATGCGGCGCCAGGCGCTTCGTCTCGGTGGCCGTCTTGCCCTGGGCTAGAAGCTGGGCCTCGGCTTCCTTGAGGGTTCGCCCTTTCATCAACGCCTGCGACTGCGCCAGGCAATTGGCGACGAGCAGTGAATGATGCTCGGCCATGCCCTGTTCATGCGGTTCGGCGGCAATCAGGAATTCGACGGGAATCACATCGGTTCCCTGATGCAGCAACTGGAAGAAGGCATGCTGGCCGTTGGTGCCGGGCTCGCCCCAGACGATGGGGCCGGTCGCGGCTTTCGCGGGCACGCCCTGCTTGGTCACCCGCTTGCCGTTCGATTCCATGTCGAGCTGCTGAAGATAGGCGGGCAAGCGCAACAGCCGCTGATCGTAGGGAATGATGGCGCGCGAGGGATATTTGCAGATATTGCGGTGCCAGACGCCGAGGAGCCCCATGAGCACCGGCAGGTTTTCAAGAACCGGCGCCGTCCTGAAATGTTCGTCCATGGCAAAGCCGCCATCGAGAAAACGTCCGAAGTTTTCCGGTCCAACGGCGATCATCAACGGAAGCCCGATGGCCGACCAGATCGAATAGCGTCCGCCGACCCAATCCCAGAACCCGAAGATGCGATTCTCAGGGATGCCGAAGTCCTTGACCTTGCCGATGGCCGTCGAGATCGCCGCGAAATGAGCACCGACCGCCGCCTCGCCCAATCGGCCCGCGATCCATTTGCGCGCCGTGCGCGCATTGGTCATGGTCTCGATGGTGGTGAAAGTCTTGGAGGCGATGAGGAACAACGTCGTGGCCGGATCGAGCCCTTTCAGCGTGTCGGCGATATGGGCGCCATCGACATTGGACACATAATGCAGCCGCGGCCCATCATGATAAGGCGCCAGCGCCAGCGTGGTCATGGCGGGGCCGAGGTCCGAGCCGCCGATGCCGATATTGACCACATCGGTGAACTTGCCGGCGCGGATTTCGCGGGCAAACCGGCCCATGGCGGCGAGCACGCTCGCCACATCCGGCATCACGTCGCGGCCATCCACCATGACCGGCTTTCCCGAACGATTGCGCAGCGCCGTGTGCAGCACCGCGCGGCCCTCGGTGATGTTGATTGCTTCGCCGGCGAACATCGCATCGCGCTTGGCGGCGACACGGGCCATCTTGGCGAGACCGGCGAGCAGCGCCAGGGTCCGGCCGTTGACGGCGCATTTCGAGAAATCGAGCAGCAGATCGCCGAGCCTGGCCGAGAAGACCGCAAAGCGCTTGCCATCGCGGGCGAATGCGGCGCGGAGATCCGCCGGCGCGCCCGATTTGCGATGCGCCGCAAGAGCTTTGAATGCAGCTTGAACAGTTCCCGCCATGCCCAGCCCTCCTTGCCTCGATCAGCTTCGCAAGCTTCCGCCCGTCGCCTTTTGCACGGCGCCGACGATCTTCGCCGACACCGCCTCGATCTCCTCGTCGGTCAGCGTCTTGTCGCGCGGTTGCAGGGTCACTTCGATCGCCAGGGATTTCGTCGTGCCCTCGAGCTTGAACAGATCGAAGACCGCGACATCGGCAATCAGCGCCCGGTCGGCGCTCTTTGCTGCCTTCACCAGCTTCTCGGCTTCAACGTCATCATTCACAACGAATGCGAAGTCGCGCGACACCGGCATCAGGTCCGAGGCGTTGAGAGCGGCGCGCGTGGCGCTCTTCGATTTGGAAGCGGGAACGGCGTTGAGTACCACTTCGAAGCCGACAACCGGCCCCTTCACATCCATAGCGGCCAGCACGCGCGGATGGATCTCGCCGAAATGGGCGAGCCTGTTCTGCGGTCCCATCTGGATGGTGCCGGAACGGCCGGGATGATACCAGGCGGGCGCACCGGCCACGATCTGCATTGTGGCGACGGGAGCGCCCGCCGCCTCGAGCACGGCCAGCGCATCGGCCTTGGCATCGAGGGCATCGACGGCGCGTGCGCCGCCTTGCCAGTTGCGCGCAACTGCCTGCCCACGGCGTATGCCCACGGCCCGCAATGTTTCATCCTGTGGCCGGTCGCCGGCATAGGCATGGCCCACTTCGGAAAGCGCCAGATCGGCAAAGCCCCGCGCCATGTTGCGCCCTGCCGCCGCAATCAGGTTGGGCAGCAGCGAAGGCCGCATATCGGTCAGTTCCGAGGAAATGGGGTTGGCGAGCTTAAGTTCCGGCTGGCCGCCGCCGAACAGCCTCGCCTGCGCCTCGGGAATGAAGGACCAGGTGACCGCCTCGTTCATGCCGCGCGAGGCCAATATGCGCCGCGCCGCGATCATGCGCTTCTGCAGGGGATTGAGAACCGGCCGGGCAATGGGATGATCGCGGGTCATTTCGGCGAAGGGAATATTGTCGAGGCCATAGATGCGGCAGACTTCCTCGACCAGATCGGTCTCGCTGTGCACATCGGGCCGCCACGAGGGAACGGCGCAGGAAAGCCCATCCTTCGTCTCTTTCACGCCGAAGCCGAGATCGGTGAGAATGCCGACCTGCTCGGCCAGCGGAATGTCGGCGCCGCCCAGCGCCTTCACCCGCGAGGCGCGTAGCATATAGCTCCGCGCCGTGTCGGGCACGGCACCGGCGACGACCGGATGCGAAGCCTCGCCGCCGCATAATTCGAGAATCAAGCGCGTGGCGATTTCGGCCCCGGTCTGCGTGAATTCGGGATCGACGCCGCGCTCGAAGCGATAGCGCGCATCCGAAGCGATGCCGAGCTTGCGGCCGGTTGCGGCGGTGCGGAGCGAATCGAAATAGGCGGCCTCGAGGAACACCTCCGTCGTCGCCTCCGAACAACTGGATGCCTCGCCGCCGATGATGCCGGCAATCGCTTCGGCGTTTTCGTCGTCGGCAATCACCGTCATCTCTGACGTCAACTGATAGGTCTTGCCGTCCAGCGCCACGATTTGCTCGCCTTCCTTCGCCATCCGGGCACGGATATTGCCCGTGACCTTGGCGGCATCGAACACATGCAGCGGCCGGCCATAGCTGAAGGTGATGTAGTTGGTAATGTCGACCAGCGCCGAAATCGGCCGGAGGCCAATGGCCTTGAGCCGCCGCTTCAGCCACTCGGGCGAGGGGCCGTTCTTGAGGCCCTTGAAATAGCGGCCGACGAACAGCGGGCAAGGCTTGGTGTCGCCGCCCGGAAAATCCAGCGAAACTCTAACCGGTGAGTTGAATGTGCCGGGAACCGGCTTGGCATCGAGCGGCTTGAGCTTGCCCAAGCCCTTGGCCGCCAGATCGCGGGCAATGCCGCGCACGCCGAGCGCGTCCGGCCGGTTCGGCGTCACCTTCACATAGATCATCGGATCGTCGAGACCGAGCGCCGTAACCGCCGGCGTGCCGATGGGCCAGTCGCCGGCAACTTCTATGATGCCGTCATGCTCCTGCGAAATCATTAGCTCGCGCTCCGAGCACAGCATGCCCTGGCTCTCCTGCCCGCGGATCATCCCCTTCTCCAGCGTGATCTTGGTACCGGGAATGTAGGCGCCGGGCAGCGCCACGATGCCCTTCATGCCGGTGCGCGCGTTGGGCGCGCCGCACACGGCCTGAATGACGCCCTGCTCGGTCTCGACCTTGCACAGGCGCAGCTTGTCGGCATTGGGATGCTTGCTGGCTTCCTGCACATAAGCCACCTTGAAGGGCGCCAGCAATTTGGTCTTGTCGTCCACATCTTCGACTTCCAGGCCGACGCCGATCAGCCCCTGCACGATCTCGTCGAGCGAGGCGGAAGTCTCGAGATGATCCTTGAGCCAGGAGAGTGTGAATTTCATGACAGGCCTCCCGGCAGCGTCGGCACTTGCAGCGCCTTGAAGCCGTAATGGCGCAGCCAGCGCAGATCGGCTTCGAAGAAGGCGCGGAGATCCGGGATGCCGTATTTGAGCATGGCGAGGCGGTCGAGGCCCATGCCGAAGGCGAAGCCTTGGTATTTCTCCGGATCGATGCCGCCCGCCTTCATGACATTGGGATGCACCATGCCGGAGCCCAGAATCTCAAGCCATGACGAGCCTTGGCCGATCTTCACCTGGCCGCCCTCCCAGGAGCAGTTGATGTCGACCTCCATGGAGGGTTCGGTAAAGGGAAAATGCGAGGCGCGGAAACGCATCTTGACGTCGTCAACCTCGAAGAAGGCCTTGCAGAATTCGGCCAGCACCCATTTGAGATGGCCGAGATGGGTGGTCTCGTCGATCGCCAGGCCCTCGATCTGGTTGAACATCGGCGTGTGCGTCATGTCCGAGTCGCAGCGATAGGTGCGCCCCGGTGCGATGATGCGGATCGGCGGCTTGGCGGTCAGCATGGTGCGGATTTGTACTGGGCTGGTATGGGTGCGCAGCAGCATGCGCGAGCCGTCCGGCTTCTCGTTGAAATAGAAGGTGTCGTGCTCCTGCCGGGCCGGATGTTCGGGAGGAATGTTGAGGGCGGTGAAATTATGGAAATCGTCCTCGATATGCGGCCCCTCGGCCACCGCGAAGCCGAGATCGCCGAAAATCTGCACCACCTCTTCCCAGACCTGCGAGACCGGATGAATGGTGCCGCGCGGCTCCGGGCGCGCGGGCAGCGTCACGTCGATTTTCTCCGACGCCAGCCGCGCCTCAAGCGCTGCCTCCTGCAACGCCGCCTTGCGGTGGGCGATGGCGTCGGCCACCTTGTCCTTCAGCAGATTGAGGGCGGCGCCGGCTTCCTTGCGTTGCTCCGGGTCCATCGCACCGAGCCCCTTCATGCGCTCCGACACCGAGCCCTTCTTGCCCAGCGCCGCCACACGCACGGATTCCAGCGCCGCTTCATCGGCGGCCGCTTCGACCTGTCCCAGAACATCCTGCTCGAGCGCTTGCAAACTCATGCTGTCCCCAAAATCAAATGGCCGGGCCATGAGTGCATATCGCACCCGACTGGCCCGGCCAAGCTATCCGGAATTCGACGTGCAGAACCGCCTTACTGAGCGGCCTTCGCCTTCTCGACGAGAACGGCGAAAGCGGCGGCATCATGCACGGCGAGATCGGCGAGAACCTTGCGGTCCACTTCGATCCCGGCCTTGGCCAATCCGTGGATAAATCGGCCATAAGTCAGGCCGAGTTCGCGGGTGGCGGCGTTGATGCGCTGGATCCACAAAGCGCGGAAATTGCGCTTCTTGGTGCGCCGGTCGCGATAGCCATACTGCTCCGCCTTCTCCACCGCCTGGACGGCGACCCGGAAGATGTTCTTGCGGCGGCTGAAATAGCCCTTCGCCTTCTTGATAACTTTCTTGTGCGCGGCCCGTGCGACGGTGCCTGCCTTGCTGCGTGGCATGACTGTGCTCCCCGGTCCTTAGCGCGCGTAGGGCATGTGGATCTTGACCAGCCGGGCATCGCCCGGGGCCAGGATCGTGGTGCCGCGGTGGTTGCGGATTTGCTTCTTGGTGCGCTTGATCATGCCGTGGCGTTTTCCCGCCTGGCCGCCGCGGATCTTGCCGGAGGCGGTCATTTTGAACCGCTTCTTGGCCGCGGACTTGGTTTTCATCTTGGGCATTTGGCTTATCCTTTCAAAGCATAGAGAAGCCGCCATGGCATGCCCTTTACAGGCCAGGCGGCTGGACGGCGGGGTATAAGCAAATACGGCGGGCAAATGCAAGTCAGACCCGGATCGCCACCCTGAGACCCCCCAGCTCGGAGCGG
>JANMQL010000151.1:0-3109 GCA_031370475.1 Hyphomicrobiales bacterium | reverse complement strand
GCCTGGGTGTCGGGATCGATCTCGAAAACGATGAGCCGCAGCGTCACCTTGAGCGGTGCGGCATAGGTCATGCCGCGCTGCTGGCACTCGTCGACCTCGAACTTCGGCAGCTCGAATTCGTAACGGACGAATTCCAGCATCGCCTGGCCGGAGAAATCGGTGATCGGGAACACCGACTTGAACACCGCCTGCAGGCCGTCGTTGATGCGGCCGCCGGCCGGTTCCTTCATCTGCAGGAACTGGTCGTAGGATTCCTTCTGAACCTCGATCAGATTCGGCATTTCGGCGACTTCGATGCCCTTGCCGAAGAACTTGCGGATGCGTTTGCGGCTAGCGACGGTCTGGGTCTCGGCCATGGGTTTTCCTTAAACGTCCTGTGACATGCGTGCTCGGCAGCTTGCGAAAATTCCATTTTCCATGGAACTCACGCCAGCCGCCGCCAACTCAACTCGAATGAACCCGGCGGCGCCCTGCGGGGACGCCGCCAGAATACTGTCCTACTTCAACTCGACCTTGGCGCCTGCCGCCTCGAGCTTCTTCTTGATGTCCTCGGCGTCCTTCTTGTTGACGCCTTCCTTCACGGCCTTGGGCGCGCCCTCGACCAGATCCTTGGCTTCCTTGAGGCCCAGGCCGGTGACGGCGCGGACTTCCTTGATGACCTCGATCTTCTTGTCGCCGGCGGCGGTAAGAACAACCGTGAACTCGGTCTTCTCCTCGGCCGGAGCGGCGGCGGCAGCGCCCGCAGCGGCGGCAACCGCCACCGGAGCAGCGGCGGATACGCCCCACTTTTCTTCCAGCATCTTGGACAGTTCGGCGGCCTCGAGAACCGTGAGGCTCGAAAGATCGTTTACGATTTTGCTGAGATCAGCCATTTTCCATTCTCTCTTTTTCAGTCGGTTTGTGACAACAATTCAGGAGGCGGCCGTCAGGCGGCCTTGTGCTTGGTGGCGTAGGCGTTGATGACGCGGGCGATCTGGCCGCCAGGAGCCGCCAGCAAGCCCGCGATGCGGGTGGCCGGGGTCTGGATCATGCCGACGATCTTTGCCCTCAATTGATCGAGCGAGGGCAGTTCCGCGAGTGCCTTGACTGCAGCGGCATCCAACACGGTCTTGCCGAGGGCGCCGCCGAGAACGACGAATTTCTCGTTCGTCTTGGCGAAGCCGGCTGCAACCTTGGGAGCCGCGACGGGATCGGCGGCGTAAGCCACCATGGTCGGACCGGTAAACAGGTCCTTGATCCCGCTTGCGTCAGTGCCGTCCAGAGCAAGTTTCGCAAGACGGTTCTTCGCGACCTTAAGGGTCGCGCCCGCCTGGGCCATCTTGTTCCGCAGGTCGTTGACCTGGTTCACAGTAAGGCCCTTGTTGTGGGCCACAACGATCACACCGGTGGTTTTGAACACCCGGTTGAGCGTTGCGACGAGCTCCTTCTTTTCAGCTCTTTCCACTTGCTCTCTCCTTGCAGGTGGGCCGCCATAGGGCTGCCGCACCGTTGGACCTGCCGCTCAACGTTTCACCTACACGAGGCAGATGACGCCCGAGCGGCGCTCATTTGCCTGTCCCCCCACTGACAAGCGGGGTCTTGAGGTCCAAACCGGCGTGAAACCCGCTATATAGGGTCCCGGTATCCGTTTTGACACCCATCTCATGCAGGCTTGGCGGTTTAAGCGGGGATTTCCCCCGCGCCTGCAATCTCGGACAGGTCGTACCGGAGCCTTGCGGTTCCGGTCAACCGATTGAGGAAACTAGCGATTTCCTCAACCGGAAACTGGTGTTGCCGATCAGGGCGCGGCAGTAACGCTGGCCAGATCGAGCTTGAGGCCGGGGCCCATAGTGGAAGAAATCGACAGTTTCTTGACGAAAGTGCCCTTCTGCCCCTGGGGCTTAGCCTTAATGACCGCATCGACGAAGGCTTTCACGTTGCCGGCGATCTGGTCTTCGGAAAAACTTGCCTTGCCGATGCCGGCCTGGACGATGCCGGCCTTCTCGACGCGGAATTCGACGGCGCCGCCCTTGGCGGCCTTGACGGCGGCTGTCACATCCATGGTGACGGTGCCGACCTTGGGGTTCGGCATCATGCCGCGGGGGCCGAGCACCTTGCCGAGACGGCCGACCAGACCCATCATGTCGGGGGTAGCGATGCAGCGGTCGAAGTCGATGGTGCCCTTATTGACGATTTCAAAGAGCTCCTCGGCGCCGACCACGTCGGCACCGGCCTTTTTCGCCTCTTCGGCCTTGGCACCCTTGGCGAAGACGCCGACGCGCACGGTGCGGCCGGAGCCGTTCGGCAGGTTGCAGACGCCCCTCACCATCTGATCGGAGTGGCGCGGATCGACGCCGAGATTCATGGCGACCTCGATGGTCTCGTTGAACTTGGCGTTGGCCCGGGCCTTCACCAGTTTCACCGCCTCGTCGAGGCTGTAGAACTTGGCGCGGTCGATGCCGGTCATGTTCTTGGCGATACGTTTTGCTGCTTTTGTCATCGCCTTACTCCACCACCCGCAGACCCATGGACCGGGCCGACCCGGCAATCTCGCGCGCCGCCGCTTCGACGTCGCGGGCATTCATGCCCTTGATCTTCTGCGCGGCGATTTCGCGGCACTGGGCCATGGTCACCTGACCGACAATGTTCTTGCCCGGCTCCTTGGAACCGGCATCGATCTTGGCCGCCTTCTTGAGGAAGAAGGAGGCGGGCGGCGACTTCATTTCGAAAGTGAAGGACTTGTCCTGGTAGGCGGTGATTACCACCGGAACCGGCGAGCCCGGCTCCATCTTCTGGGTGGCCGCATTGAAGGCCTTGCAGAATTCCATGATGTTCAGGCCGCGCTGACCCAGCGCGGGCCCGATCGGCGGGGACGGGTTTGCCTGTCCCGCCGGCACTTGCAGTTTTACGTAACCGACGACTTTCTTAGCCATTTAACGTTCCCTCGCCGGACATTTCCGGCCTGTTGAGGTTAGTGGTCCGGCGCAAGGCCTCCCACCGGGTTGCGGCCGGTTCCAGAAGATCAGCGGATCTTCTCGACCTGGCCGTATTCGAGCTCGACGGGCGTGGGCCTGCCGAAGATGGACACGGCGACCTTGAGCCGTGAGCGTTCTTCATCGACTTCCTCCAC
>JANMQL010000123.1:0-17751 GCA_031370475.1 Hyphomicrobiales bacterium | reverse complement strand
GATGTGGCTGCCGAATGCGCCGGCCAGCCTGATCTTCCCAACCTGATCGATACCAAGCTTGTCCATCAGCAGGCGCACACCCGCATAGAGTGCTGCCTTGCCAAGTTGAATGGCCCGCACATCATTCTGCGTGATGCGGATCAACGGCTCGTTGCCTTCAGCTTGCGGTTGACGGATGACATAGTTGAAAGTCCGCTTGAAGGCTTCGATGCGCGGGCTGCGCTCGGCCATGGAGCCATCGACCAACCCGTCCTGGTTGATGACGCCGGCGAGATACATCTCGGCAATGGCCTCGATGATGCCGGACCCGCAAATGCCGGTCACACCGGTTTGCGCGATGGCCGCTTCGAAGCCATCTTCATCCGACCACAGATCGCAGCCGATGACCTTGTAGCGCGGCTCAAGTGTTGCGGGATCGATGCGGATGCGCTCGATGGCGCCCGGTGCGGCGCGCTGGCCGCAGGAAATCTGCGCCCCTTCAAAGGCAGGCCCCGTGGGCGACGAGCAGGCGAGCAGGCGTGCTTTCGAGCCTAGGATGATTTCCGCATTGGTGCCGACATCGACGGCGAGAATGATTTCATCGGAATCCTGCGGCGCTTCCGAAAGCACCACGCCCGCCGCATCGGCCCCCACGTGGCCCGCGATGCAAGGCAGCACATAGCATTGCGCGCCGGGGTTCAATTTCAAATCCAGCTCGCGCGCCGGAACGGTGATGGGCAAGCCGGTGGCCAGTGCAAACGGCGCGCCGCCCAATTCGGTCGGATCGATGCCGAGGAACAGATGGTGCATCACCGGATTGCCGACCAGCACGACTTCCAGAATGTCGGTAAGCTCGATGCCCGCCTGTTGGGCGACTTGCCGGCTGAGCGTGTTGAGCGCCTCGCGCACTGACTTGGTCATTTCCGCCTCGCCGCCCGGATTCATCATCACATAGGAGACGCGGCTCATCAGATCCTCGCCGAAGCGGATCTGCGGGTTCATAAGGCCAGCGGAAGCGGCGACTTCGCCGGTCGAAAGATTGGTGAGATGGGCGGCAATGGTGGTCGAGCCCACATCGATGGCGAGGCCGAAAAGCCTGTCATGGTAGCCCGGCCAGATGGCGGTGAGCCTATTGCCGCCGCCCGGCGCGCGCGAATAGACCGCTACGGTGATCTTCCATTCGCCCTTGCGCAAGGTCTTCTGCAGATTGGCGATAATTGACACGTCACACGAGAGATCGCCGATATCCCATTGCTCCTTGAGCGCCTTGTAGACGCGCTCGAGATCGGACGAGGGCTTGTACATGTCCGGTTCCTCGACCTCGATGAAACACAGGCGGGTGACCGGATCGAGCTCGATGATTCGGGTGTCCGCTTCCTTGCGCACCACCTGCTTGTGCACCTGGCTTTCCGGCGGCACGTCGATGACGACATCGCCCAGAAGCTTGGTCTGGCAGGAGAGGCGGCGGCCGGGGCTGAGGCCGCGCAATTTGTCGTAGCGTTCCTCGACCTTGGAAAATTCCGAAAGATGCGCGGCTGTCGAGGTGATGCCGTGCTTGGCGAATTCGCCCTCGCCGGCAACGACCTGGCAGCGCCCGCAGATGGCCCGCCCGCCGCAGACTGAATCAATGTCAACGCCGAGCGACCGCGCCGCTTGCAGCACCGGAGTGCCGAGGGCAAAGCGCCCGCGCTTGCCCGATGGCGTGAAGACGATGAGGGCGTCGCTCATCTTGCTACCGGCGCCTGCGTTCCTCGCGGGCCTTGCGGCGCGCCTCGATCTCGGCGTTCGACGAAATCTCGCCCGCCGCCTGGGCCGCGGCCGAAGGCGCCGCCGTCATTTCCCGGAACTTGTTGGTCCAGAATTTGCAATGCTTGTCGGTGCCGTTCAGCACATTGGCGCCGAAGATGGCGTGCATGTCTTCATCGTGCAGCGGGTTCATGATGGCCGAGGTCATGCCGTGGCTGGCCGCCATGGCGAGGAAATAGCCGGTCAGCGCCCGCCTATTCGGCATGCCGAAGGAAACATTGGAGGCGCCGCAGGTCGTATTTACCTTCAGCTCCTCGCGCAGGCGGCGCACCAGGCGGAACACTTGCTGGCCGGCCGTGCCCATGGCGCCGATCGGCATGACCAGGGGATCGACCACGATGTCATAGGGCTTAATGCCGTGGTCGGCGGCCCGCTCGACGATTTTCTTGGCCACGGCGAAGCGCACATCCGGGTCTTCCGAAATGCCGGTCTCGTCGTTGGAGATGGCGACGACGGCGACATTATACTTGGCGACCAGCGGCAGGATGGCTTCGAGTTTTTCTTCCTCGCCGGTCACCGAATTGACCAGCGGGCGGCCCTTCGCCGCCTCAAGACCGGCCTTGAGCGCCGAACTCACCGATGAATCGATGCACAGTGGAAGGTCGATGAGCGACTGCACGATTTCGATAGTGTGGCGCAGCAGCGGCGGCTCGGTCTCGTTCGGGTTGACCGCGGTAACGCCGGCGTTGACGTCGAGAATATGAGCACCGGCCGCGGCCTGGGCGAGGGCGTCCTTGATCACCGTCTCGAAATTGCCGGCGATCATCTCGGCGGCGAGCTTCTTGCGCCCTGTCGGATTGATGCGCTCGCCGATCACCGTGAAGGGCCGGTCGAAGCCGATGATGTGCTGGCGGGTGGCGGAGGCGACGAGTGTGTGGGTCATGGGGTTTTGCCTCCATTGGCGATGAGCGTCTTGAGTTTGTCCTTGTCGAAGGCCGCTTCCAGTTCGGCCTTGGCTTTATCGGCCTCGGCCGCCAGATCGTCGCCCACCGCCAGCGGTTCGGCCCGGCGCCAGTCGGCCAGATAGCTGTCCGTGTCGGAAGCGCCGCCGCGCATGGCGGCCATGTCGATGGCCTCCTGGAAGCGGTCAGCGAGCATGCGCTTTTCCTCCTTGCGTCCGGCTTTCACCGAAACCGCCGAAGGAATATCGCGCCAGTAGGTGATGATCAGATTGGCCATGATGCGGCGGTTTATGCCCTGTTCCGAATGCGGCGGATAGCCTGAAAACGACATCTGGAAAAGACTGGACGAAGCGGCGCCCTCAAGGGTGCGGCGGCCAGTGGCCGGTGTCATGGTCGGGGTGCTGGCGGCTCGACAGCCTGATCTTCTCGAATCGCTCGGGTGTGTCGCCCACGCCATTATCGCCTTCCCCGGTGATGGTTCCGGGCAAGCTGGCCAATTCGCCGAACCACGGCTCGCGGGATTCCATGCCGTATTGGAATTCCGGTTTCATCTCGCAATGCCGGTCCAGTGAGCCGATCGATACCGAAATGCGCGGCCTGGACTTGGCCTTGTAGGTCAGCGGCGTGCCACAGTCCCGGCAGAAGCCGCGTTCGGCATCGTCGGAGCTCTCGAAGATCGCCAGCGTTCCGCGCGTGATGCGAAAATAATCGGTATGCGCGCCGGCAAACGACCCAAAGAAATTGCCGAACTGCTTCTGGCACATGCGGCAGTGGCAAAGGCACGGATTGTTGGGCCGTGTGAGCAGCACATAACGCACGGCACCGCATTGGCAACCGCCGGTCCAGCGTTCTTCCGCCATCGCAAGCCTCCCGAATATAGGTGGAGGCGAAGTCTAACCGATCGCTCCGGATTTGCGGAGTCCTTCGATGGCGGCTGCGCTCAGGCCGAGAAGCTCGGCAAGCACCCGCTCGGTTCCTTCGCCCAGTTTCGGCGGCGCCTTGTCGTATTCGATGGGAGTGGCCGAGAATTGTACCGGATTGGCCACGCCCGGCACCTGCACGCCGTCGTCGCGGGTGAGCCCGATCTGCAGGCCGCGCGCCAGCACCTGCGGGTTGGCGAAGACCTGGTCGATCGAATTGATCGGCCCGCAGGGCACTGCGGCGGCCTCCAGGGCCTCGACCCATTCGGCGGTCGTGCGCAGCTTCATCGGACCGGCCAGCAGCGGAATGAGCTTTTCCCGATTTTCGACCCGCGCCCGGTTGGTGCGGAAGCGCTCCTCGTCGGCCAAGCTGGGCACGCCGATGATGGCGCAATATTCGCGGAACTGCCGGTCGGTGCCGACCGCGATGATGATGAAGCCGTCTTTGGTCTGGAAGGTCTGGTAGGGCACGATATTGGGATGGGCGTTGCCGAGCCTGGTGGGGGCCACGCCGCCCACCAGATAGTTGAGCGCCTGATTGGCCAGCACGGCCACCTGCGAGTCGAGCAGCGCCATGTCGACATATTGGCCTTCGCCGGTGCGTTCCCGGTGATAAAGCGCCCCCAGCATGCCGATCACCCCATAGAGGCCGGTGAAAATGTCGGCGAAGGCGACACCCACTTTCATCGGCTCGGCACCCGGTGCGCCATCCGGCTGGCCCGTCACCGACATGATACCGGCCATGCCTTGGATCATGAAGTCGTAGCCCGCTCTCTGCGCATAGGGGCCGTTCTGGCCGAAGCCGGTGATCGAGCAATAGACGAGCTTGGGGTTGATCTTCTTCAGGCTGTCGTAATCGAGGCCGTATTTGGCGAGGCCCCCCACCTTAAAATTCTCGATGACGATGTCGGATTTGGCGGCGAGATCGCGGATCAGCTTCTGGCCGCCCGGTGTGGCCATGTCGATCGCTACCGAAGACTTGCCGCGATTAGTGGACAGGAAATAGGCGGCATCGCCGCGAGAGCCATCGGCATTCTTGATGAAAGGCGGCCCCCAGCCGCGCGTGTCGTCGCCTTCGCCGGGCTTCTCGATCTTGATCACCTCGGCGCCGAAATCGGCGAGGAGCTGCGTCGCCCACGGCCCGGCCAGAACGCGGGTGAGATCGAGAACGCGGATATGGGAAAGCGGGCCGGCCATGGGGTTCTCCGGAGTGAAGGCGCCGCTTCTAGCGCTTGCCCGTGTCTCCGGCAAATGCTTGGAATGCACCGGGGATTGCAAGGGAGAGACGGGCCATGGCCGAGACCGTGACGCTCACGCCGAAACAGGCAAAGAAGCTCATATTTGCAGCGCTGACCGAAGCCGGAACGGCTCCGCGCAATGCCGGCTATTTCACCGACGCCATTCTCGACACCGAACTTTCCGGCCTCGAAGGCCATGGCTTCTATTGGCTGCAATATTATTGCCGGCATCTGAAGAGCGGCAAAGTGAAGGGCAAGGTGAAACCGCTGGTGCGGAAAGTCTCGTCCGTCGCCTTCCGCGCCGACGCCCGGCAGGGCTTTGCCCATCCGGCCATCGAGGCGGGTTTTGCCAAGCTTATTCCGGCGGCGAAGAAATACGGGATCGCCGGCCTTGCCGTGCGTAATTCCTACAATGCCGCCACGCTCGGCTACCATACCGGCTTTCTTGCCAAACATGGCCTCCTGGCCTTCGGCTTTACCAATGGCCCGGCGCTGATGGCCCCGGTTGGCGGCAACAGGCCAGTGATCGGCACCACGCCTTTGTCCTTCGCCGTGCCCGGGGCCAAGGGCAAGATCGCCTTCTTGATCGATCAATCCTCCACCGCCGTGACTTGGACCGCGATCAAGCGGGCGGCCGAGGCAGGGCGAGCCATTCCCCTGGGCTGGGCCGTGGACAAGGAGGGCAAGCCCACCACCGATCCCAATGCAGGACTCGCCGGCTCCATGGCGCCTTTCGGCGGCTACAAGGGCTTCGGCCAGGGGCTGATCGTCGAAGTGATGTGCGCGGCCCTTGCCGGAGCCAGCCTTGGAACCCAGATCGGCTCCTTCACCGAAGATGGCGGCAAAGCCCTTGGCGTCGGCCAGTTCTTCATCGCCCTCGACCCCAAGGCTTTCTCGGGCGGGCTGTTCCACCGGCGGATCAAGGCGCTGGTTCAATCGATCACATCGCAAGAGGGCGCCCGCCTGCCCAATGCCAGGCGCACGGCCAATATCAAGCGGCTGTCGAAGGAAGGGCTGACGCTCGACCGCGCCCTCTACGAGACACTGCGCGCCTTTACCTGAGCCGCGAGCCGGGCCCAGAGCTCCTGGTCGACCGTAATGCCATTGGCTTCGGCCAGCGCCAGTTTTTCCCCATAAGGATTCTTGGTCCGCTCGCCGCCCACCGCGAAGGCCGGGTCGACCGGGCAGCCGATGCCGAGATTGGCTCTGACCGTGAAGGGCAGGAGATAAAGGCCGTGACGGACATTGCGCAAGAACACGCGGCCGTCCCCGGCCACCGACTGCATGATGGCGGGGGCGAGAAAAACGCAGGAGACTTGTTGCAGGTCGAGGCCCATGGCGTCGCGCTTGAGTTCAAGGTCTTGGATCGGATCGGCCAGCGCCTCGGCCAGCAAGGCGAGACTGGGATATCCGCAGGCCTCGAGCCAGGAGCAGGCCCAGCCGATCTCCCCCGCATCGCGTCGCCCCCGCAACCCGGGCAGCGCGGCAATGGAATGTTCCAGCTCCCGAAGCGTAAATATCATCGCGGCTCCATAGGACATTCCGGCGGCCCTGCCTACCTGTCTCTCGTGGTGCCAGCAGCCGCTTTGACGCCATGCCAGCCGTCATTTGCCCATTGCCTGACTGTCATATGACCGTCATACTGGACTGAAATGAAAGAAGAAGCCGGAAACAACCGGACCCAAAAAGAATCATTCACCCGGTGCATTCCGCCCGCGTGATCAAGGAGGACAGTCAGCATGAAAAAACCAACGATCCTGACCCCGGCGCAGCAGACGATGCGCGCCGCCATGATGTCCCGCCGCTCGCTGATGAAGGCGAGCGTGGCGCTGGGCGCCGTAGGCCTCGCCGGCCCGCTCTATGTCAAGCGCGCCCTGTCGTCGTCGGGCGAGCTCAATCTGCTCATGTGGTCGGATGAATACCCCGGCGACGTGATCCCGAACTTCGAAAAGCAGTCCGGAATCAAGGTGAACCAGACGCCGTTCTCGCAGAATGAAGAGCAGATCAACAAGCTGCAGGCCACTGGCGGCGAAGGTTTCGACATCTGCTCGCCCACACAAAACCGCGCGCCGCAATACAAGGACCTTGCGGTTCTGGCGCCCTTCGACATGAACAAGCTCAAGAACACCGGCAAGATTCTGCCCTCGATGCTGGAAGGCGCGAAGAAGCTCTGGACCTGGGAAGACGGCCTCTATTACCTGCCCCATACTTGGGGCTCGGAAGCGATCTCCTATCGCACCGATCTGTGGAAGGGCGACCCGGCCCAGCTCAGCTTCGGCTCGCTGTGGGAAGACGGCGTCAAGGGTCACACCCAGGGCCGCGGCCATTCCTTCCTGCTCGGCATCGGCCTGTGGTGGGATGCCTCGGGCAAAATGCCGTCGAACCGCATGCTCGACGGCTATAAGGATGCCGACAACTTCAAGAAGCTGTGGGATCCGATCCTTGCTTTCGCCATCGAACACAAGTCGTGGGTGAAGCAGTTCTGGGATTCGGCCGATAACACCAAGTCGGGGCTCATGGAAAATGACGTCTGGATCGGTCAGACCTGGGATGGCCCGGCGCTATCGCTGAAGAAGGACGGCAAGCCGGTCAACTATACGGCGCCGAAGGAAGGCGCCATCGCCTGGGTCGACGGCGTTTCGCTGATTAAGGCTGCCAAGAATGTCGATCAGGTCTACGAGTTCCTGAACTACATGCACTCGCCGGAAGTCTCCGCGGCCGTTGCCGAAGGCTCGGGCTATAATCCGGTCGTCATCGGCGCCGACGCCCTTCTGTCGGATGTGGCCAAGAAGAACTTCCAGGAAGCCTTCCCGGGCGATGCCCTGAAGAACCTGTGGCCGTGGCCGGCGGAGCCGACCTGGTATGCGGAAATCCGCAGCCAATACGTCGACAAGTTCAAGGCCGCTTGATGCACGATCGCCCTTCCCCCGGCTTGCGGGGGAAGGGCTTTTCCTTTTTTGTCATCCCGGCGAAGGCCTGGACCCCCTGAGTTTTCATCCTTCTGCGCTTTGCCGCGGGATAGTACTCAATGGGTCCCGGCTTCCGCCGGGATGACAATTTGGCTGGGTTTGCACGGGATAATTGGCACTGGACCCTCTCCCGCTTCCGGTCTTAAATCCAAATAAAACTCCAAGGGGGCGGCAGCGCATGAGTGCGGGCGTAGAACTCGATCACATCACGGTCAGGTTTGGCCAGTTCACGGCCGTAAACGACGCAACCCTGAACATCAAGGGCGGCGAATTCTTTTCATTCCTTGGACCGTCGGGCTGCGGCAAGACCACCATTCTGCGCACCGTGTCGGGGTTCCTCGATCCCTCGCAGGGCTCGGTGCGCATCGGCGGCCGCGATATGACCGGCATCGGCCCCAACAAACGGCCGACGGCCTTGATCTTCCAGAACCTGGCGCTGTTTCCGCTGATGACGGTGGCCGAAAATATCACCTATGGTCTGCGCGTGCGCGGCGTGCCCAAATCCGAGCGCCAGCGCAAGGCCGGGGAACTTCTCAATCTCATCGCCCTTCCGGACCAGGGCAAGAAACTGGTGAGCGAGCTCTCCGGCGGCCAGAAACAGCGTGTGGCGATTGCCCGGGCGCTGGCCGTCGAGCCCCAGGTGCTGCTCCTCGACGAGCCGCTTTCGGCTCTCGATCTCAAACTCCGTCAGCACATGCGCAATGAATTGCGCGACATCCAGCGGCGGGTCGGCATCACCTTCATCTACATCACCCACGATCAGGGCGAGGCGCTGACCATGTCGGACCGCATCGCGGTGATGAGCGACGGCGCTATCGAGCAGGTGGCCGATGGCCGCACCATCTACGACGATCCGGGAACTTCCTTCGTGGCCTCGTTTGTCGGCGAGAACAATCCCTTTGCCGGCAAAGTGACGAAGGCCGACGGGGAGGGCGCCGTGGTCGAAACGGCCTTCGGACCCCTGCGCGGGCGCAATCTCAAGGGCCTCAAATCCGGCGACAAGGCAATTCTGTTCGTGCGGCCCGAGTCGCTCCGGCTCGGCAAGGCCGGCAAGGACACGACCTTCACCTCGGAAGTGAAGAATGTCGCCTTCGAAGGCAACATGACCCACTTGTTTCTGAAGGGCGCGGCCAAGAAAGACATCTCGCTGACGGTCGGCCGCCACGGCGGCGTCAAGATACCGGGGCAGGGCGCCGCCGCCGTCATCTGCTACGACGCCGAACTTGGCCTGGTGTTGCCGGAAGGAAAAATGGCCCGTGAATAGCCGTTTCTTCGTCTTCCTCCTGCCGCTCGTCGTCATTGCCGTTTTCTGGGCGATGGCGCGGGGCGAAGCGAAGCTCGCCCACGACCCGACCCGCAAGAGCTTCTTCGAGCGGAACGGCACCGCCCTCGGCGTCGTGTTCATCCTGCTTGTCGCCTTCTGGACCCTGTTCCTCGTGACCTTGCCCTATCTCTACATGGCGGTGGAGAGCTTCCATCCGAAACTGACACCGCTCGAGCGCGGCGGGCCCAAGGATTTTCTCACCATCGAGCAATACAAATCTTTCTTCGTCACGCCCACCGATGGCACCTGGAACACGACCCATATGGGCGCCTTCCTGTTCTCGATCATCGCCTCGGTGGCGGTGACGGCGCTGAATTTCACCATCTGCTATCCGCTCGCCTATTACATGGCCCAGGCCGGAACCGCCCAGAAAGTCCGGCTGCTGATGCTGGGCCTGATTGTGCCCTATTGGGTCAATGAAATTCTGCGGGCCTTCGCGCTGCGGCTGCTGCTGGCGTCCAGGGGCCTGATCAATCAGGCGATCATGGGGCTTGGCATTTCCGATACGCCGATCGATTTCCTCGGCAACAACACCGGCCTCTATGTCGGCCTCTCCTATGCCTATCTGCTGGTCATGATGTTCCCGCTCTACAATGCCATCGAAAGCCTCGACAAGAACCAGATCGAGGCGGCGCGCGATTTGGGCGCCCCCTGGTGGCGCATCCACAAGGACGTGGTGATGCCCTATGCCAAGCCCGGCATCGCATCCGGCTGCACCATGGTGTTCATGCTGTCGGCCGGCTCGCTCGCCGCGCCCCAGTTCCTCGGCGGCCCCCGCACCCTGTGGTTCACTTCGATCGTCTATGATTTCTTCTTCCAGAATTTCAACTGGCCGCACGGCGCGGCCTATGCCTTCATTCTGCTGGCGGCCTGTATCGCCTTCGTCATGCTGATGCTGCGCCTGTTCAAGGTCTCGCTCGGGGAGACCATCCGATGAACTCGCGCACCGTCATCAAGGTGATGATCGCCTTCTATATCTTCCTGTTCTTCCTGTATCTGTTCGGGCCGCTGTTTGTGATGAGCGTCACCGCCTTCAACACGCCGAACTATCCGCAAGCCTACCCCTTCGAGGGCTTCACCCTCGACTGGTTCGTCAAGCTGTGGAACGACCGGGCGATGATGGAGGGCCTGCGCAACTCCTTCATCATCGGACTCGGCGTCGTGGCCATCTCCGTGCCGGTGGGATTGGCCGCCGCGATCATCATGAACCAAATCTACCACCGGGCCCGCGGAATCTTCTATCTGGTGACCGTTTCGCCGGTGCTGACCCCGGGCGTCATCATCGGCATTTCCACGGTGATCTTCTGGAAGGACATGATGGGCCTCACCGATGTCACCAAGGCGGTGTTTTACAAGGGCGTCATCCTCGCCATTCTCGGCCAGTCGAGTTTCGTCGCCGCCTATTGCCTGCTGATCATCATGGCCAGGCTGCAGCGCTTCGAGCGGGATCAGGAGGAAGCCGCCCTCGATCTCGGCGCCAGCTATCCGCAGGTGTTCTGGCACATCTTGCTGCCCTTCCTGAAGCCCGCCATGATCTCGGCGGCGGTCATCGCCTTCCTGTCGTCTTTCGAAAACTACAACACCACCACCTTCGCCATTCTCGCCGACAAGACCCTGGTGACGGTGCTGGCGGGCCAGGTGCGCCAGGGCACCACGCCGGCGCTGTCGGCGCTGGCCGTCATCATCATTTCGATCTCGCTGGTGGGGGCCATCATCTACGAAGTCATGAAGCGCCGCGAGGAAATGGCCGCCATGCGCGCCAAGGAACGCGCCAAGATTGCCGAACGCTCGGAGATCGAGCCGGCCTGACTCAGATCTCGCTTGACCTGTGCTGGGCCTTGTCCAGCCAGGCCGGATTGATTTCGACGCCCCAGCCCGGGGCATCCGGAATCGTCGCCTTGCCGTCTTCGATACGATAGGGATCGCCGAGGAAAAGGTCCTGTTGCCAGGGATAGTATTCGGGACCCTCGATCGAGAATTCCAGATACTTGCCGGCGTTCGGAATGGCGCCGAGCAGATGCATGGTGCACATGGTAACGAGCGACAGGTTGGCCGCGTGCGGCGTGACCGGCAATCCCGCCGCCTCCGCCATCCTGCAGACCCGCAGGGCGCGCGTGATGCCGCCCATATACATGACATCGGGCTGCGCCACATCGACGGCGCCCATGTCCAACATGGTTTTCCAGGCGGTGAACTCGCAGTCCTGCTCGCCGCCGGTGACATCGATAGCCAGCGCCTCGGTCACTTGCCTGGTCTGTTCGAATTCCCAATAGGGGCAGGGCTCCTCATAGTGGCCTATGCCTTCCTGTTCGAGAAGCTTGCCCACCTCGATGGCGCGTTTCGGCGAGTAGCAGGAATTGGCGTCGACCAGCTTGGCGACGCCATCGCCCAGGGCCCGCGACACGGTGGGCACCACCGCCTCGGTGCGGCCCGGCCATTCGTCCCGGTCGCGTCCGCATTCCGAGCCCACCCGCCATTTGAAAGCGTCAAACCCCTTTTCGTCGCGCAGCTTTAGGAAACGTCGGGCCTCGTCCTCCGGCGTTATGTCGCGCCGCATGGAAGACGCATAGGCCCGGAGCTTGCCGGGCTTGCCGCCGATCAGCGAAACCACGGGTTTGCCTTCGACCTTGCCGCGCAGATCCCACAGCGCCGTGTCGAGGCCGGTGGTGGCCCGGCGCAAGTATGAGCCCGGATATTTGTGCTCGCGCTCGTTGATCAGCAGAAGCGTATCGGCAAAGTCCAGCGCGTCTGTTCCGAGTGCGTGGCGCGCCACCTGGCGGTGAAAAATCTCGCAGGTGATATCGGCGTTGTAGGTCGAGACCTGGCCCCAGCCGTGGTCGCCGGTATCCGCCGTCACCCGGACGAAGCCGACGAATTCATTGCAGAAGGTTTCGAGCTTGGCGATTTTCATTCATGCCTCGATTGGAATTGGCAGCTGGTGGCGGGCAAGGACTGTGGTTCCATTTGCCAGCCCGAAACAATGCCGCCAGTCCGTCGGCAAGTCACCATCCAAATTTGGTCAATTTCGCCATTCAGCCTAACATCGGTGTGAATCCGGCCAATGGACGGAAGCGGCAAGCCAGGCAGCCGGCTTACTGGAGGGTGCAGGCATGAACAGGATCGCAGTCTATTGCGGATTGGCGCTGGCGCTGTTTCTCTCTCTGGTTGGCCTGGAGACCATCAAGAGCGACGAGCCATTCTCGATCGTTGAGTTTTCTTCAGATCTATTCGAGATGGCGCTCTTGGCGCTCGCCGTCGTCGCCACCAGCTATTTCGCCCATGAGATGCGCGAGGTGCGCAGCGAACGCGCCGATCTTATCGGCAAGCTGTCGGCGGCGCGCGCCGACGGCGAGAAATGGCGTTCGACGGCGCGGGTTCACATCAACGGCCTCAGCTCCGCCATCAGCCGGCAATTCGCCGATTGGCGGCTGACGGCGGGCGAATGCGATGTCGCGCTTCTAATGCTGAAGGGCCTGTCGCACAAGGAAATCGCCGCGCTGCGCAATTCCAGCGCCGCCACGGTGCGCCAGCAGGCGGCCGCGATCTACGGCAAGTCGGGTCTCGCCAGCCGCGCCGAACTGGCGGCATACTTCCTCGAGGACCTGTTCCCCTCGGAGAGCGAGCGCGGCAACGGCCAAGTGCGGCAATTCACGCTGGCCGACAGTGAAGCCTGAGTTGGCCGGCTGACATCTGTCCGATACCGGCCACTTTGGCCGGCCTCCGGCGCAGGCCCGTGCCCGCGTATCGCATGTGGCGGATTGTCACCTTCCGCCGGCCGCGCATCATGGTGGGTCAGGAGCCGGAATCCCGGGTCCCGATTCTCAGGAGTGACGCCATGAAAATTCGTTTCCTCGGAACGGCCGCGCTCGCGGCATCGATCAGCATCGCCTTCGGCTCGCTGCCCGGCGCCCACGGCCAGCATGTCATTCCCCTCAAGGAGGCGAAGCTCAACATCGAGCACAATGCCACCGCCCACGACACCGGTTTCCAGGGGGCCATCGACAGCGAGGGCTGGAAGGAATTGACGGTGACCGGTCCGGAAGGCGAGGTTCTGAATCTGGAAGGCCGCGGCAAGTTGCGCGAGCTCGGACTGACCGAGCTCTTCTTCGAAACCGTCGAACCGGAAAACGCCGTGGTGCCGATCGATCGGCTTCTGGCGACATTGCCGGCGGGCCATTACAAAATCTCGGGGCCGGCGTCCGAGGCGGGCGGCGGCACCACCTCGGGAACCGCCTGGCTGACCCACAACATTCCGGCCGGTCCGGTTCTCGTCTCCCCGGCCGAGGGCGCGACGGTTCCCGTCAGTGACCTGGTCATGCGTTGGAATCCGGTCACCAAGACGATCAAGGGAACCCCCGTCAAAATCATCGCTTATCAGCTCATCGTCGAAAAGGACCAGCCGCCGCAGCGGCACATGATCGGCCAAACCGGATCCTTGAGCATGTACATTCTGCCTTCGGTGACCCGAATGACGGTTCCGAAAGCCTTCCTCGAACCGGCGTCGCCCTACGATTGGGAAGTGCTGGCGATCGAGGAGAGTGGCAATCAAACGCTATCGTCGGGCACATTCCAGACCCAGTGACCGGGGACCGCCCGACCCCGGCGCCGCCGCCTAGGTCTTCGCCGTCTGGCGCAGCCTTGAGCCGCGCAAAAGCCCCGCCTGTTCGACCACCGGATAGGCCGCCGCCACCACATGGGAATTGACCCGGTGCAGATCGCGGATCATGTCGACATAAAGCGCGCTGCGTCGCAAAGCCGCGCCGCGGCCGCGCGAGCCGGAGCGGAAATGCTCGTCCAGCACCTTGTTCTCGAGCGCCCGGAAGGCATCCTTCTGGGCGATCAGCCGCTTGGCGCCTTCGACATCGCCCGACGAGAGGACGCCCGTCGCCATGCGCAGATTGTCGTGGATGATCAGGCAGAGATCGTCGAGAGAGGCTTGTTCCTCGACGGTGAAGGCGATGCTTTCCTTGGCCTTGGCCTTGATGCGGTCGGCGAGATTGAGATGAATGATGTCGCCGGCATGTTCGAGATTTCTGGTGTAGAGGGTGATTTCAAGCGCCCGGCGCGCCTCCGCCGCCGAAAGCTCGGCCTGGGCCAGATCGGCCAGGAAGCTTTGCACCGCCGTCTGGAAGGCATTGAGGCGCTCGTCCAGATCCTTGAGCAGCTTCAGCGTCTCGAGGCTGCCGGTGCGCAGCGCCGTCAATGCCGTCTCGAACATGCGGTCGAGCACCTCGGTCATGCGCACCGTCTCGAGCAGCGCATTGGACAGCGCCAGCGACGGCGAGGCCAGCGACTTGGCATCGAGATAGCGCGGTGCGGCAAGCCGGTCGGCGTCCAGCGTCTCATCGGGCAGAAGCTTCAGCATCAATTTCTCAACCAGCCCGGTGAATGGCAGGAACAGGACTCCCACGGCGAGGTTGAAACCCGCATGAAAGACGACAGCTGCCTCGACCGGCCCCGCCGGCAGACTCCGCAGCAATGGCCCGATCCGGCCGAGAGCGGCCACGGCGACGAGAGCCGCCGCGCCCCGGCACAGGAAATTGGCGAGCGGCAGGCGCCGGGCCGGCGGCGGCAGCGCCAGCGTCGCCGTCACCGACGGCAATCCGCCGCCGAGATTGATGCCGAGGATCAAAGCCAGCGCCCCCGCCAGTTCCAGGCTGCCATTGGCCAGGAAGGAGGCGACCAGCAGGATGGCGGCCAGGGTCGAATGGAAAATCCAGGCCAGCGCCGCGCCGGCGATGAAGGCCAGGATTTCCTCGCGACCCACCGCCGCCAGCACGTCGTGAAACAGGCTCGCCTCGGTCAGCGGTTTCGTCGCCTCGCGGATCAGCGTCAGCGACAACAGCATGAGTCCGAGGCCGATCAGAATGCGGCCGACATTATGCGGGCGGAATTCCTCGGTGGTGCTGAAAATCAGATAGCCCACGAACAGCAGGATGGGCGAGGCCCATAGCGCCAGGAAACTGCCCGAGGCGAAGATCGAGGAAACGACGGCCGAACCGACATCGGCGCCGAGCAACACGGCAAGGCCAAGCGCCGTGCCGATGGCCCCCGACGCGGCGATCCCGGCGACGATCAGCGTCATGGCCGTGCCGCTGCCCAATATGGCGGTGGCGGCTCCACCGGCCGCGAAGGCCTGCAGCCGGCCGCCGAGGCGGTGTTCGATGAAACGTTTCAGCCGGTCGCCCCAGGCGCGCATGATGCCGGTGCGGACCATGCGCACGCCCCAGAGCAGCAGCGCCACGCCGCCCAGCAGATTGACGATAACGGCGGTTCCGGGGTTCACGTCACCTCATTGGGGCCATGGCAGCGACCAGGTCTTCACATTGGTGAAAAACTTCATGGCCTCCATGACGCCTTCCTTGATGCCGTTGCCCGAGTCCTTGATGCCGCCGAAAGGCGACATTTCGATGCGGTATCCCGGCACTTCCCAGATATTGACCGTGCCGACCTCCAGACCCTCGATGAATCGGATCGCCCGGTCAAGCCGGTTGGTGCATACGCCGGAGGAGAGCCCGAAGGGCGTGGAGTTGGAGATGCGCATGGTTTCGGCGTCGTCGTTGGGCACCCGCACGATCGGGATGACCGGTCCGAATGTCTCCTCGAACACCAGTTCCGAGCGGTGCGGCACGAAATCCACCGTAATCGGCGGCAGCACCGCGCCCTTGCGGCCGGGATCGTAAAGCACCTTGGCGCCCTGTTCGGCGGCCTTGTAGACGCGGGCCTCGAAAATCTTCGCCGCCTCCTCATGCACCACCGTGCCGAGATCGGTTTCGGGGTCCATGGGATCGCCGAATTTGAGCTTCTTCGCTTTCGCCAGCGTCAGCTCGACGAAGCGGTCGGCGACGCGCTCCTGCACCAGAATGCGCTTGACCGCCGTGCAGCGCTGGCCGGAATTTTTGGTGGCGCCGGCCACCGCCAACTCCGCCGCCTTGTCGAGATCGCCATCGGAGAGATCGTCGAGCACGATCAGGGGATCGTTGCCGCCGAGCTCGAGAGCGGCGCGCGTGTAGCCGGCCTTGGCGGCGATGAGCTTGCCCACCCTGACGCCGCCGGTGAAGGTGATGACCGAGATATTCTCGTTGGTCACCATTTCATCGCCGATTTCGCCGGGCCAGCCGGTCACCACCTGGAACATTTCCGGCGGCAATCCCGCCTCGTAGAGAATATCGGCCAGCGCCAGCGCCGTGAGCGGCGTCAACTCCGTCGGCTTGCACACCACGCAATTGTTGCTGGCGATGGCCGGCGCCACTTTGTGGGCCACCATGTTGAGCGGATGGTTGAAGGGCGTGATCGCCGAGATGACGCCGACCGGCTCGCGCTTGGTGAAAATCTTGCGCGCCTTGCCTTGCGGCGTCAGATCGCAGGAAAAAATCTGCCCATCGTCGAGAATGGCCAGTTGGCCTGCCAGCGAGAACACGTCATAGGCGCGGCCGCATTCGTAAGCCGAATCCTTCTTGGAAAGGCCGAGTTCCAAAGTGATGAGATCGGAGAGCCTGTCCTTGCGGGCCCGGATCAGCTCGGCGGCGCGGAACAGGATCTGCTGGCGCTCGTAGCGGGTAAGCTTCGGCTTGAAGGCCGCGGCGATGGCGAAGGCCTTGGCCGCATGTTCGGCCCGCCCCGCTGGAACCGTGCCGATGAGCTCGTTCGTATAGGGATAATGCACCGGCACCACGCCGTCGGCCTCGACATGCCTGCCGCCGATCCGCATGGCTTCCTTGATGACGGCGCGGCGGGGCTCGATCTTGTTCATGGACGACTCCTATTCCGCCGCGGCGGCCGCCGTGGCGATGTGATTGCAGCCCAGGGCGAAGGCATCGAAATTGCGGATGGTGCCGGAAAGGCCCGTAAGCCGGCGATTGACGACAACCGGCACGTCCTGCTCGGTGAGACCGCCATGGGAGCGCAGCGGCTCCTTGAGGCCCGAGAGATCGTGCTTGTCGCGGCTGGTGCCGATGACTTTCGTGGCCTTCGCCCCGCCGGAGACGACGATCACGTCGCCCATCCGGTCTTCCGGGAGTTCAAAACGAGCGCAGCCGTCTTTGCGGTTCATCACCACATCGATCCCGTTCTGGGCGGCGATTGCCGCCATCACATCCGCGACCGCAGGACCATAGGCATAGACGGTTGCAAAGGAGCCGAGCGCGCCATGATGCACCACATAGGGATCGGTGATCGGCAGGATGACCTTGGTCTTGCCGGCGCCGAATTTGCGATCGAGCACGTCCTGCAGATAGATGACATCGGGCTCGCCATTGGCCAGATGCTTGTCCTTCATGCCGTGGTCGGCGACGATGACGATGATGGCCCCGGCCTTATCGAGTTCGCCGAGATAACGGTCCATCATGGCATAGAAGGCATTGGCCCCCGCCGAGCCCGGGGCATATTTGTGCTGCACGTAATCGGTGGTCGACAGATACATGAGGTCGGGCTGTATCGCGGCGAGCAGCTTGACGCCGGCGGCAAGCACGAATTCGGAAAGCTCCGCCGAATAGACCTCCGGAACCCCCATGCCCACCATGTCGCAGACCTTGTCGATGCCGTTGTCCTTGAGCGTCGCCCTGTCGGCGCGTTCGGAGGAAAAGCACACCGCCGTGCCGTCGAAGACCAGGC
>JANMQL010000114.1:0-3742 GCA_031370475.1 Hyphomicrobiales bacterium | reverse complement strand
CGCAGGATCTCGTCTTCCAGTTCCTTGGCGCAGGCCTCGCCCGCATTTGCCGCCGTGGCGCCGGTAATGGGGCGGTAAATATTGGCAGGCGACAGCCGCGAGACATCGAGGAGTGAGCCCTCGAAAGCCCTCTTGCGCTCCAGAAATCCAGAGACCGATAGGGCTCCCAGCGTATTGCCGTGCCAGGAACGCTCGCGGGCGATGAAGCGCCGCCGGCTCATCTCGCCCAGCGCCGCATGATATTGCAGGGCGAGTTTCAGGCAGGACTCGACCGCCTCGGAACCGCCGGTCACATAGACCATGTGCTGCAGATCGCCGCCGCAGCGGGCGCGGATGATATCGGAAAGCTCTTCCAGCGCATCGGAGGTGAAATTGTAACGGTAGCCATGGGCGATGCGGTCGAGCTGCGCCTTGATCGCGTCGTTCACCTCCATATTGGCGTGGCCGATGCAATAGACGGCGGGTCCGCCGGAGCCGTCGATATATTGCGTGCCGCCGGCATCGTGGACATAGCTGCCCTTGGCCCAGGCCACCTTGGGCAGGCTTCCGGTGGAATGGATGTGCTGGGGAAGGGGGGCCATGGCGGTCATGCAAGAATCCATCTTGTCTCGGGGCGGGGCGCCGTGCGGTACTAGCAGAAGAGCAAAGGCATCCGCAAACCGATGATCGCCGTCTTCGATGAAACCCAGAGGCTGCATGCGCCGCGCGACTTCATCGTATCCGGCAAGCCGCAGCCCATTCCGGAGCGCCCCGAGCGCATCGATATGCTGATGGATGGCGTGTGCCGTTTGGGCGGGCCGGTGGTGGCGCCGCCGGCAATCGCCCTCGACACCATCGCCCTTATCCATGACCGGCGCTATCTTCGCTTCATGGAGACCCTGTGGGAACGCTGGAAACGTTTGCCCGATGCCGGCGAAACGCCGCTTGCCAATGTCTTCGCCCTCGGCCGCGCCGGCCTGCCGCCCGCCTCCTATCCGGACTCCGTCGTCGGCCAATGCGGCTGGCATCTGGGCGACGGCTCCTGCCCGGTCACCGCCGACACGTGGCACTCAGCCCTGGCGAGTGCCGCAACCGCGGCTCATGGCGCCGATCTCATGTTGCGCGGCGAGCCGCTGGTCTATGCGCTGTGCCGCCCGCCCGGCCACCATGCGGCGGCCGACATGGCGGCGGGCTTCTGCTATATCAACAACACCGCCGTGGCGGCCGAAATCCTCACCCGGGCCGGAAAGCGCACCGCCATCCTCGATATCGACGTCCATCACGGCAATGGAACGGAGGCCATCTTCTACGATCGCGCCGACGTGCTGACCGTCTCGATCCACGCGCACCCAAAACGCTTCTATCCCTTCTTCTGGGGCTATGAGGGCGAGCGGGGGAGGGGTGCCGGTGAAGGCTTCAATCTCAATCTGCCGCTCGAACGCGGCACCACTTTCAAACCCTATGGCGCGGCGCTGGAGCAGGCGCTCCGCCGGGTGAGCGATTTCGCCCCCGATATTCTGGTGCTGGCGGCGGGGCTCGATATCGCCGTCGACGATCCCTTCAAGGGCTTCGCCATCGAAACCGCGGATTTCGCCGCCATCGGCCGCATGATCGCGGCATTGCAATTGCCCGTGCTCGTGGTGCAGGAGGGCGGCTATCCTTCGCCCAGTCTCGGCGCCAATCTTGCCTCGTTGCTCGAAGGGCTTGGCGCATGACGCTCTCGTTGCGCGACATGCGGCCCGAGGAGGCCCAACGGATTGCCGCCATGGTGGCGGGGCTGGCGCGCGACGTTGGCACGGCAATCGTTCCCCAACTCACCGGCGAGAAGCTTAACGCCGCCCGCGATCTCGTCGATGTCGTGGTCGCCGAGGAAGACGGCATCTTGCTGGGCGCCATCCTGTCCCTCATGACCTTTTCCACCTGGCGCGCCGTGCGGGGCCTCTATGTCGTCGATCTCTTCGTCGAAGGGGCGGCGCGCAACCGCAATATCGGCCTGGCGCTGCTGCGCGAGGCGGCAAGGCGTGGGCGCGCCCGTGGCGCCCGCTTCATCAAGCTCGAGGTCGATCATACCAATCTGGGGGCGGCGCGCTTCTACAAGCGCCTCGGCTTCGCCCGGAAAGAAGAAGACAGGCTGTTCGTTCTGGAACAAGATAGGCTGGAAACATTCATCGCGGACAAGGAGCTCCCATGACCATCAAGCGCGTCGGATTGATCGGTGTCGGCCTCATGGGCCACGGCATCGGCAAGAACATCCTGAAGAAGGGCTTCGAACTCACCGTCCTGGCCCACCGCAACCGCGATCCGGTCGACGATCTGGTGAAGCTCGGGGCCAAGGAACTCGGCAGTCCCCATGCCGTGGCCAAGGCCTCCGACATGGTCATCCTCTGCGTCACCGGCACGCCCCAGGTGGAAGCCACGGTCTATGGCGAGTATGGCCTTCTCAGTGCCGTGCGCGAGGGCTTTGTCATTGCCGACTGCTCCACCTCCGAGCCCCATTCGACTCTCAAGATCGCCGCCGATGTCGAAGCCAAGGGCGGCCATTTCGTCGATACGCCGATGGTCCGCACGCCGAATGAAGCCGAGGCCGGCAAACTTGGCTTGATGGTGGCGGGACCGAAGGATGTGCTGGCCCGGATCAGGCCGGTGCTCGACAGCTTCGCCGACACCATCGTCCATTCGGGCGAGGTGGGAGCCGCCCACCGGCTGAAGCTCATCAACAACTTCCTGGCCACCGCCCACGGCGCCATTGCCGCGGAAGCCATCACGGTCGCCACCAAGGCCGGCGTCAATATGGAAGCGCTGCGCGACATCGTCATGGCGGGCGGTGCGGCATCGGTCATGTTCGCGCGGCTCATCAACGTGCCGCTACACGACGACGACAGCCACGCCAAATTCGCCATCCGCAATGCCCGCAAGGATTTGCGCTATTACACCAACATGACCGAGCATCTGCCGGTCGCTTCATTCATGGCCGAAACGGCGCACCAGCTCTATGTCATGGCCGACAATATGGGCTACGGCGAGCGCTACCTGCCGCGGCTGATCGACGTGCTGGCCAAGGTGAACGGCATCGAGAAGGGCCGAAAGCCCGTTTGAGGACGTAGATCATGAGTACACGTTTCTCCGGGCGCACGGCGTCTGTTACCGGCGGTGCCTCGGGCATCGGGCTTGCCATTGCCACGCGACTCGCCGCCGAAGGCGGCAAGGTTGCAATCTGGGATGTGAATGAGAAGGCGGCACGCGATTGCGCCGCGCAGATCGGCGCCGCTGCCATCGGCATCGCCGCCGACGTGGCCGATGAGACGTCGGTGGCCGCCGCCGCCGCCCTCACCGCCAAGCGGCTGGGCGGCATCGACATTCTGGTCACCAGCGCCGCCATCACCGGGCCCAATGCAACGCTCGCCGAATATCCCGTCGAGCAGTGGCGCCGGGTCATCGACATCAATCTCAACGGCTGTTTCTACTGTAATCGCGCCGTCGTGCCATTCATGCTGAAGACCGGCTACGGGCGCATCGTCAACATCGCCTCGATCGCCGGCAAGGAAGGCAATCCGAATGCTTCAGCCTATTCCGCCTCCAAGGCCGGCGTCATCGCCATGACCAAGTCGCTGGCCAAGGAACTGGCCAAGACTGATATCACGGTCAATTGTGTAACCCCGGCCGCCGTCAAAACCCCGATCTTCGAGCAGATGACCCAGGCCCATATCGATTTCATGCTGTCGAAAATCCCCAAGGGCCGCTTCGGAACGGTCGATGAGGTGGC
>JANMQL010000096.1:0-14415 GCA_031370475.1 Hyphomicrobiales bacterium | reverse complement strand
TGCCTCGGCTCGTTCCTGACGCCTGATCTTCTCGGCGGGGCCAATGCCATCATGATTGGCAACGTCATCGAGCGCCAGTTCAAGGCAGCCAATGACTGGCCATTTGGCGCGGCACTCTCCTTCCTGCTGATGTATGCGACCTTCGGCGCACTGGCGATCCGCTCGCTGCTTGCCCGGCGCAGCAAGGGAGTGGACATCTGATGGCCGCCACCCTGAAACCGGGCTCGGGCCCCCTCGATTACGGCAGCCGCGCCTGGCTCAAGGCCCTCTTCGCCACCATCATCGTCGTGCTCTATTTGCCGATCGTGACGCTCGTCGCCTTCTCCTTCAACACCGACAAGCGTGGCATTATCTGGCGCGGCTTCACCCTGGACAATTACCTCAAGGCCTGGAACAACGCCGCCCTCATCGAGGCCCTGTCCAATTCCCTGGTCATCGCCTTTCTCGCCACCATAATCTCCACCGTGATCGGCGCCATGCTGGCGCTGCTGTTGTGGCGTTTCAACTTTCCCTTCAAGAGCGCCTATGAGGGGCTCATGGCCCTGCCCATCGTCATTCCGGAAATCTGCATGGGCGTGGCGCTGCTGTTGTTCTTCGTCAATTTCGGATTGATGGATGCGGTGGTCGCCATGCCCTGGCCGCTCAATCTCGCCAACATCGTCATCGCCCATGTCGCCTTCTGCTTTCCCTTCGTCGCCGTCGTGGTGCGCTCGCGCCTTGTCGGCTTCAACCGCGAGCTCGAGGAAGCCTCCAAGGACCTGGGCGCCAGCGAATGGCAGACCTTCTGGAACATCCTCGTGCCCTTCATGAAACCAGGCCTCATCGCCGGTGCGCTTCTCGCCTTCACATTGTCGCTCGACGATTTCGTCATCACTTTCTTCACCTCCGGCCCCGAGACCGTGACATTTCCGGTCAAGGTCTATTCGCTCGTCCGCCGCGGCGTCTCGCCGGAAATCAACGCCGCCTCCACCGTGCTCATCTTGATCACCGTGGTGGCAACCATTCTCGCCATGAAAATCCAGGCGCCGCAAAAGCAGGCTAAAGGCTGAACCCATGACCGAACCGATCATCTCGCTCCGCAATGTCAGCAAGATATTTCCCGGCGGCGTCACCGCCGTCGACGACGTCTCCTTCGACATCGCCCAAAATGAGTTCTTCGCGCTGCTGGGGCCGTCGGGTTGCGGCAAGACCACGCTGCTGCGCATGATCTCCGGCCTCGAGACGCCGACCGGCGGCGAGATCGTCATCGCCGGTGTCGACATGGCGCTGATCCCGCCCAACAAGCGGCCCACCAACATGGTGTTCCAGTCCTATGCCGTCTTCCCGCACATGACGGTGGAGCAGAACGTCGCCTATGGCCTGAAAGTGACGGGCGTTGCCGCCGACGAGACGAAGCGCCGCACCGCCGATGCCCTCGACATGGTGAAACTCACCCATCTCGCCCAGCGCAAGCCCGACCAGATGTCGGGCGGCCAGCGCCAGCGCGTGGCGCTTGCCCGCGCCCTGGTCAAGCGTCCCAAGGTTCTGCTCCTCGACGAGCCGCTCTCCGCCCTCGATGCCAAGCTGCGTGACGAGATGCGGCTGGAACTCACGAGGTTGCAGGAAAATGTCGGGATCACCTTCATCATCGTCACCCACGACCAGGACGAGGCCCTCTCCATGGCCGGCCGCATCGCCGTCATGGACAAGGGCGCGGTCATGCAGATCGCCACGCCCGCCGAACTTTACGAACATCCGGTCAGCCGCTTCGTCGCCGATTTCATCGGCAAGGTGAATCTCATCGATGCCAAGGTGCTCTCCGCCAAGGGCAGGAAAATCTTTTGCCAGGCGAGGAGCATCGGCAAGGTGGAACTGACCGTCGACAAACCCTGCGGCGGCACGGTTTCCATCGCCGTGCGCCCCGAGAAGCTCAAGATCGGCAAGGCCGAACCCAAGGGCGCCAATCTGATCAAGATCGAGGGCAAGGTGCGCGACGTCGCCTATTACGGCGACACCAGCCATGTGGTGGTCTCCGCCAAGGACGGTCTCGACCTGTCGATCAACGTTCAGAACGACCGGCGCGAGGGCGGCACCGGCATCGAGCGCGGCCAGAAGGTCTGGGTTCACTGGCTGCCCACCGATTCCCTCGTGCTGACGGAGTAGGCCCGTGTCACTCGAAATGAAGAACCTGACCGTGGCCCCCGGCGACGAGGCCTTCCGCCGCGAGCAATTGAAAGGCACGCGCTGGGAGCCCACCTATGCCGGAGCGCTCTCCTTCATGCGCCGCAAATATACCCGCGATCTCAAGGGCGTCGACATCGCGGTGACCGGCATTCCTTTCGATCAGGCCGTCTCGCACCGCTCCGGCACCCGTTTCGGCCCCGAAGGCATTCGCCGGGCCTCGGCCGAAAACGCCTGGGGCCCGTTCTGGCCGTGGAATTTCGATCCCTTCGAGACGCTTGCCGTCGCCGATTACGGCGATTGCTTCTTCGACTGGGGACGCAAGGAAAACTTCCCCGAAACGCTCGAGCAGCACGCCGCCGGAATAATCGCCGCCGGAGCCGAAATGATTTCATTGGGCGGCGATCATTACATCACCTATCCGCTGCTCAAGGCGCACGCCAGGAAACACGGCCCCCTGGCGCTCGTCCATTTCGACGCCCATCGCGACGTCGAGCCCGACGATGGCGGCCGCATCGATCACGGCACCATGTTCGGCTATGCGGTCAAGGAGGGCCTGATCGATCCGTCGAAGTCGGTGCAGATCGGCATCCGCACCACCTTTACCGGCGAGCGCCGTTACGGCTTCAAGATCGTCTACGCCGATGAAGTACACAACTCATCCGCCGCCGATCTCGCCAGGACGATCGCCGGCACGGTCGGCAAGTCCAAGGCCTACCTCACCTTCGACATCGACTGCCTCGATCCATCCGCGGCACCCGGCACCGGCACCCCCATTCCCGGCGGCCTCACCTATCACCAGGCGGCCGCGATCATCCGCAGACTGACCGATGTCAACTTCGTCGCCATGGATGTGGTGGAAGTCTCGCCGCCCTACGATCACGCCGACATTACTTCGCTCGCCGCCGCCTCGCTGGTCATGGAATATCTCTGCCTCCGCGCCTGGCAGAAGGGTGCCAGGGCGGCACCGATGCCGGATTAGCTCAGCGCGTCCCGGATCCGGAAATACAGCATCGCCGCCACCAGCATCGGCGTGCGCAAGGGGCCGCCGGGGAAAGGCATGTGTTTCACGCGCGCCAGGAGATCGAAGCGTTCGGCTTGCCCGCGGATCGCCTCCGCCATCAGCTTCCCGTAAATTCCAGCGAGCGCCACGCCCTGGCCGGAATAGCCGTGCGCGTAATAGACCGTGGGCGACAGGCGCCCGCAATCGGGAATGCGGTTATAGGTGATGGCGATGAAGCCGCCCCAGGCATAATCGACCTTGGCGTCCGCCAGTTGCGGAAACACCGCCAGCATGCGCGGCCGCATATAGGCGCCGAGATTGGCGGGCTCCAGCGTCGAATAACTGGCCCGGCCGCCGAACAGCAGCCGCGTGTCGCCGGTCAGGCGGAAGTAATCGACGATGAACTTGGTATTGGCCACCGCCTCGCCGTCGCGGATCAGGCTGCGGGCCCGGCCCTCGCCCAAGGGCTCGGTGGCGATGATATAGCTCCCTACCGGCATCACCCTTCCGTAGAGTTTAGGCACCGTGCGGCCCAGATAGGCATTGCCGGCGATGATCATGAACTTCGCCTTGACCAAGCCTTGCGCCGTGCGGGCGGATGGACTGCTTCCGGTATCGATCTCGATCGCTCGCGAGTCTTCGTAGATCGTCGCCCCCGCCGCAATCGCGGCCCGCGCCAGCCCGAGGCAATAGTTGAGCGGATGAAAATGTCCCGCGCCCCCCTCGCGAAGCGCGCCGTGATAGATTTGAGTTCCGATCTTTTCTTCGAGTTCCGCCTTGCCGAGAAGACTTGTATCCGTGTAGCCGAGATCGTCCATCTCGTCTTTCCACGCCGTGAGCTCGCCGAATTGATGCGCCTTGGGGATCACGTGCAAATAACCCCATTTGAGATCGCAATCGATCCTGTGCCGGGCGATGCGCTCCTTCAGCAGCACCTTCGATTCCTCGGCCAGCGCGAAGCATTTGCGCGCATTGTCGCGGCCGAGCTGGGCTTCGATCTTGCCTTGGCCCGAGGAATAGCCGGTGCAGATCTGCCCGCCATTGCGGCCCGAGGCGCCATAGCCCGCATGCTCGGCCTCCAGCACCACGACTTTGTATCCGGCCAGCGCCAGTTCCAGCGCAGCGGAAAGGCCGGTGTAGCCGGCTCCCACCACGCAGACATCGGCCGCGACTTCGCCGGTGAGCGCCGGCTGCTTCGCAAACGGCGTGGCGGTGGCCTGATAATAGGATCTGGCGTCGAGGGAACTGGGCATGATTAGAAGGGTTTAGGTGGCCCCGTTTGCACCGTCAAGGCGGACGGGTAAGATGGGATTCTCAGAGCATGTTCCGCCAAAGTGTACACACTTTGGCGGCAAGAACATGCTCCAAAAAAAGTCAAATCAGGGTCATCATGTCGCAAGCACGTTTTGAAGAATGGATCACTGAACGCAAGATCAGCGAAGTCGAATGCCTGGTGGCGGATATGTCCGGCACGGCGCGCGGCAAGATTCTGCCGCCCAAGAAATTCTTGAAAGGCCACCGGTCGCAAGGCCTGCGCATCCCCGAGGAAGTCTTCACCTTGACCATTAACGGCCGCTTCGTTTCCGAAACCAATGCGGTGAGCGACAGCGCCATCGACATCTACATGCAGCCCGATATCGAGACCATCCGCTTCGTGCCCTGGTATGCCGAGCCCACCGCCCAGGTGATCTGCGATGCCTTCCACCTCAACGACGAGCCGGTCGAGATCGCACCCCGCCATGTGCTGCGCCGCGTTCTGCAGCTCTACAAGGACAAGGGCTGGCGCCCCATCATCGCGCCCGAGCTTGAATTCTACCTGGTCAAGAAGAACCTCGATCCCGATTACCCCCTCGATGCCGCGGTCGGCCGCTCCGGGCGCAAGGAGCCCGGCGGTCAGGCCTATGGCATCGACGCCGCCAACGATTTCGACCCGATCGTCGAGGACATCTACGATTACTGCGAGGCCCAGGAGCTCGATGTCGACACGCTGAGCCATGAAAGCGGCCCGGCCCAGCTCGAGATCAATTTCAACCACGGCGATCCGCTCGAGCTTGCCGACCAGGTCTTCCTGTTCAAGCGCACCGTGCGCCAGGCCGCCCTCAAGCACGATATGTATGCGACCTTCATGGCCAAGCCGCACGAGAACGAGCCCGGCTCCTCCATGCACATCCATCAATCCGTGCTGGACCTCAAGAGCGGCAAGAACATCTTCGCCGGCCGCGACGGCAAGCCCTCCAAGCTCTTTCTCAATCACATCGGCGGCCTGCAGCGCTATCTCGCCGCGGCCCTGCCGTTGTTTGCGCCCAACGTCAATTCCTACCGCCGCCTGGTGCCCGAGTCCGATGCGCCCACCAACGTCCACTGGGCCATCGACAACCGCACCGTGTCGTTGCGCGTTCCCGCTTCCGATCCGGCGAACCTGCGGGTCGAGAACCGCGTGCCCGGCGCCGACGCCAATCCCTATCTGGCCTTCGCCGCCTCGCTCGCCTGCGGCTATCTCGGCATGATCGAGCGCATCAAGCCGTCGGACCCGGTGGTGGGCTCGGCCTACCGCTATGCCCAGACCCTGCCGATCAGTCTCGACGAGGCCCTCGATAAGCTCAATTATACCAAGCCGCTGAGGACCCTGCTCGGCGAGAAATTCGTCGAGGCCTACCGCGATGTGAAATACCAGGAAATGCAACATTTCCGCAAAGTCATCAGTTCCTGGGAGCGGGAATATCTGCTGCTCAATGTCTGATACCGACAGCTACTTGAATCGAATCTTCGCGTCGACACCGATGGCGACCGATTACCCCTTCCCCCCTCGCGGGGGAAGGTGGATCGCGCCGCAGGCGCGAGACGGAAGAGGGGGCTGGACCGGCGAGTCTGGAATTTCCACCTCCATTGTGGAGGCGCCCCCTCATCCGGCGCTTCGCGCCACCTTCCCCCGCGAGGGGGGAAGGGCAAGAATGACCGCTACTTCGGATGGCTGGTCCGGTTTCCTGCGCATCATGCGGCCGGCGGCGCTCTTCGCCGTGCTTGCCATGCTGTTTTGCCTGCCGGCGCAAGCGGGCAAGGACGACCGGGTGCCCGACTATGCCGCCGTCGCCATGGCGATCGGCGACATTCTCAATTCGCCAGAACGCCTGGAACTTCCCATCGAGCGGGTGCGCGAGGCGCTGAAGGCGCACTACATCGGTCGCTCCGGCACCGTCTATTGGGTCGGCACCGGCCGCATGACGCCCTTCATCCAGCGCCTCATCGACGCCGCGGACGACGGCCTCGATCCCCAGGACTATCCCATCGAAACCCTGATCGGTTTGCGCGATGCGATCACCGACCTCGAACCCGCCGCCGCCGCCCATGCCGAACTCTATTACTCGGCCTTCTTCGTCGCCTATGCCACCGATCTCAAGATCGGCCGGCTCCTGCCGCGGAAGGTCGATCCGAAGCTGTTCCGCAACCGCAAGACCGTCGATGTGCTGCGCATTCTCACCGATCTCAAGACACAGCGCGACCCCGGCCGTTTCCTCGATCGATTCGAGCCGGCCAACCCGCATTACCGGGCGCTCAAAGCCATGCTGGCCCATTATCGCGCGCTCGATGAGCAGGGCAACTGGCCGGAAATCGCGCCAGGCCCCAATCTCAAGAGCGGCATGAGCGACCCGCGCATCCCGCAAATCCGCCAGCTCCTCGCCATGACCGGCGATTTTGAATGGAAGCCCGATGCCGCGCTCCTCTACGATTCGCGGCTTGAAATCGCCGTGCGGCGCTTCCAGCAGCGCCACGGGCTCGAGGCCAAGGGCCTGATCGGCAAGCAGACGCTGGTGGCCATGAACGTGCCCCCCGCCGAGCGCGCCCGCCAGATCATGCTCAACATGGAGCGCTGGCGCTGGATGCCGGAAAACCTCGGCGATTATCACATCCTCGTCAATCTCGCCGCCTTCGAGCTGCAAGAGGTGCAGTCCTCGGTGATCGTCGACCGTATGAAAGTGGTGGTCGGCGCTGTCGCCACCCAGACGCCGGAATTCTCCGACGAGATGGAATATGTCGAATTCAATCCCACCTGGACGGTGCCCTATTCGATTGCCACCGGGGAAATGCTGCCGCGGTTGCGGCAGAACCCCTTCGCCTATGCCGAAGACTTCGACGTCTTCATGAATGGCCAGCTCGTGTCATGGAGCTCCATCGCCTGGACCTCCTACGGTGCCGGCAATTTTCCCTTCACCTTCCGCCAGCGTCCCGGGCCGAAGAATGCCCTCGGCAAGGTGAAATTCATGCTGCCCAATCCGTACAATATTTATCTGCACGACACGCCCGCCAAGGAAAAGTTCCTCGCCACCACGCGCGCCTTCAGCCACGGCTGCATCCGCCTGTCGCGGCCCCTCGATTTCGCCTACAAGATCGTCGGCGCCGTCCCCGGCTGGAGTAAATCGCGTATCGACGCGACGCTCGCCGCCGGCCGCACCGTGCAGGTGCCGTTGCCGCGCCGCATTCCCGTGCATCTGATCTACGCCACTGCCTTCAAGGGCGAAAACGGCATCGAATTTCGCGCCGACATCTACGGCCGCGACCGCAAGCTCTACGCCGCCTTGTTCGGCAGGCCGGAGAGTTGACGCCGTCCGCCGCTACTTCCTCAGCCCACTGAGCGTCGAGAAAGCGGAGAGCGCCTCGCAGCTGGATTTCACATGGATGAGTGCCGGGCCGTCATGGCCCAACGCCTCGGCCACCTTGGCGCCGATATCGTCGCCCATGGCGATGGTCACCGCATGGGCGCCGAACGACCTGGCCCAGGCGGAGAAATCCGGACTGACCAGATCGGTGCCCGAAACCCGGCCCGGATAATGCCGTTCCTGATGGGTGCGAATGGTGCCGTAAATGCCGTTGTCCGACAGAACGATCTTGGTCTTGGCGCCATATTGCACGGCACTCGCCAGTTCTTGGCCCGTCATCAATATGCCGCCGTCGCCGACAAAGACGATGGCCATGCGGGCGGGATCGGCGAGCCCCGCCGCCACGCCCGACGGAACGCCGAAACCCATGGCCCCGGCTATGGCGCCGAGCAGCAGATTGGCCGGGGTCATTTTCCAGTGCCGGTGCACCCAGGTCGACATGTTGCCGGCATCCGTCGTGACGATGGCGTCGCGCGGCGCTTGTGCCGCCACCGCCATCACCACCTTGCCGAAATCGACGCCGTCGCCGGGCTCCGGCGACTTGAACGCCTGGAACTCGCGGATGAAGCCGTTGATCGACGAAATCCACGCCTCGCCGGACGAACTCACGACCCGCGGCGTTTGCCCAAGTTCTTCAAGCAGCGCCACCGGATCGGCGACGATGCCAAGATCGGTGCGGAACACTTTGCCGATCGGCTCGCCGCCGGGATAGATATGAACGAGCATTTGCGCCGGCTGCGGCGTCGTGGGGAAACTGTAATTGAGGCTGGCGACGTCGCCGAGCCTGGTGCCTGCCGCGATAATGAGATCGGCCCGGGCCAATGCCTCGCGGTGGCGCGGTGGATTGCCGAAACCGAGATGCCCGGCATAGAGCGGCGATGAATTGTCGAAGACATCTTGGTTCTTCCAACTCACCGCCACCGGAATGCGCTGCGCTTCGGCGAAGCGCGCCAGCGCCGCGGCGCCGCGCGGGCCTCGCAGCATGGCGCCCGCCACCACGATGGGCCGCTCCGCCGTGGCGATCGCCGCCCGCACCGCCTGGGCATCGGCCAGGCCATGTTGCGGCCGGGCGATGGGGAAGGGTTCGGGCACAATCTCTCCCGCCTCGTCGTTCAGCATGTCCTCCGGCAATGAAATGACGACCGGTCCCGGCGTGCCCTCGGCCGCCAGCCGGAAAGCCCGCGCGCAGGTCTCCGCCATCTTGGCGCCGTCCATGACTTCGAACACGCCCTTGGCGATCGCGCCGAAGAACTGCCCGTAATCGACTTCCTGGAAGGCGCCGCGGCCGCGTTCGGCTCGCGACACCTGGCCGACGAAGACGACGAGCGGCACCGCGTCCTGCTCGGCCACATGCACGGCGATCGAGGCGTTGGTGGCGCCGGGCCCGCGGCTCACCATCAGCACGCCGGGCCTGCCGGTCATCTTGGCTTCCGCCACCGCCATGAAGCCCGCCCCCGATTCATGGCGGCAGACGATGAGCTTGACGCTGCAATCGTGCAGCGCGTCGAGCAGCGCCAGATAGCTCTCGCCCGGCACGCAATAGGCGCGCGCCACGCCGTGCTTCTCAAGCGATCTTGCAATCAGGTCTGCGGCGCGCATCGGCGGCTCCGGAAAGGCCAGGGACACGCCATACATGCCCGGAGCGTTTCCGAATGTCGAGTGCGCCGTGGCCGCTTACTTGGCGAGCGCTTTCAGGGCTTCGATCGCCGATGCCGCGTCCGCCAGGCCCTGGTCCTCGGCCCGCTTGTACCATTCCAGCGCCTTGTCCGGATCGGGGGCAATGCCCTGCACGTTGAGTTCGGCGAACACCACCGGATCATAGGTCTTTCCCGCCCCCAAGGCGCCCGCCGCCGATCCCTGGGCATAGGCCCGCTCGTAGAACAGCCGCGCCGCCGCCAGATCGCCGGACTTGAGCAACAGCTCGCCCTTGCGCATCAGGTCGGCCGTTTCCGATGTCGCCGAAGCCACCGCGATTTCCGTGTCGCCCGCCATGGTTTGCGCCGGCATATCCTGTCTTGAACCGAGCCCGCCCCGAACCAGGGCGGTTTCCGGCGGCGCGCTGGCCGGCTCGACCTGCAGATTGGGATCGTCGATGGCGACCGTCAGCTCCTTGACCGGGGCCGCAAGTTCGCCGGTTCCGGTTTCGATGGCCGCGACTTCGACGTCGAATTTCGGCTTGCCGGCCTTGGGCACCACCAGTTTCAAATTTTGTATTTCGCCGGCATTGAGCAACCAGGAATTGCCGGCCTCGCGGGTTCCGGCGGTCAAATAGGCATCCTCCGGCAGGCCGCTGATGCGCAGCGCCAGGGTCTGCCCCTCGGCGGCGGGCTCGGCCCTGAGGATCAGCGGAATCATGCTGTTGAGTGCGCCGCTGTCATCGGCCACGTCGAGTGTTGCCGTTGCCACCGGCTTCTTGGAAATCACCGTCCGGTTGGCGGGCGGCGTGGACGGTTTCGGGACCGCCGTCCCCGGTTCCGGCTGGAGGCTCGTGAAAGTAGCGGCGGCCATTTCGCCGGCCGTTTGTCTGATGGCGTCGAACTGCGTCGCCGCGAGGCCGATCAGACCGCCGGTGAGCGAGGCCGCCAGGCTGGCAAACACAAAACTCTTGCCGAGCCCGCCGCGATGCGGCGCCGGGCGCCGGACTTGCGGTCTTGCCTCGCCCTCGCGCTGGCTGAACACCTGCCGTGTCATGCCCTCCGGCGGCTCGAAACCGCGGCTGAACTCTTCCTGCTCGCGCGATCCGCTGCGATAGGCGCGCAACGGTTCCTGCTGCGCGGGGCGAGGGCGTTCGGAAAACTCTTCCCAGTCTTCGCGCCGCTCGCCGAGTGGAAACCAGGTGGGCGCGGGCCGCCGGTCCGCCTCGATCCGGCTCGTCGTTTCGTCGATCTCGGCGGTCTCTTCGGCTTGCGGCCGGGGCAGGGCGTTGCTCATGTCAGTCCTCCCTCACGATGGTCATTGAACGGTCATTGAATATTTCGCCGGCGCCGTCCCGCGCTTGGCATCGAGCCACTCCTGTGCCGCCACATAGCGTTTCCAGCCCGGCACCTCCGCCGCCAGGTTGATGCCGGCGGCCTGGCCGTCCTCGGGGTTGAGGCTGTCGAACAGCGCTTCGGTGAAACGCCTGAGCTTGTAATAGCGCTCCGAATTGCGCGGCGCGTTGAACACCGCCACCACCAGCGCCGCGCTGGCGGTCTCGACACTCTCGCCCTTGCGCAGCAATTTCGGGTAGTCGGCGGCGGTCAGGATCGCCGGCGCGTAGACCTCCGCCAGAAATCCGCTCGCCGTCACGCCGACCAGATGCAGGCCGTCCCTGGGCTTGAGGGTGAGCAGCGCCGCGACCGGCCGCGGGCCGGTGATCACCGCGGCGTCGACATCGCCATGTTTGAGTGCCGCGATGGCGTCGGCGTCGGCAAGCGGAACTTCATCGATGGTGACGCCCATGGCCGGAAAGATCAGGCTCGCGGCGATGAACGATCCGCTCCCCGTGCTGCCCGCCGCCACGCGCTTGCCTTCCAGATCGGCGAGCGTCTTGATATTGCGCCCCGCCAGCACATGCACATCGAGACCGGCCAGCCTGGCGACGAACGACACCCGCTGCGGCGCGCCCTCCAGCAACTGGTTCGCCACCGCATAGGCGAGCACGTCCGAGGGCAGGATCGCCGCATCGACGCCGCGCAGGGTGAGCAAATCCGTGAGCGTCTGCACCGGGCCCTTGCCGGCCATCGGCAGCAGCCGCAAATCGTTCTCGTGATCCAGGGCGCGAGCGAAATTGAGGGCAAGGCCGAGCGATCCCGCCGTATCGGCCATGACGCCGACGGTATTTTGGTTGAGGGTCACGAGCTGTTCGCTGCTTTGCGAATGAGCCGTACCCGTGGCCGCGAAAATCGATGCAATCGCCAGCGCCGCAAGAGCATTGCGCATGCCTTGCCTCCCTCGTCATAATTGCCGGCCGTCCCGCTGCACGCGCGCGCTTTCCGCGCGTCGTTGGATTTATGAAAGGCGCACAAAGCAACGAGATTATGGCAAAGCCCGGGCGGGAATGAGACGGCGGCGCCGGCGTTTTCAAGCGCGGTGGATTTCATGTCCGTCTTCTGCTGACATGGCGCCGGACCACGGGTGAATACAATGAACGCGATCGGCGAAGCCAAGGCCAGGATCAAGGGCGGAAAACTGAAGATCGTCATGCCGGAAGGCGAGGACGAGAGAATCCGCGCCGCCGCCCGCATTCTCGCCGATGAAGACCTGGCCGTGCCCATCGTCTTCGGCACCAACCTCCCCGCGCCGCTGCCACACCATATCCGCCTCGTCACCGCGAGGCGCGGGAAGATGACCGAGGCCATGGCGGCACGCCTGTTGAAGAAGCCGCTCTACCGCGCCGCCGCCATGGTGGCGGTGGGCGAGGCCGCGGCCATGCTGGCGGGTGCCGCCAGCCCGACGGCCCGGGTGATCGAGGCCGCCCTCATGACCATTGGCCTGGCGCCGGGAATCGAAACGCCCTCCAGCTTTTTTCTCATGCAATGGCCGGACAAGCGTCTGGTCTTCGCCGATTGTGGCGTCAATGTTCAGCCGGACGCCGGGCAACTCGCCGACATCGCCATTGCATCGGCCGCGAGTGCGGCGAAGTTCCTGGCGGAGGAGCCGCGCATTGCCATGCTGTCCTTTTCCACCAAGGGCAGCGGCAAGCATCCCGACGCGGATAAGGTGATCGAAGCCTTGCGTATCGCCCGCCAACGGGCGCCGAATCTCAGGATCGACGGCGAGATGCAGGGCGATGCCGCGTTATCGCCAAAGGTGGCCGCCAAAAAGATAAGGGAGCCGAGCGATGTGGCCGGCCGCGCCAATGTGCTGATCTTTCCCGACCTCGACGCCGGCAATATCGCCTACAAGCTCACCCAGTATCTGAGCGGTGCCCAGGCCGTCGGCCCCATCCTGCAGGGCTTTGCCAGGCCGGTGTCGGACCTGTCGCGTGGCGCCAGCGTCGACGACATCGTCGCCACCGCCGCACTCCTGCTTTCCATGTCAGAGCCGCAATAGCGCCTTGACATGCCGGGCGATGGTCAATTCCTCGTTTGCCGGCACGATATGGATGGCCTCGTCCTTGATCCCCAGCCATCGGAGATGGTCGAGAATGCGTTCCCGCACCGGCGCGGCATTCTCGCCGATGCCGCCGGTAAAGACGATGGCGTCGAGCCCGCCCAATGCCGCCACCAGCGAGCCCGCATGGCGCGCCGCCGAATAGCAGTAATAGTCGACCGCCTCCTTCGCTTCCGGCCGATCGCTCGCCAGCAGCACCCGCATGTCGGCGGAAATGCCGGAAAGGCCCAATAGGCCGCTGCGCCGATAGAGGAGGTCTTCCATTGCCGCTATGTCCATGTGGTCGTCGCGCATCAGCGCGATCAGCACGCCCGGATCGATCGTGCCGGTGCGCGTGCCCATGACCAGCCCGTCGGCCGTCGAAAATCCCATGGTGGTAGCGATGCTGCGGCCGTTCTCGATGGCGCACATGCTGGCGCCCGAGCCCAGATGGGCGGCAAGCAGGCGGCGGGGCAAGGGCTTGGGCAGGCTTTCCACCACATGCTCGTAATTGAGACCATGGAAGCCGTAGCGCCGGTAGCCGCGCGCGAAATACTCCCGCGGGATCGGCAGCCGTGTGGCCCATTCCGGCTGCGTCGCATGGAAGGCCGTGTCGAAACAGGCGATATTGGCGGCATCGGGCGCGATCCGCCGCATCTCCTTCAGTGCGCCAAGTCCGAAGGGGAGATGCAGGGGGGCAAGTGCCCGAAGCTGTTCCAGCTCATGTTGCACACGATCATCGACCACGACCGGCAAAACATATTTCGTGCCGCCATGCACGATGCGATGGCCGATGCCGGCGAAATTCGCGGGCTCATAGCCGTTGTCGGAAAGCCATTCGGCCGCAACCAGCAGGCCTTCTCCCGGCGTCGCAACTTCCGGCACGTCGCGCGGAGCCCGGCCTTCGATTTCGAGCCTCGGCGTCGAACCGATGCCGGAGACCTGGCCCTTGAGCTTCAGGGCCGGCCCGTCATGGACCGCGAACTTGAGCGACGAAGAACCGGCATTGAGGACGAGGATCGCGGGCATCACGCGCCCTTCTGGGGCCGCATGTCGTCGCGGCTTATTCCGGCAATGGCGACGGGTTTCTTCATGGCGTCGCGCCGGAACGGCTCGCCCAGTTCCTGGTTGATCATCGCCTCGATGAGCGTGGTCTTCTTGTGCTTCATCTGATCGTCCACGGCCTTGGCGAGTTGATCGCGAAGCTCGTCCATGGTGCGGGCCACCACGCCCTGGAGCCCGCAGGCTTTGGCGATACCGGCATAGGAAACCTCGTTATCGAGTTCGGTGCCGACGAAGTTGTCATCATACCACAGCGTCGAGTTGCGCTTTTCGGCACCCCACTGATAATTGCGGAAAACGACCATGGTGATCGCCGGCCACTCGGGCCGACCGATGGCGGTTAACTCCGTCACCGCGATACCGAAGGCGCCATCGCCGGCAAAGCCGACCACCGGCACATCCGGGCGACCTATCTTGGCGCCGACGTTCGACGGTAGCCCGTAGCCGCAGGGGCCGAAGAGG
>JANMQL010000038.1:0-7209 GCA_031370475.1 Hyphomicrobiales bacterium | reverse complement strand
GGCAGCGCCCGCGCAACCCTTCCCTTTGCAAAAGGGGAAGAAAAGACCCCCGGAAGCGCCCGGATGCGTTTCCACCAAGGGCGAAGCCGTGGCCAAAGCCCTTCCGCTGTTTGAAAATTGAATCAACCACCCCCTAACCCGCCACGCCGGGGACGCCCTCCTCTTCCCCTCACCCTGAGGAGCCGCGAAGCGGCCTCAATGGGGTGAGCCGGCATAATCGCAACTGCCAGCTTCAGGCGGATAATTCCGGCCTTACCAGCGCTCCGCCGGTCATCGCCTGCCGCACGCCCGTGGTCATGGGATAAGTCAGCGGCAGCCCGCGCACACTTCTGACTGCCAAATAGCCCCACGCCTCCGCCTCCATGGCGTCGCCGTCGAAGCCCGCTTCCTCGGCGTTCAGCACGCGCTCGCCCAGCGGCTCAAAAAGCCCCCGTATCTCTTTCATCAGACTCGGGTTTCTCCGCCCACCGCCGCAGATCACATAGAGCTTCGGACGCTCCGCGAAACGTCCCGCCGCCCGGGCGATCGATGTGGCGGTGAAATGCACCAATGTCGCCGCCCCATCCGCCGGGCTCAGACCCTCGAGGCACGAGACGTCGAAGGCATTACGGTCGAGCGACTTCGGAATGGGTTTTTCGAAATAGGGATGCAGTGCCAGGGTCATGAAAGCCTTGGCGTCCAGCACGCCCTTGGCCGCCAGCGCCCCGTCGCGGTCGAAGGGCTCACCCAGATGGCGCTCGCACCAGTCGTTGATCAGGGCATTGCCGGGACCCGTATCGAAGGCCGCAATATCGTCGCCGGCACCGATCCACGTCATGTTGGCAACACCGCCGATATTGACGAAGGCCACCGGCCGTTCGGCGAACTTCGCCGCCAATGCCCGATGATAGACCGGCACCAACGGCGCGCCCTGGCCGCCCGCCGCCATGTCGGCGGCGCGCATGTCGTAAACCACCGGCTTGCCGGTGCGGCGCGCCAGCAGCGCCCCGTCACCCAATTGCACGGTAAGTCCGATCTCGGGCCGATGGTTCACCGTCTGCCCGTGAAAGCCGATGACGTCGATTTCGCCGGCAGTGATGCCCGCATCTTCGCAATAGGACTGAACCGCCTGCGCATGCCACTCGCTGAGCGACCATTCGACGGCGGCCAGGCTGCCGGGCCGCGCCCGCCGGTCGGTCAATTGCGCCGCCTCGGCGATGGCATCGCGCAACATCGCCCGCTGGTCCGGCTCATAGGCATAAGTCCGCGCCGGTCCCCGGTGAACTTCGGCTTCGCCGTCGGTCTTGACCAAAGCCACATCGATGCCGTCGAGAGAGGTTCCCGACATGAGTCCTAGGGCACTCACCAGTTTTGACAGCGGTTTTCTCCATGCTAAGACCCGCCACCCATTAATGAGTGATTTCGATGCGCAAGTTCAAGTCCGATTTCCTGAACGTCCTGACGGAGCGCGGCTTCATCCATCAGGTTTCCGATGCCGAGGGGCTCGACGCGGCTGCCAATTCCGGCCGCGTCGCCGCCTATATCGGCTTCGATGCGACGGCCGCCAGCCTCCATGCCGGCTCCCTCGTGCAGATCATGATGCTGCGCTGGCTGCAGAAGACCGGCCATCGCCCGATCGCCCTGATGGGCGGCGGCACCACGAAAATCGGCGATCCCTCGGGCAAGGAGGAAAGCCGCAAGCTACTTACCGAGGCACAGATTGGAGCCAATCTCGACGGCATCAGGAAGGTCTTCACCAAGTTCTTGAACTTCGGCGACGGCCCCGGCGACGCCCTGATGGTAAATAACGCCGATTGGCTTGACCACCTCAACTACATCGACTTCCTGCGCGACTATGGCGTGCATTTCACCATCAACCGCATGCTCGCCTTCGACTCGGTGAAGCTCCGGCTCGAGCGCGAGCACCCGCTCACTTTCCTCGAATTCAACTACATGATCCTCCAAGCCTATGATTTCCTCGAGCTCAGCCGCCGCCACGGCTGCATCCTGCAGATGGGCGGCTCCGACCAGTGGGGCAACATCGTCAACGGCATGGAATTGGGCCGCCGCGTCGACGGCCGCCAGCTCTATGCGCTGACCACGCCGCTGTTGACGGCGTCATCGGGTGCCAAGATGGGCAAGACCGCGGCCGGCGCCGTCTGGCTCAACGCCGATCTGCTCTCGCCCTACGACTATTGGCAATACTGGCGCAATGCCGAGGACGCCGACGTCGCGCGATTTCTAAAGCTCTACACCGAATTGCCGATGGCCGAGATCGATCGCCTCGCCGCCCTTGACGGCTCGGAAATCAACGAGTCCAAGAAGATCCTCGCCAACGAGGCGACCGCCATGCTGCATGGCCGCGCCGCCGCCGAGGCTGCCGCCGAAACGGCGCGCCAGACCTTCGAGGAAGGCTCCAGCGCCGAGGGCCTGCCTACAATCCTGCTTGATCTCGGCAAAGGCACCGGACTGTTGCATGCATGTGTCGCGGCAGGATTTGCTTCGTCCAATGGCGAAGCGCGGCGTGCGGTGCAGGGTGGCGCCATCCGTGTCAACGACCAACAAATCTCCGATGAAAGATTTACTCTAAGGCTCAATCTTCTTGGCCAAAATGATGCAATTAAGCTCTCGATGGGCAAGAAAAAGCATGTGCTGGTGAAACCCGCATGATCAGCTGGCTTTGTCGCCGCTCTTCTGCAATTTCAATGCCGAGGAACACGTACCCTCGAATTCGAAAAACTTGCGGAGAATGCCGGGCGCTATGGCCGAGATCGGATTTACCTGAAAGCGCGGCTCCGCCATCGCGCCGCTCAGTGCATAGGTGAGGCCGAAAATGCCTTCGCCGCCGCCGCCCGTGAGGATATCGCCGAGCAACGGAATCTTGCCCAGTGCCGCATTGGCGCCATAAGCGGGAATGATCGTTCCAGTGATGTCGATCGCACCGTCGCTCTTGCGAATCAGGCCTTCGGCGGTGGCGCCCAATTCATCGCCGCGAATGAGCGAATTGCAGATGCGGACGAATTTCGCATCGGTGGTAAAAGGCAAGGTCAGCCGCTTGAAGGCTATGCCCTCCTTGCGCGGGCCCGCCTGCCGCGGCTTGCCCTTCTGGTCGAGTTCGGCGAGGGCGGCTTCATTGCGCACCTCGAAATTGCGCAGGATCAGCTGGCCGCGCCGCACCGAGGAATTCGCATCGCTGGCCAGCAAGGCATAGAAATCGATCTCTCCGCCGGCCACCTTGGAATAGAGATTCGCAGCCCGCAGCGCGGCCCCGCCGTCGCGGCCGGCGACGCGCAGTTCGCGGTCTTCGCCGGCCGGAACGATGCGCAGGGCGATGGGTTGGCCGGACAGGAAGGCGCCTCGGATCTCGGCCCGCTGGACGGTGTTGGCGCGGGTGCTGATGGTGCCTGTAACTCCGGTAATGACCTCTCCGCGGTGAGCATAGAGGCGAGCGATTTCGGCGCTGACCGTGACAAGCTGGCTGTCAGGGCTGCCTTCGCCGGCGCCGCCGGCGTCCGCCTTCGGCCCGAACATCGACCTGATCAGCGGCCGGGCATCAAAGCGAGCGCCCGTAATATCCACGGCGAGGCCGCCCTCGGTAGACTTCATCGTCACGCTAAACCGGTCGTCATCGCTCAACCGCACATCGGTGAGATGCGCAGCGCGTAGGCCGCCCTTGGCGGCCAGCTGGATGTCGCCCTTGATGAGAAGTCCCGGTCCCTTGATCTCGAGGTCCTCGATGCGGCGGCCAGCCTCGCCGCGCGAAAAATACGAAAATGTGGCGCTGGTCTTCGGCATAGCCTGTCGTACCCAGGCAATCGCACCGAGGCGCAATTCAGCTTTCGACAGATCGGCCTCGATATCGACGCGACCTTGCTCGTCCGCCAGATCGGGGATGATGGCCCGAACCCGGATCGGACCGCGGAGATAATTTTCGAGGCGGGCGCCGACCTTGTCTCGTTGTTTTTCATCGAGTTCCACGACAATTTCGGCGGATTGCCGGGCGTCATGGCCGGCGCCCCGTTTCCAAGAAACGGTTGCCGGAATGCCATTGATCTTTGCTGGCCCTTGGGCTTCGATCTTGCCTTCCGACACCGTTATATCGAAGTCACCGCCTGTTAAATCGATGCCGGGCAACGCGCCGCTCAGACTTGCATCTTCAATCTTTGCCGTCGCCGTGACGACCACTCGCTCGCGCGGCAGATTCTTGATCAGAGGCAATTTCAACGTGACAGCCAGACTGGCATCGCCTCCCAGTTTGCTGCTGTCGACTCCGGCATTCTTGATCAGCGACAGTGCCGGCAGATCGAGATATTCGAGAAGCGCCTGGGCAGTCGCTTTGGCATTGAATGTGAATACCGCAGGCGTTTCGACGGCCAAAATGTTGGTCGCGTCCATCGATCCGTGAGCCAACGTCACTTTGCCCCCGGAAGGCAGTTCAATTGTCGCGTTGTCGACCTTGATGGAGAACTCGTTGCTGCGCAGCTCGGCTTCGCCGTCGGCCTTCCACAACGGTGGCAGATCCTTGAAATAGGACGACGTTACATTCGCCATTTTAAAACGGACTTCGATACTGCCTTCCGGCAGCCGTTTGTCGCGCAAAGAAAATGCCATTGCATCGATTGGCAGGTCGATACGGAATTCTCCCTCGGTTATTTTGCCTGCCCTGATATTCTGGTTGACCCAGTTCCGGGTTTTCGGGGCGACAATGGGCGGCCATAGGCGTTTCAAAAGCTCCGACGAAAGATCCTTGACACGGCCCGCCAGGCGGATGCCGGCCGATTGCGCGCCGCCAGTAAGCGTGCCGTGCAGCCGCACCCCGGTGTCGGCCGCCATCACGGTCAGGTCGTCGATGTCGAGACGGGCCTCTTCCATGGCGGCAGTACCGGAGAAATCGATCCGATCGACGCTATCGGCATTTCCCGCACTGGCCTCTGTCGTACCGTTGCTTCTGGACTTCAGCACGATCTTAAGTGCGGTGAGCCGTCCGTCAGCGGAACGGACTGGCAAGATGCCGCCGGTCAGTTGGAAACGGGAACCGGCGGCAACCAACTCGGACTGGGATATTACAAAACCGCCGGTCGCCGAATCGTAATCGGCCCGCAGGGTTCCTTCCTGAACCGCGATGGGTTGCGCCAGATAATCCGGAAGACCAACCTCTCCGGCCGCGGCCGTGAATTCGGCAGATGCCTTGGTGATCATGCCAGCATCGCTCATTTCGACCTCGGCGTGACCGGAAACCGGAACCTTAACGCGGGCGAGTTGCGACAATGCGAAGATTTGGTCCGAGATATTGGCCGGTATGAGATCGTAGAAACGTGCGCCGATCGAGAAGGACTTGCTGTCACGCCGGTAGCTGGCGGAGATTTCGGTGCGCCACGTCCCGGCTTCGCCGCCATTGGCAATTGCCGCATTGGCAAAGACGGTAAACCCGAATGGCATGCGGCGGAACACCAGATCGGCGCTCGGCGCATACCACTCCGAATCATTTGCCTCGTCATAGAGCCGGATCGAGGCCTCGGTGACACGAATGTCCTCGATCGAGCTAATCGGCTGCGCACTGTCTTTTCCGTCACCGGCGAGAGCATCGATCAACCAGCCGCCATGGGTTTCCGATTCGACGGTACCTGGCCCCTCCGGTTGATCGCTCTTTCCAGTTCCCGCACCCGAGTCGTCCTGCAGGATGACGGCTTCGTCCTCCGCCGCCGCCGGCGTGCCGAAGCCCAATTCGATACCTCCCGCGAGGCTGCGCCTGACGTAAATCCGCGGACCGATGAGTTGCAGCGATTTCGGCACGATGCGGCCGGTGAAAAACGCCAGTTCATCGACACCGATGGCGGCGCGCGGCGCCCGCGCAATGGTTTTTCCCTCGGCGTCCCGCAAAACGATGTTACGCAGGCGAAATTGCGGAATGCGGCTTCCCACCGCCCGTTCGATCACCGCGCCATCGACCGCCACGGTCATGCCGGTGAGATTCTTGTTGATTTGATTCTGGATCGCGCCGGTCATGAAGTTGAGCGACACGGGCCCCAAGGACAGACGCCAATAGAACGCAACTCCGGCGATCGCGATTGCCACGATGACCGAGAACAGAATCAGCGCCGATATTTTGGTTGCACGCCGCCGCAATTCCGATTCTTCTCCTACCTGTCGACCCACGCGGGCCGCACTAATGGCCAAATCCCGCCGGACATCAATAGCATGAGGTGACTGGCGGGCTGCAAGGACCATTGGCCATCAAACATGGGCCAAAGAGTGGCCGGATTTCCGGTGGCATCCCGGGTTTCCAACAGCCCCAATTCGGCCATGACAAGCCCGCCGTGGCGGGTTATTGTCGTCTGACGGCCGAGATGCAGCGATTGAGGCGGGCGATGTTTTTCAGACGCTACAGGAAATCCAAAAACGGCAACGGGTCAGGCGCACGGCCGGAACCTTCCGCGATCTCGCGGGACGTGGTGATTGAGGGCAACCTCACCACCGGCGGCGAGCTGCAAATCGACGGCACCGTGCATGGCAATGTTCGCGCCCTGGTCTGCCTTGTCGAGGTCAATGGCGTGGTGCAGGGCGAAGTGGCGGCCGAAGAAGTCTTCGTCCGCGGCAGGGTGATCGGCCCGATCAGGGGCACCCATGTGCATCTCTATTCGGGGGCACATGTCGAAGGCGACGTCATCAACGAGTCAATATCGGTTGAGAACGGCGCGTACATCTATGGGTCGATTCGCCGGGCCGAAGATCCGCTCGCCGAGCCGGTCCGCCCGGCCACCGTCACGCCGCTGTCGGCGCTGGCGGCGCGCTTTGCGGCCAATACCGCGAAGGAACCGCATTTCGAGCCGCTCGATGAAGACGAATACAGGCCGATCAAAGCAGTACGTCCACGCTAGGCAAATTCGTCCGCCTACGGATTGTTCCGCTGGATCGCTTCGGGCCGATCCGGGCCGCATCTTCAATTTTCAAACAGCGGAAGGGCTTTGGCCACGGCTTCGCCCTTGGTGGAAACGCATCCGGGCGTTTCCGGGGGTCTTTTCTTCCCCTTTTGCAAAGGGAAGGGTTGCGCGGGCGCTGCCCTACGCGGTGTGCCGGTCTCGGTCGTCTGAGACCGGCGATGAGCGCAGAACAGGCGCCCACGCTTTTGCGGCGATTTCTGTCTCCGGTTCGCACTTCGGCGGTTGCCTCGGAGGACAACTGGCCTAGCTGCCTTGCGGCGCCGGGATCGTAGTGTCCCGGGGTCTAACC
>JANMQL010000318.1:0-7136 GCA_031370475.1 Hyphomicrobiales bacterium | reverse complement strand
CCGGTCAGCGCGCCTTCGACGCTCTTGGCATAGGCCAGTCCGACGCGGGCCGAAGACACCGTTTCGTGGCCGGGGAAGTAGCCTTCGTATTTCTTGGCCGATTCCTCGAGCAGCGCCGGGCTCACCACATTGATGCGCATGGCCCGCGGCATTTCGATGGCCGCCGACTTGACGAAGCCGCCGAGCCCGCCGTTGACGCAGGACGAATTGGCGGCCTGGCGGATCGGATCGCGGTCGGTGACGCCGCTGGTCAGGGTGAAGGAGCCACCGTCATTGACGAAGGCCTGGCCGATCAGCACCAGATTGACCTGGCCGAGGAGCTTGTCGAGCAGCCCGCTCTTGAACTGTTCGCCGGTCATGCTGGCCAGCGGGCCGTAATGCACATGCCCCGCCGTCGAGACGACCGCATCGACCTTGCCCAGCTTGGCATACATGGCACGGATTGAATTTTCGTCGGCGATGTCGACATGCAGATCTCCCGACTTGCGCCCCGCCTTGACGATGTCGTGGCGGCGGCCGAGTTCGGCCACGACCGCTTTGCCGACCGTGCCTTCGGCGCCGATCACCAGAATGCGCATCATTGGTTCTCTTGCGGCACTTTCAGCGTCTTGAGCTTGGCGAAGACGGAATCGGCGCTGTATTCCTTGCCGCTGTCCTTCATCTGCTCGACGGTCACCGACTTCTCGGCGGCGGCGGCGGCGGCGGCGGTGGCCGCCAGATTGGCGGCGGTGCCTGCAACTTCGGCGGCGGGAATGAGCGTGCGGGCCGGGGTCGCTTCCGTCACCTGGCCCTTGCCCGCCTTGCGCGCCGCCTTCTGCACGGCGAAGTCGAGCTCAAGCTGCGAGCAAAGCCCAAGCGAAACGGGATCGACCGGCTTGATGTTGGCGGCGTTCCAGTGCGTGCGGTCCTTGATCGCGGCGATGGTCGATTTGGTGGTGCCGACCAGCTTCATCACCGCCGAATCCGGCAGTTCGGGGTGATAGCGCAGCAGCCAGACGATGGCGTCCGGCCGGTCGCTGCGCCGGGAGACCGGCGTGTAACGCGGGCCGCCGGTCGATTTCTGCACCGGGATATTGACCTTGGATTCGAGGATTTTCAGGCGGTATTCGGAATCGGCCTCGCCCTTCTCGATCTCCTCGCGGGTCAGCTGGCCGCCTGTGACCGGGTCGAGGCCCTTGATGCCGGCCGCCACGTCGCCGTCGGCGATGCCCTTCACTTCGAGCTCGTGCAGGCCGCAATAATCGGCGATCTGCCGGAAGGTGAGTGCTGTGTTCTCGACCAGCCAGACGGCGGTGGCCTTGGGCATCAGCGGTGCGCGGGACATGGATTTTTCGCTCCTTGAGGGCCACCTTGGGCTCTCCGACAGACACAACAACCTGTTGGGAATGGCGGGCTGTATAGTGCGGACGCAACCCCGATGCAACGCCAATCCGGCCGGATCGCCGGATTTGACCCCGATCATCAATTCGACGCAATTTCCGGCCACCGAGCGCTTGGGGAAAAACCATGCCATTCGACGTCGCCATCACCAGCTGGATCAATGGCTTTGCCGGCCAGTCGGCCTTGCTCGACGGCTTGGCGATATTGATTGCCAAGGCCGCCGTCTACGTCCTGGTGGCGATCGTCGCTTTGCGCTGGTTCTGGCATGGCGATCGCGGCCATGACCGCCACATCGCCATAAGCTGCGGCGCTGCCGTGGCACTGGGATTGGGTCTGAACCAGCTCGTTCTCATGTTCTACGACCGGGTGCGGCCCTACGACCTGGGCATGACCCATCTCATCGTCGGCAAGAGCGCCGATCCGTCCTTCCCGTCGGATCATGCCACGCTGGCTTTCGCCATTGCCGCCATGCTGGTTCTCAAAAAGGACCGTTTCGCACCCTATTTTCTGGCGGCGGCCATCCTCGTCGGCGTGGCTCGCGTTTTCGTCGGCATTCACTTTTTCACCGATGTGCTCGGCGGCATCGCCACAGCCGCGGCGGCAGCCATTCTTGTGCATCTCGCTTTCCGGCCCGACTCATGGCTCAACCGGCGGCTCATTGCCATTCTGTAATGTGCAATCGCAATTCAATCGCATTTTGCGCCTAACTTTATTCTGTGAAATGCGGAATAGCGCCATGACGCCTGCGACGATGACCAGACCGATCTTGGCCCTGGGCCTTGTGGCCTTTCTGACGGCCTCTGCGATGGCCGGAAGCTTGATCGAACCCCGGCTCACCATTGCGCGCGGCGGCGGCGATGGACCCCATGTGGCATTGACGCTCGATGCCTGCGGCGGCCTCGCCGACGAACGCATCCTGTCGGCCCTCATTCGCGATCGCATACCGGCGACGATTTTTGTAACCGCCCGCTGGCTGCGCCTTAACCCCGCGGCGCTGGCCGAACTGAAGGCCCATCCGCAGCTCTTCGAAATTGAAAATCACGGTGATCGCCACTTACCGGCTATCGATCTGCCGGTCAGGATCTATGGACTTCCGGCCGCCGGGTCGCTGGTGGCGGTCCGGGCTGAAATCGACGGCGGCGCCGCGGCCGTCACGGCGGCAATCGGAAAGAGCCCGCACTGGTTCAGGGGTGCCACCGGCAAGTACACGGCCGCGGCGATCCGGCTCATCCACCAGCTGAAATACGAACTCGCCGGCTATTCGCTGGCCGCCGACGGAGGAGCGCTGCTGAGTGCCGCCAGCACCGCCAAGAGAATCGAAAAGGCCCGCGACGGCGACGTGATCCTCGCCCATGTCAACCAGCCGGGCCGCCGTGCCGGGCTTGGCGTGATCGAAGGCGTGCTGGCGCTCAAGGCGCGGGGATTTCATTTCGTGCGGCTGGAGGATGCCGGCACTCCGGTTGCGGCGTCCTTCGCCGTTCCGGCCAAACCGGCAGGTTAGAGACCTCACGCCCTGAGCACGATCTTGCCGATATGCTCGCCCGACTCCATCAGCGCGTGGGCCCGGGCCGCTTCGGCCAGCGGGAAGACCTTGCAAATGATCGGCTTGCACTGTCCCGCCGCAAACAGCGGCCAGACATTTTTCTCCAGCGCCTGGGCGATCTCCGCTTTCTCGGCCACGCTGCGCGGCCTGAGCGTCGAGCCGGTCAGCGTCAGGCGCTTGAGCATAATGGGCATCAGGTCGATCTCGATCTTCGATCCCTTCTGGAAGGCGATGTTGACGATGCGGCCATGCATCGCCGCCGCCTTGAAATTGCGCGCCACATAATCGCCGCCCACCATGTCGAGAATGACGTCCGCCGCCATCCGCTCCGCCTTCATGACCTCGACGAAATCCTGGGTGCGGTAGTTGATCGCCAGATCGGCGCCAAGCTCGCGGCAGGCCTTGCACTTCTCCTCCGAGCCCGCCGTGGCGATGACGGTCGAGCCCAGCGCCTTGGCCAGCATGATGGCGGTGGTGCCGATACCGCTCGAGCCGCCATGCACAAGCAATGTTTCGCCGGGCTTGAGCCGCCCGCGCTCGAAGACATTGGTCCACACGGTGAAGAAGGTCTCGGGGATGCCCGCCGCCTCCTCCATGGTGAATCCGGGCGGCAGCGGCAGGGCATTGTCTTCGGCGGCAAGGCAAAATTCGGCATAGCCGCCGCCTGGAACTAGAGCGCAGACATGATCGCCCGCCTCATAGCGCTTGACCCCGTCGCCCAGCGCCGCGACCTCGCCGGCAATTTCCAGCCCCGGTGTCGCGGGCGCTCCCGGCGGCGGCGGATAGGCGCCCTGGCGCTGCAGCACGTCGGGCCGGTTGACCCCCGCCGCCCTGACCCGGACCAGCACTTGGCCCGGTCCCGGCACCGGCACCGGCAATTTGACCGGCTTGAGAACCTCCGGCCCCCCGGGCCTGGTAATGGCAATGGCGGTCATTTCATTCTTGCCGGACACCATTTTCCACCTTCCCGTCATCCCGGCGAAAGCCGGGATCCATCTGTCGATTAACCAAGTCTGTCAGAAATACCCCGTATTTTCCATGGGTCCCGGCTTTCGCCGGGATGACGGAAAAAGTAAGCTGCATACCCCGAATGGGCAAAGACGGGAGAACCCAACCATGGACCTCGACGACCTGCCGAAAAAGAAGCCCGACATTGTCGTCGGTGAGAATCTCGAATTTATGTCAGTGGCCGATTTGAAACACCGGGTTACGGCTTTGGAGTCGGAAATCCTCCGCGTGAGGGCGGCAATTGCCCAAAAACAGGCGTCCAAGAGCGCCGCCGACGCGTTTTTCCGGTCTTGAGACGGAAGTTTCACACAATTTTGGCCTTACACCGCCGTGGCGTTAACCATTCGGTAACGGATTCGGTATAATTTTAACAATCGTAATCCAGTCTTCTGGATTCTCGAGTGGCTCCTGTCCACTCTGTTTGACGCCTCCCTGTTAGAACTCAAAGCCGCGCTTTTGCGCGGCTTTTTTTGGTTTGGCCCCGGACTTGCTCGTAGAAATCCCCATAAGGGTTCGGTGCTGGATATTGACCGGAAATGAAGCAGGCTTCATGATCCGCCAACCGGTCCGTGCAATTGTAGATAATCGAGTAAGGGGTGAGTAAGCATGTCCGGCAACTACGACAGCTCGACGACCATCGATTTCTTCGCCAAGTTCACCGCCTCCGAGACCTTCGAAAAGGTCTTCAAGGAGGGCATGGGCCTGGTCGAGGAGACCGCCAATTATCTCGATGGGCCCGGCCGCCAGGATGCCCGCCTGCTCGACCGCCACGGCGCCATCGCCTATGCCACCGAAAGCATGCGGCTGACCACCCGGCTCATGCAGCTTGCTTCCTGGCTCCTCCTGCAGCGGGCCATCGCCGCGGGCGAGATGACCGCCGACGAGGCGCGCAAGGAAAAGCATCGTATCAGTCTCTCCGATATCGGCCGCGGCAATCCGCTCGCCGGTTCCGAACAGCTTCCCGAAGCCCTCAAGGAACTTGTCGAGCGCTCGCTGCGCCTGCACATGCGCGTGCAGAAGCTTGACGCCATGCTCAATGTTCAGGCCAAGAACAACGAGATTTCGTCAAGCCCGGTCAGTCAGGAACTGGACCGGCTGGCTTCCGCCCTCAAGGTGGCACGCGGCTGATCGTCGAATCGCGGAAATGAAAGAGGCCCGGCCTCGCGGCCGGGTTTTCGCATGTCCGGGCCTGCCGCCTACTTGTCGAGGAAGCCGAATTTCTGCTTGAACTTGGAGATGCGGCCGCCGCGGTCGAGCAGCGTCTGGTGGCCGCCGGTCCAGGCCGGATGCGACTTGGGATCGATGTCGAGGGACAGCGTGTCACCGGGCTTGCCATAGGTCGAGCGGGTCACGAATTTGCTGCCGTCGGTCATCACCACATTGATGGTGTGATAGTTGGGATGGATGCCTTGCTTCATGGCGGAAACTCTCGTTCTGGCGCGAAATGCGGCGCACCGGGATGACGTATTGTCTGGTTTCGGGCGCAGCCTATACAGGAAGCCCAAAAGAGAGGCAAGTAGCCCGAAATGGCCGATAATTTCGAAGACGAAGCCCGCCGCCGCCCGAAGGGCAAGAGCCTGAAACCGCTGGCGAGGCTCACCCCCTTTCTGTGGCGCTACCGGGGGCGGATTGCGGTGGCGCTCGTCGCGCTTCTGGTTGCCGCCACCGCCACCCTGATCGTGCCCATCGCGGTGCGCCGGGTGATCGACAACGGTTTTACGGCGGAAAATGCCATACTGGTGAACCGCTATTTCTCGGCGATGCTTGCCGTCGTGGCGGCACTCGCCGTCGGCTCGGCGGTTCGCTTCTATTATGTCATGTGGCTGGGCGAGCGCGTGGTGGCCGATATCCGAGATGCCCTGTTCAGCCATCTCCTGAACCTGAGCCCCGGCTTCTACGAGGTTCAGAAGACCGGCGAGGTGGTCTCCCGCCTCACCGCCGATACCACGCAGATCAAGTCGGCCTTCTCGTCGACGGCCTCGATCGCCCTGCGCAATCTGGTGATGTTCCTCGGCGCCATGATCATGATGGTGGCGACCAGTCCCAAGCTCTCGGGTCTGGCGCTTCTTGCCATTCCGCTGATCGTGCTGCCGCTCGTCGTTTACGGAAGGCGGGTGCGGAAACTGTCTCGGCTGGCCCAGGATACGCTGGCCGATTCCGCCGCCTTCGCCCAGGAGCGGCTCGCCGCCGTGACGACCGTGCAATCCAATCTGCAGGAAGGCTTCACCCGCGACGCGTTTGCCGAAGCCACCGCAACCGCCTTCGGCGCCGCCGCCCATCGCACCATGGCCCGTGCCGTGCTCACCGCCGCCATCATCTTCGTTTCGTTGGGCGCCATTGTCGGGCTCCTGTGGTTCGGAGCCCGCGAGGTGATGACCGGCAACATGAGCGGCGGCACGCTCGGCCAGTTCGTGATCTATGCGGTGCTTGCCGCAAGTTCGCTCGGGCAATTGTCGGAAGTGTGGGGCGAGGTTCAGCTCGCCGCCGGAGCCGCCGAGCGGATTTCGGAACTGCTCGACGAAGTGCCGGGCATCGCCGCCCCCGCCCATCCGGTACCCATGCCCAGCCCGTCCAGGGGCGAGGTCGCCTTCGCCAAGGTGACATTCAATTACCCGCAGCGGCCCCTGACCTCGGCGCTGAAGGCCGTGAGCTTCAAGGTGGCGCCGGGCGAGACGGTTGCCATCGTCGGCCCGTCGGGCGCCGGTAAGACCACGATTTTCACGCTCATTCAACGCTTCTTCGATCCGCAAACCGGAACTGTGAAGATCGACGGCGTCGACGTGCGCGAGGCCGATCCGCTGGCGGTGCGGGCCCGCATCGCCGTGGTGCCGCAGGAGACGGTGATCTTCTCCGGCAGCGTGCTTGACAATATCCGCTTCGGCCGCCCGGAAGCCTCGCCGGAAGATGTCATGGCCGCGGCGAAGGCGGCGCGCGTCGACGAATTCGCGGTAAAGCTGCCGCGGGCCTATGACACGGAAGTGGGCGAGCGCGGCGTCGCTCTTTCCGGCGGCCAGCGCCAGCGCATCGCCATCGCCCGCGCCATCCTGCGCGATGCGGCCATCCTGCTGCTCGACGAGGCGACCAGCGCGCTCGATGCCGAGAGCGAGGCCCTCATTCAGGAAGCGCTCGAAAAACTCACCGCCAACCGCACCACTTTGGTGATCGCCCACCGGCTTGCCACGGTGCACAATGCCGACCGCATTCT
>JANMQL010000316.1:0-6829 GCA_031370475.1 Hyphomicrobiales bacterium | reverse complement strand
GCCTCCCTGGGCCGCATGGCCATGGCGCTCCCTTCCATGCTGGACGAGGCCCAGAAGGCTACCCATATGCTGGCCGGCATGGCGCAATCGGGCGGCTTGAGGCTCGACCGCGAAACCACTGAGGAACTGGCGAAGGCCCAGGCCCGGCACGGGCGGCTTCCCCGCTATGCCATTGTCGCGGGGGCACTCGCCCTCATCGTCATTGCCTATAATTTGGTATTTTAACCCTTGGAGTCGCGCCGGTAACGGTTTTCCGGCATAATGCAGCCATGACCAGCCTCTCGGGAAAATCCGTTCTGCTTGTGATCGGCGGCGGCATCGCCGCCTATAAATGCTTGGAGCTCATCCGTCTGCTGAAGCAGCGCGACTGCCGCGTGCGCACCATCATGACTCGCGCCGCGGAGGAGTTTGTGACGCCGCTTTCGGTGGCAAGTCTCACCGGCGAGAAGGTGCATACCGCTCTCTTCAGCCTCACCGACGAAATCGAGATGGGCCATATCGAGCTCTCCCGCGCCGCCGATCTTCTGGTGGTGGCGCCGGCCACCGCCGATCTCATGGCCAAGATGGCCCATGGCCGGGCGGACGATCTGGCCTCGACCGCACTGCTCGCCACCGACAAGCCGGTGCTGATCGCCCCCGCCATGAATGTTCGCATGTGGACCCATGCGGCAACCCAGCGCAATCTTACGACCCTGCGGCGCGACGATATCGCCGTTATCGGTCCCAATGACGGTGAAATGGCCTGCGGCGAATATGGCCCCGGCCGCATGGCGGAGCCTGCCGAAATCCTGGCTGCCATTGAAGCCAAATTGCAGCCCGCCGCGCGGCCCTTGTCGGGGCGGAAAGTGCTGATCACGGCGGGGCCGTCCCGCGAGGCCATCGATCCCGTCCGCTACATCTCCAATCATTCCTCAGGCAAGCAGGGCTATGCCATTGCCGCGGCGGCAGTGGCCCTTGGCGCCGAGACCGTTCTGGTCTCGGGGCCGGTCAGCCTGCCGATCCCGCCCGGCGTCCAGATGATCCCGGTGGAAAGTGCTGCGGACATGCTCGCCGCCTGCGAAAGCGAGCTTCCCTGCGACATCGCCATCTTCGCCGCCGCCGTCGCCGACTGGCGCGTCGCCCAGGTGGCGGGCGAAAAAATCAAGAAGAGCGAGGGCCGCATTCCTTCCCTCGCCATGGTCGAGAACCCGGACATTCTGGCCACCATCGCCCGGCGCCGCGACATGCGTCCGGCAATCGTTGTGGGTTTCGCGGCGGAGACCTCCGATGTCGTCAGCCAGGCCCGCGCCAAGCTCGCCACCAAGGGCTGCGACCTGATCGTCGCCAATGACGTGAGCGCTGCAAAGGGCGTCTTCGGCGGCGACCGCAACAAGGTGCACATCGTCTCGGCGGCGGGCGTCGAAATCTGGCCGGAGATGCCGAAACAGGAGGTCGCCCGCAAGCTCATGGATTTGCTTGCAGCGCGCCTGCCGCCCCGGGCCAAAGCCGCCGAATGATCGCGGTCTCCATCCAGCGTCTGGCCAGTGGCGAAGGCCTGCCCTTGCCGTCCTATGAGACGGCGGGTGCGGCCGGCATGGATTTGCGCGCCGCCGAAGCCATCGTGCTCAAGCCCGGCGCCCGCTGCTTGATGCCGGTTGGCTTTGCCATCGCATTGCCCCAGGGCTACGAAGCCCAGGTCAGGCCGCGCTCCGGCCTAGCCGTCAAGCACGGCGTCAGCGTGCTCAATGCGCCCGGCACCATCGACAGCGATTATCGCGGCGAGATCAAGGTGCCGCTGATAAATCACGGCGGCACCGATTTCACCATCGCCCGCGGCGACCGCATCGCCCAGATAGTGATCGCCGCCGTCGTACAAGCCGTCTGGACGGAAACTGCGAACCTCAAAGCCACGGCGCGCGGTGCTGCTGGTTTCGGCTCCTCGGGAACCAAGTGATGGCGCTGTCTTCCGACGAGCTCGAGCGCTACGCCCGCCACATCGTTCTGGCGGATATCGGCGGCCCCGGCCAGGCCAAGCTCAAGGCGGCGAAGGTTCTCGTCGTCGGTGCCGGCGGTCTTGGCGCCCCCATGTTACTCTATCTCGCCGCCGCCGGAATTGGCACCATCGGCATCGTCGACAACGATACCGTGAGTCTGTCCAATCTGCAGCGCCAGGTCATTCACAGCACGGCGCGGGTCGGCGAAGCGAAAACCCGCAGCGCCGCTGAAACCATCCGCGCCCTCAATCCCTATGTCACCGTCGTCGAACACCGCGAGAGAATGACCGCGGCGAACGCGCTTGCCATCGTCGGGCAGTACGATCTCGTCGCCGACGGCAGCGACAATTTTCCCACCCGCTTTCTGGTGAGCGATGCCTGTTACTTCGCCAGGAAGACACTGGTCACCGCCGCCGTCGGTCAATTCGACGGCCAGATTTCCACCTTCAAGCCCCACGAAAAATCGCCCGCCGGCATGCCCTGGCCTACCTATCGCTGCCTTATGGGCGAGATTCCGCCGCGCGGACTTTTCCCCGCCTGCGAGGAGGCGGGCATTCTCGGCGCCCTTCCCGGCGTCATCGGCGCCATGCAAGCCATGGAAGTCATCAAGGAAGTGACCGGTGCCGGCGAAAGCCTGGCCGGACGCCTCGTCATGTACGATGCTCTGTTGACGCGTTTCTATGAAACGGCGCTAGCCTGGAACCCGGACAATCCGCTCAATGGCCGCAAGCCGTCGATCGTCTCGCTCGATCCATCGAACTACGTGTCCGGCGAAATCTAGCCGCCGTTCTCCACGCCTTTTTTCAAGTCTTCCGGACGCGGCATGGAAATGATGTTGTAGCCCGAATCCACATAGTGGATTTCGCCGGTGACGCCGGTCGACAGCGGCGACAGAAGATAGAGCCCCGCACCCCCCACTTCCTCGAGCGTGATGGCGCGGCGCAAGGGCGCGTGGCTTTGCTGGTAATTGAACATGGCGCGCGCATCGCCGATGCCGGCCCCCGCCAGGGTCCGCATCGGGCCGGCCGAAATTGCGTTCACCCGGATGCCCTGCGGCCCGTAGTCGGCGGCGAGATAGCGCACCGAGGATTCAAGCGCCGCCTTGGCCACGCCCATCACATTGTAGTTGGGCATGACCCGGGTGGAGCCGCCATAGGTGAGTGTGACCAGCGAGCCGCCGTCCGGCATCAGGGCGGCGGCGCGCCTTGCGATTTCGGTGAAGGAGAAGCACGAGATCACCATGGTGCGGGTGAAATTACCCCGCGTCGTGTCGGCATATTTGCCCTTGAGTTCGTTCTTGTCGGAGAAGGCGATGGCGTGGACAAGAAAATCGATTTTGCCCCATTGTTCTTTGAGTGCGGCAAATACCGCATCGACGGTGGCGATATCCTCGACATCGCAGGGCAGCAGCAATTTCGAACCCACCTCCTCGGCCAGCGGCTTCACCCGCTTGCCGAAGGCCTCGCCCTGATAGGTGAAGGCGAGCTCGGCGCCGTGCTTGTGCAGTTGCGTGGCGATGCCCCAGGCAATCGAGTGGTCGTTCGCCACTCCCATGACCAGGCCGCGGCGGCCGCTCATCAATTTGTTGTTCATTTGATCAGCCGTTGTAACGCTGCAGGACGAGGGTGGCGTTGGTACCGCCGAAACCGAAGCTGTTCGACATCACCGTGTCGATTTTCGCATTGTCTTGCCGCTGCCGCACGATCGGCAGGTCGGCGAATTCCGGATCGATTTCCTCGATATTGGCGCTCTCGCAGATGAATCCGGATTTCATCATCAGCATCGAGTAGATCGCCTCCTGCACGCCGGTGGCGCCGAGCGAATGACCGGTCAGCGACTTGGTGGCGGCGATCGCCGGAATGTCCTTGCCGAACACCGCGCGGATCGCTTCGATCTCTTTCTTGTCACCGATCGGCGTCGAGGTGGCGTGCGGATTGATATAGTCGATTTTTCCTTTGACTGTGGCCATGGCCAACCGCATGCAACGCGCCGCACCTTCGCCCGAGGGCTGCACCATGTCGAAGCCGTCGGAGGTGGCTCCGTAGCCCACCAGTTCGGCGTAAATCTTGGCACCGCGCGCCTTGGCGTGTTCGAGCTCTTCCAGCACAACCGTGCCCCCGCCGCCGGCGATCACGAAGCCGTCGCGGTTCTTGTCATAGGCGCGGGACGCCTTTTCCGGCGTGTCGTTATATTTCGACGACATGGCGCCCATGGCGTCGAACAGCACCGACAGGGTCCAGTCCAGTTCCTCGCCGCCGCCGGCGAACATCACATCCTGCTTGCCCCACTGGATCATTTCGGCGGAATTGCCGATGCAATGGGCCGAGGTGGCGCAGGCCGACGAGATCGAATAATTGACGCCGCGAATGCCGAAGGGCGTGGCCAGCGTCGCCGAATTGGTGCTCGACATGGCGGCGGGAACCGCGAAGGGCCCGACCCGCTTCGGCCCCTTCTCGCGGGTGGTATCGGCGGCGGCCACGATGGTCTTGGTCGAGGGCCCGCCCGAACCCATGATGATGCCGGTGCGGTCGTTCTTCACGTCCTTTTCTTCGAGTCCGGAATCGACGATCGCCTGCTGCATGGCGGCATAGTTCCACGCCGCCCCGTCGCCCATGAAGCGCCGGGCCCGCCGGTCGATCTGGTCGAGATCGTATTTCGGCGCGCCATGCACCTGGCAGCGGAAGCCGAGCCGCGCGTAATCCGCCGCCTTTACGATTCCAGATTTCGCCTCGCGCAGCGAGGCCAGCACTTCCTGGACATTATTGCCGATGCTCGACACGATGCCGAGCCCGGTGACGACCACTCGCCGCATCTCGCTTCTCTCCTCAGGCGGGATTGGACTGGAACAGTCCGACCCGCAAATCGCTTGCCGTATAGATGGTCTCACCGTCGGCCTTGAGCAAGCCGTCGGCGATGCCGAGATTGAGCTTGCGCAGGATGACGCGCTTCAGGTTGACGATGTACTCGACCTTCTTCACCGCCGGCGTCACCATGCCGGTGAACTTGACTTCGCCCACCCCCAGCGCCCGTCCCCGTCCGGGGGCGCCGAGCCAGCCGAGGAAGAAACCGAGCATCTGCCACAGCGCATCGACGCCGAGGCAGCCCGGCATCACCGGATCGCCCTGGAAATGGCAGGGAAAGAACCACAAATCCGGGCGGATATCGAATTCGGCGGTGATCAGCCCCTTGCCGTGCTCGCCGCCCGTCTCGGAAACTTGCGTGATGCGGTCGAACATTCGCATCGGCGGCAGCGGCAATTGCGCGTTGCCGGGGCCGAACAGCTCGCCGCGCCCGCAGGCCAGGAGATCGTCGTACAGAAACTGCGATTTGCGCTCTACCATGCTTTACCCGAGTATCTCCGGCCCGGCTCCGCGCCGGCGCGGAGACGTTCCTAACATGAAGGCGGCCGCGCTTCAAAGCCCGCCGGAGGTGCGATTAGACCGCATTTGCAACATCACTGGACTCCGTTCTATAAGGCCGCCATGGACCTTCGGACGCTGGATATTGCCGGAAAATTGCGCGACGCTGGGCTTAGGCCAACGCGCCAGCGCCTGGCTTTGGCCGAAATCCTGTTCGGATCGGGTGACCGCCACGTCAGCGCCGAGGCGCTGCACGGCGAAGCGGTGGCGGCTCGTGTGCCGGTGTCGCTGGCCACTGTCTATAATGCGCTGAACCAGTTCACCCGGGCGGGCCTACTGCGCGAGGTGGCGATCGAGGGCGACCGCTCCTATTTCGACACCAATACCTCGAATCATTTTCACTATTTTCTCGAGAGCGAAGGCCGCCTCATGGACATCGCCACCGGCGACATCGAAGTCAACGGCCTGCCGCCGGCCCCCGCCGGCACCGAGATCGGCCGCATCGATGTCATCGTGCGATTGCGCCGGAACGCGCGCTAATCGACATTTTCGCCGGGATAGACGCCCCACAACATGGTCTGCTCGATCCAGCCGTCATAGCCGCCCGCCGAAATCCGGCACCATTCCCCGGTGCAGACCTCGATTTCACCGATAACGCCCGCCTGCAATCTTGCCACCATGCCGCCGGCGCCTCCAGCCGCGCTATAAAGCGGCATGGTTTGGTCCTTGCGCCAAGGGGCCACGGCGGCGGTGCGTTTGCCGGAAAGCATGTTCTGCAGAATCCAGCCTTCTTCGCCGTCGCTATCGCGGATGCGCCGCCAATTTTCGAATTCGGCGACGATTTCGACCGGCATGCCCTTGCGCTGGAAAACCCAGGCCACCGCATGGTCGCTGGACGGCCCCCGACGCACATTGACCTTTTCCGCCTTGAGGGACACGAAGCGCGGCAGCGGCAGGCCGGAAGGTCCGGTCTGCTTGCCCGCCTGACCCGTCGAGGCGGTGGTTTCGGTGCTTTGGGCGGCGCCGGCCAGCGATTCGGCCCGGTGCCCGAAGAACGACCACGAGACCGCCGCGGCCATCGCAAGACAGGCGGCCGCCAGTATTGCGGACCCGAAACGTCGCCCCCTTTCGCTGGTTCTGGCCATTCCCCGCGGACTTCCCCTTTCGCATTTGCGCCCGGCGAAGCCTCTGCTAGACACGGCGCACAATTTACACCACCTCTTCCATCATGCAACGGAAAGGCCCATGGCAGGATTGGCCGCCGCGGGTTAAGATTATGTCAAGAATTGCCGAACGGAGCCTGAAATCCCGATGAGCAAGCGCAAGCCTGTGGTTGTCGTCACCCGGAAATTGCCGGACGTCGTCGAGACGCGGATGATGGAGCTGTTCCAGACCAGGCTCAACGCCACCGACCAGGCCATGGGCAAAGCCGAGTTGATCGAGGCGGTGAAGCAGGCCGAGGTGTTGGTGCCCACCGTCACCGACCGCATCGACAAG
>JANMQL010000005.1:0-2337 GCA_031370475.1 Hyphomicrobiales bacterium | reverse complement strand
GGCACGGTGGCATAGATCACCATGGCGTCGGCCACGCTGGTGAAGCGCAAGGAACCGATGCCGGTGATCATGCCGGTGGCCGAGAGCAGGGCGACGGCCAGCGCCGGCCAGCGCAAACGCACCAGTATGGCCGGCGCGCGGCTCCGTTCCATCAGCAAGAACAGGATGAACACCGCACTGCCCGAAAAGATGCCGCGCCAGAACAGCAGGGTCATCAGATCGGCCGAGATGATGCGGGTGAAGACGCCCGCCGACGACCAGGCCAGCGCCGCCACCGCCACCAGCATCAGGCCCAGCCGATGTTGCGATCGCTCGGCCGCGGTCATCGCGTTTGTGCCTTGGGGAGATTGATGGTGTTGCCGGCCAGAATCAGCGCCGCCCCCAGCGCCGTATAGACGTCGATGCCTTCCCGGTAAATCGTCCAGCCGAGCAGCGCGGTGAGCGGCAGCCGGAGAAAATCCATCGGCATGACGATGGTGGCGTCGGCCAGCGAGATCGCCTTCGACAGGCAATAATGCGAGAATGTGCCAGCCAGCGCCACCACTGCCACCCAGATCCAGTTGTGCGGCTGCGGCCAGCTCCAGGTGAGATAGGCCGGCACCGCGCCGATCACCGTCTGGATGGCGAACATCATGAAAATGACGGTCAGCGCCGAGTCGCGCCTTGTGATGAACTTGGTCATGCTGACGGTCGTGGCGAAGAGCAGCGCCGCCGCCAGCGCCACGCCATGGCCGGGATCGAGCGCCGCCGCCCCCGGCTTGACGATCATCAAGACCCCGGCAAAGCCGCAGGCCAGCGCCAGAAATTTGAAGCGCGTCAGCCGCTCGCCGAGGAAGCTTGCCGCCAGCACCGCGATCCACAGCGGCATGGTGAATTCGATGGCGATCACCTCGGCCAGCGGAATGAGGACGAGCGCCGAGAACCAGGCGAATTGCCCGCCATAATGCAGGATATTGCGGATAAGATGCAGGCGGAACTGGCTGAACCGGCCGGTAAAGCCGCCATTCAGCAGCACGATGGGCGTCAAGATCAGGGTGGCGATGACGCTGCGCAGCATCATGATGACGAAGATCGAGACGTCCTGGGCCAACTCGCGCCCGGCAATCGTCATGGCCAGGGTGGCGGTGAGCCAGCCCGCCATCCACATCGCCGCCCGCATGATCGATTGCTGCCCCATAAGGTGTCACCCATAGACAAACCGGCCTGCGCCGCAAAGCCGTCTCAACCTCATGGCAACCCTGCGGGCCACGCGCACTTGACGAATGGAGCCGCTTCCCGCATGTTGCGCCGCCATGAAAACCGCGCCCCACCATGCCGTTAACTTTTGCGGCATTATTATCTGCAGCTAGCCGAACACCGCTGGCAGGGCGCCGCTTGACTTGAATTCAGACGAAGCGATCCCCGGGCCGGCAAGCCCCGAGAGAGCTATGTCTTTGAAACTCTACAATACGCTGACCAGGAACAAGGATCCGTTCGAGCCCATCGATCGGAAGAATGTCCGCATGTATGTCTGCGGCCCGACGGTCTACGACTTCGCCCATATCGGCAATGCCCGCCCGGTCATCGTCTTCGACGTGCTGTTCCGCCTGCTCCGCCATCTCTATGGGCCGGACCACGTCACCTATGCCCGCAACATCACCGACGTCGACGACAAGATCAACGCCCGCGCCCGCGAGGAGAATGTACCGATCCGCGATCTGACCGAGCGCACGGCGCGGCAATTCCATGAAGACATCGCCGCACTTGGTGCGCTGCCGCCGACGCACGAACCGCGGGCCACCGAATATGTCGCTCCGATGATCGAACTGATCGAGAAGCTGATCGCCAAGGGCAACGCCTATCCGGCCGACGGCCATGTGCTGTTCGATGTCACCTCCATGAAGGATTACGGCCGCCTGTCGCGCCGCTCCCTCGACGAGATGCTGGCCGGCGCCCGCGTCGATGTGGCGCCCTACAAGAGGGGCGATATGGATTTCGTCCTGTGGAAGCCTTCCGACAAGGATACGCCCGGCTGGGACAGCCCCTGGGGCAGGGGCCGGCCTGGCTGGCACATCGAATGCTCGGCCATGAGCTGGAAACTTCTCGGCGAGACCTTCGACATCCACGGCGGCGGCATCGACCTGGTCTTCCCCCACCACGAAAACGAACTGGCCCAAACCCGCTGCGTCTTCGGCCACAAGCTCATGGCCAATATCTGGATGCACAACGGCTTCCTCCAGGTGGAGGGACAGAAAATGTCCAAGAGCCTGGGGAATTTCGTGACGATTAGGGAAGTCTTGGAACGGTGGGGCAATCACAGTTGGCCTGGAGAGGCCGTAAGATTCAACATGTTAAGGG
>JANMQL010000312.1:0-7949 GCA_031370475.1 Hyphomicrobiales bacterium | reverse complement strand
CTGCCTGGAACATCCGGCATTGCCTCGACCCGAAAGTCGGTTCCTCGGTCATCGGCCTGATGAAGGGCTACATGCTCAAGGATGTCGACACCGGCACCAAGGACGACAAGGGCAATGCCGTGATGACCACGGAGCTTTGGGATGCCAATGCCATCCAGATAAAGGATGCCAAGACCCTGGTGCTCAATCTGGCGCAAGCCCAGGTCGCGGTGCCTGAGCATCTCTTCCACTATCCTTTCCTGATGCTCGATCCGGGCGAAAAGGGCGTCTTCGGCGTTGGCTCGAACGGCACCGGATCCTTCATGCTGACCGAGCTCGAAGTCGGCCGCAAGGCGGTTTTGAAGCGCATCAAGGACAAGCCCGGCTACGTCGATGAGCTTCACTTTATCGACTTGGGCGACAACCCGTCGGCGGTGGCCGCCGCCCTTGCCTCCAAGCAGGTGGACGGCGTCTACCAGGGCAACATCGAACAGTTCGATATTTACAAGGCCATGGACCATGTGAACATCCACCAGGTTGTTACCGCCCAGACCGCCGTGGCCCGCATGCGTTCCGATGCCAAGCCCTTCGACAATCCGATGGTGCGCAAGGCCGTCCGCCTGGCAACCGATACCGGCAAGACCCTGCAGATCGCCCACAAGGGCGTCGGCACCGCTGCCGAACACCATCACGTCGCGCCGGTTCACCCGGACTATTTCAAGCTCGCGCCGATGACGCGCGACGTGGAAGCCGCCAAGAAGGTTCTCGCCGATGCCGGTTTCAAGGATGGCATCGACGTGGAGATCGCCTGCAAGCCCGATCCGTCATGGGAACAGGCGGCGGTGGAAGCCATGGCCGAACAGTGGAAGGAAGCCGGCATCCGGGCCAAGATCAATGTGATGCCGTCCAACAAGTTCTGGGAGGTCTGGGACAAGGTGCCGTTCGGCTTCACCGAATGGACCCACCGTCCGCTCGGCTTCATGGTGCTTGCCCTGGCCTATCGCACCGGCGTGCCATGGAACGAGAGCGCTTACTCCAACAAGGAGTTCGACGAGCTGTTGACCAAGGCGGAAGGCACCCTCGACGTGAAAGCCCGCTCGGAAATCCTCGGCAAACTCGAGACCATCATGCAGGAGGACGGCCCGATCGCCCAGCCCCTGTGGCGCTCGGTCTATGCCGCCTACGACAAGAAAGTGCAGGGCTTCGAAATCCATCCGACGCTCTACATCTTCGGTGAGACCGTCGCCATCAGCGCGGCTTAGGTCACACCACTTGCAGCGCGAGCCCCGGGAGAGTGATATCTTCCGGGGTTTTTTCTTGAGGGCTGCCGATGAAGATCACCAGCATCCGCGCCACGCCGGTCAATATTCCGTTCCGCGCGCCCTACCGTTTCAGTTACGGCTCGATTGCCTCGCTGACCAAAACAGTGATCGAGCTCGAAACCGACGCCGGCGTGACCGGCCTTGGCGAATGCGCCGATGGAAACCGGGCAGCCGACGTCTTGGCCCTGGGCGAGCGCCTGATCGGACTCGACATCCGCGACATCAATAACGCCGAAAAGCGCTGCGTTCCCGGCATGCGCTATACGCCGTGGGGCAATGTCTTGGCCGCAAGGCGGGTCTTCGGCGGCATTGAAATGGCCCTGTGGGACGCCCGTGGCAAGATCGAAGGCATCCCATTGTTTCTGCTGCTGGGCGGTGCGGTGCGGACGGATATTCCGCTCACGGAGTATTTCAGCTACCGCCTGCCGGGTGCCGCCGACGCCGGTGAGGCCGCTCCGGCAGATGTGGCGGCCTATTGCGCCCGCATGATCGAGCGGCACGGTGCTGTGATTTTCGAAGGCAAGGTGGGCACCGTTTCGCTCGACGAAGAAGTGCGGATGGTGCACGAGGTGCGCGCCGCCATCGGCGGCCGGCAATTGCAGCTCGACGCCAATGGCGTGTGGACCGTGCCCACGGCACGCGAGGCGCTTCGCCGGCTTGAGGATTTCAATATCAAATGGTTCGAGGAACCCTGCGAGACCTACGAGGAAATGGCGCAACTTCGGCCATTCACGCGAAGTTCCTTCTCCGCTCACATGATCGACCTGCCCAAGGCCGCGGCATTGCGCTGCCCGGAGACCATCGTTACCAACGTCAACGAGCATGGCGGCATCCGGCGGACCGTCGATTTCATCGGCGCCTGCGAGGCCTTTAATGTCGGCTTCCGCTTCCACAGTGGCGAGACTGGAATTGCCAGCGCCGCCTATTTACACATCACGGCGGCGCTTGAACATGTGCGTGAGGCCAGCCAGACCCTGTTCCGCTGGTATGCCGACGATGTGATCGACGGCGGTCCCTTCGTGCCCGACAAGGGAATTGTGTCCGTGCCAACCGGTCCCGGACTCGGCGTGACACTCGACGCCAAGGCGCTCAAACGCTGCCACGACCGTTTCCTGAGCGAAGGCGCCTTCCCCGCCGGGCAGGCCGGTCACTACGGAAGCGTCTTTCGCAAGCGCTGAGTTACAAGGTCATCGCCAGCTTGCGCGCCTCAAAGATCGCCATGCTGGCGGTTCGCGCCTGAACCGTGTCGCCGATGGCATGAACCGACAAATCCTTGTCGTCGGCCAGTTCGCGGGAAATGCGGTCTTCGCGGTCGTTGGTCGTGGCCATGACCAGGCTGTCGAAATCGCGCTCCTCGGTGTCGCCGGTATAGAGATTCATGATCTTGGCGGTATTGCCCGTCCAGCTGACCAGACCGCTGGCCAGGATGACTTCGATGCCCAATTTGGCGAAGCGCTCGCGCGCGGTGTCGCCGGTGAGGCTGACATCGAGCTGTGCTGCCGCCTTCTCGGAAGCCGTGAGAATGGTGACCCGGTGGCGCTGCTGCGCCAGATGAATCGCCGTGCCGGTGGCCGGCCACCAGCCATTGATGTCGTCGAGCAGCAGAACATTGCTGCCGGGCACCACCTTGCCATCCAGAATGTCATGGGCGGCATGGACATTGTCCTGGCCCGCGCCCGGCATTCTTTCGATATGCGGGAATGCCCGTTGATAGCCGGAGCGCGCCGGCACGGACCCGGTGCACAGGATCACTTCGTCCGCACCGGAATTGCGGATGTCGTCCGCCGATAGTTCCTTGCGCAGTTCGACCTTGACCTGGAGCTTCTGCAGCTGCGTCTGATACCAGTTGAGGAAGGCGCCGATTTCGCCGCGTTCGGGCTGTCCGGCGGCGAGACGGAATTGGCCGCCGAGCTCACCCGATTTCTCGACCAGGCGGACACGGTGGCCGCGCTCGGCCGCGACGCGCGCCGCCTCAAGTCCCGCCGGACCGCCGCCGACCACCAGCACGTCCTTCGGTTTTTTCGCCCGCTCGATCGTGTCCCCGCCCCATTCGTGCTCGCGTGACACCGACGGATTGATCAGGCAGGAAATATAGTAGTCGCGGAAACGGCGTCCGATGCACAGCTGATTGCAGGAGATGCAGGGACGGATATCCTCGGCATGGCCCAGCTTCGCCTTGTTGGCCAGATGCGGGTCGGCGATCTGGCCGCGCACGATGGAAACCAGGTCGCATTTGCCTTCCGACAGCACCGTCTCGGCATTGGCCGGCGTCTTGACGCGGGCCTCCATGGTCACTTTGGCGTGCTTCACCACTTGCTTGAAGGCGGCGGCGTCGTCACGGCCGAGCAACATGCCGAAATGAAAACTCGGCACGATCTTGGAAAACTGGTTAAGGTAGCTGCCGGTGCCGCACGAGTAATAATCGATGAGGCCGCGCCGGTCGAGCCAACCGACGATTTCCTGCTTGTTGGCGATCGACAGTCCGCCCGGATAGGGCTCGCCGCCCGAAACTGTCATGCCGATGATGAAATTGTCGCCCGCCATCTTGCGGATGCGGCTTGCCACTTCCACCGTGAAGCGCAGGCGGTTTTCCAGCGAACCGCCCCATTTGTCGGAACGCTTGTTGGTGAGCGGCGACCAGAACTGGTCAAGCAGGCAGTTGTAGCCGGCGAAGAGATCGACGCCGTCGAAACCCGAATCGCGGTCGCGCCGGGCCGCCTGCACGAAGGACTCGATGAGTTCTTCGATTTCGGTTTCGGTCATGGCGTGGCTGCCCCAGGGATCGTGAAACGACGGAACCCCGGACGGCGACCAGTAGGGCTCCCAGCTGTTGTCCTGATCGCCATGGCCGCCGACGTGATAGATCTGATGCACCATCACCGTGCCGTGGCTGTGGCATTCGTCGGTAATCTTGCGGAAATGCGGGATCACCGCATCGCTCTCGTGCAGGAAATTGCCGCGCGTCAGAACGCCGGTGCGGTGCGCCGGTGCCGGCTCGATGACGATCATCGCCGCACCCCCGCGGGCCCGCTCGCGGTAATAGCCGAAATGGCGCGGGCCCGGAATGCCTTCGTGGCTCATGTTGGCGGTGTGGGCGCCGAACACGATGCGGTTCTTCAGCGTCATGTGGCGGAGCGTGAGCGGCGTGAAGAGATGCGGGAAATGTTCGGTCATGGGTTTCCTCAATCGATGGGCGCACCGCCCTCTTGCTTGCGTTTGGCCACGAAGGCGGCAAGCGCCTCGCCGATGCCGGGGTCGAGCGGCGGCTCGGCATATATCTTCAGCGCTTCCTGCCAGATGGCGGCGGCGCGCTCCGTGGCGCTCTTGCCGCCGCCCTCCATCCACGCGCCGTAGTTCTGCGTCTGCGAAATAAGCGGGCGGTAGAAGGCGGTCTCGTAGGTGGCGATGGTGCGCTCCGTGCCGAAGAAATGTCCGCCGGGCCCCACCGCTTCGATTTCTCCGGCGGCCAGCGTATCGGCATCGATGCGCACCGGCTCGAGAATTTGCGACATAGTCTGGACGATCTCGACGTCGAGCACGAATTTTTCGTAAGACGTGCACAGGCCGCCCTCGACCCATCCCGTCGCATGCATGAGCAAATGGGCACCGGCATTCATCGCCGCCATGACGCTACTGGCCGATTCATAGCCCGAGGCGAAGTCAGCGGTGTTGGCGGCGCTGAAATTCGACGAGCGCATCGGCAGTCTGTAGCGCCTAGCCATCTGCCCGCCGATCAGCGTGCAGCGGTGCATATCGGCAAGCCCATAGGCGGGAGCCCCCGTCTTCATGTCGACATTCATCGCCGCGCAACCATAGAGCACCGGCGCGCCCGGCCGCACCAGCTGCGCCAGTGTGACGCCGAACAGTACCTCCGCCGTATTGAGCGCCATGGCTCCGGCGATGGTGGCCGGCGTCGATGCCCCTGCCATCACGAAGGGGGTGAGCAGTGTCGGCTGGCCGTAGCGCGCCATGTCCATGACCCCCACGGTCATCGGCACGTCATATTGCAGTGGCGTGTTGGTGTTGATGATCGAGAACACACCGGGCCGGTCCGCGAATTGCTCGAGCGTTTCGCCGCGGGCGATAGCGCACATTTCCAGCACATCTTTTATACGCTGGCGGCTCTGGCAGAAAACATAAGGCACCTTGTCGGTCAGCGTCAGCATGGCAAGGGCCGCCTCGAGGTGGCGAAACCTCACCTCGACATCGAGCGGCTCCACCGGCCAGCCGTTCATCTGCACCGCGTTGAAGAATTGTGTGAGCTTGAGAAGCTCGGCCAGATCGGCGCTGGTGCCGGAGCGCCGCCCACGGATGAGGTCGCTGCAATTGGGCGGGCCGAGCACCGCCGCCGTTGCCATGCTCCGGCCGCCGAGTTTTACCGCCTGTGCCGAATTGCGCGGGCTGAGCGTCAATTCCGCCGGCGCCATGGCCAGCGCCGCTTCGACGATGTCTCGCCCCAGCCGCACCCGCCCATCCGTCTCGTCGACGATGGCGCCGGCCCGGGCGAAAATATCGCGCGCCTCCTTCACCTGGCAGCGAATGCCGATACGTTCGAGAATGTCGAGGGCGGCCAGGTGCAGGCTCTCCACCTCGTCGTCGGAAATGAGCCGCAAGGCCGCGAAGGGATTGATCAGCTGCCGCCACGGCTTCTGGACGATGTCGCCAGGCCGCCGGCGCTTATGGGGAGTTGCGGGGCGCGATGTCATGCAGTGGGGAACCGGCGCCACTGTGCAGTGCCGCCGCCCGCTCTGCAAGGGGCGTCAGGCTGTCGATTTCTTCAATTCCGCCGCCGCCGTCTCGGTCTGCTGCGCCAGATTGCGCATCTCCGTGGCCAGAACCGAAAATCCCGCCCCCGCCTGGCCGGCCCGTGCCGCCTCGATGCCGGCATTGAGGGCGAGTAGCTTGAGATAGCGCAATGCCTCGATCATCGTCTCGGTCTGCGCCGCCGCGCTGCGCAGGAAATCATTGCGCCGGTTGATGCGTGTATAAAGACCGTCGATATCGAGCACCGCGCCTTCCAGAAAGGCCAGTTCTCCCGCTGCATTCCAAACCCCGCCGCCGGTCTCATGTACCCATTTGGCCGCGCCGTCGGCTGCCACCAGGCGGTATTCCACATCCCAGTTGCGGCGCTTTTCGAGACCGCCCAGCACTTCCTTGTCCACCGCCCTGGCATCGTCCGGATGGATCAGCGAGGCATAGCTGCGCTTCCGATTGCCGAGAATATCGGCTGCCGGATAGCCGTAGCAGCGCTCGATCCCGTCAGTGAGATTGAGCATGGTGTAGTCGTTGTCGGCCCGGCAACGGTAGAGAAAACCGTTAAGCCTACCCAGAACGCTAGATTGAAACGTATCCGAAACCATTATCCTTCTCCCCTAAGAAGAATGCCCTCACCTTGCCATAGGGTTACTTAAGCTTCTGTGAATATTGGCAATTAATAGTTACCGCAAAACCTTTCGTTAGAGGAATTTTAATCTCCTCTGCCTATTTTCGTTGAGTCAAGTTGCATACGATTGTACAGACCACCAGAAAATGCACGCAAAAGTTGATAACGCCAGCGAATCGAAACAATCAGGAGAGGCGGTTCTGGCATTGGCTGCTGTCCTCGATCTCCGCGCCGCCAAGGCATTGAAGGACATGTTGGCCGCCGGTCTTTCCGGGCCGGGCCCCGTCCGCATCGATGCCGGCGCGGTGGCCCGCCTGTCCACTGCCGCCATCCAGGTTCTGGCCGCTTTCCTTGCCGCCATGGGCCGGGCCAAGCGCCACGTCGCCATTGTCCAGCCCTCCGCCGCCTTTCTGGCCGGATTTGAAACCCTCGGACTTTCTTCCCTCATCCAGCCCGCGTTGGCGAAGGCATGACCATGCGCATTCTCACCGTCGACGATTCACCCACCATCCAGGATATGATCGTCGCCACCCTCGAGGCGGCCGATTATGAGCCCCTCACCGCCTCAAACGGCTTCGAGGCCCTGAAGCTGCTCGAAACCGAGTCGGTCGATCTGATCATCAGCGACGTCAACATGATCCGCATGGGCGGCTTCGAATTCGTCGCCAAGGTGCGCGAGCGCCCCGAATACGAATTCACCCCCATCCTGTTCCTGACCACCGAGGCCTCCGACGACTTCAAGCATATCGGCCGCGAAATCGGCGCCACCGGCTGGATCACCAAACCCTTCGAGCCGGAAGAACTCATCCGCGTCATCAAGCGCGTGATGCCATGAATTGAGCCGGTGGGGACCGGATCAAGGGGCGGGAATGGACAAAATCGAACAATTCAAGAAGACCTTCTTCCAGGAATGCGACGAGCTTTTGGGCGATCTCGAGAGCCGCATCGTGGCGTTGCGCCAGGAGGGCAGCGGCACCGAGCCCCTGCATGCCGCCTTCCGCGCCATTCACACCATCAAGGGTGGCGCCGGCATGTTCGGCTTCCACCGCCTCGTCGCCTTCGCCCATCTCTTCGAAAATGTCCTCGACCAGATGCGCTCCGGCCGCATCGCCGCCAACGACGATGCCATCGCCACGATCCTGCATGCCGCCGATGTGCTCGCCGACCTGGTCCAGGCGGCGCGCAGCAGCGAAGGCCTGCCCGAGCATCATGACGCGGAATCAGCCGAGCAGCTCACCCGCCTCGCCGGACTCGACCGCGCGCCC
>JANMQL010000425.1:0-35238 GCA_031370475.1 Hyphomicrobiales bacterium | reverse complement strand
ACCTTCAAAATGACCGCTTTGCGAGCGCATTTGGTTTCACGTGCGAGAGATCGAAGATTTCGCGGGCGTGACGGCGTCAACGAACTCCTTGCCCTCGCGCGCAAGCGGGGTCGCGGCCGGCGCGGCGGGCCGAGCCGAGTTGACGTGGAGCGCGGAACTGCCGCCGGGGACGAAGAAATCGATGGCTGCGAGCGCTTCCTGCAGCCGTGCCACACCCGCCTTGAACGAATAGCGGCTCGCGGCGAGCTCCTGTACACTTTTCGACATTGCGTTCCAGGCTTTCTCGTCCCCGTAGAGACGCGAAATTCCGGCGACCCATTCTTCAGGCCGGGTGGCAATGACGGCGTCGACGCCGTCGCGGAGATCTATGCCTTCCATAGCGATCGGGGAAAGCACCGACGGAATTCCCGCCGCCATGCAGTCGAGAACCTTACCCTTCATGCCGGCGCCCGAAAGGAGCGGCGCGGCGAAAATCCGGCAGGTGGAAAACACTTCCGCGATGTCGGCGACATAGCCCTTGATCACGACATCCTCGCTGTCGAGCGCTTCGATTTCCGGCGGCATGTGGCTGCCGTATACGAGGAAACGCACGCCCGGCAGGGCCGTGCGGAGCAGAGGCATGACTTCGCCGGCGAAATATTTCACTGCCGCGATGTTCGGCGTGTGGCGGAATCCGCCGATGAAGGCGATGTCCTTTCGTTTGGCAAAAGGAACGGTAACCGGTGCCGTGTCGATCACCCAGGGCACGATGCCGGTCTTGGCAACGCGCGGCACATGGCTGGTGATGACGACCTGCTCGACGCTGCTGTAGGACAACACGAGATCGGCACGGCTGAGCGCGGCTAGCTCGGCGTCGCGCACCTGCAATGCACCTTCGATTTTCGCGTCGCTGCGTTCGATCAACGCTTCCCGGATCGATCGCAGGAAATGCAGGTCGGCGACATTGACGACCGTCTTTGCCTGGCGCGCGAACCGGTCGATTGGATCCAGCACCTGGCCGGCAACACCGTATCTGGTGATGTAGGTCAGGTCGAATTCCGCGCCACGGGCCTTCAGGAATGACGCGATGTCCGGATAAAACGGCATGTGGATGGTTTCGACGCCGATTCTCTGCAGATAATCCGTATGCCGCCCGAGATAGGCCATGTTGAGGGGCGCGAACGTCACCTTGCAGCCGAGCGCCTGGAACATGCGGATTTCCTGGAGCGCGGCGTAGCTGCCGGCGTCCTGGTCGAGCCGCGGAAACTCGGCGTCGATGAAGAGCACGCGCTTGCTCACGCCGCGATCCTTGGCGAGATCGACATCCTGCCCGGCCTTGCCGTTGCCGGCGAAGAGAGCCGACCATTTGCGCTTGAACTTCGGGCGGTTGATTGCCTGGAAGCGCTTCAGTCCGGAGCCGGCGGTCTGGTCGGTACCGTTCGACAGGCCCTCGTAGTGAATGACGAGCGACCGGGGCGCGAAGACCACCTTTTTACCGGCATTGCGCACCTTGAAGGCGAGATCGGTATCCTCGAAATAGGCCGGCGCGAACTCCTTGCTGAAGCCGCCCACCTCCTTCCACAGGGAAGCGGGGATCATAATGGCGGCGCCCGAGACATAGTCGCAAATGCGCGTGTAGGAATAGCGCGGATCCGACGGGTTGCCGCCGCGGCCATAGTTCCACGGGTCGCCGGTTTCCCACACGTTGCCTCCGGCCTCCTGCAGGGTGCCGTCGGGATAGATTAATTTGGAGCCGGCCAGTCCCACCCCGTCGAAATTCGCGAAGACGAACAGCAGTTCGTCGAGCCACTGGGCCGTGGGCTCCGTGTCGTTGTTCAGGAAAACGATGTAGCGTCCGCGCGCCGCGGCGGCTCCGGCATTGCAGGCGCCGACGAAACCGAGGGCCGTCTTGTTGCGGACATAAACGACGCCGGGCGCCACGTCATTGAGCCGGGTTGTCGTGTCGCTCGAACCGTCGTCGACGACAATCACCTCGAAACCGACACTGGTTTCGGCGAAAAGCAGGGCGGCCAGGCAATTGTAAGTGACGTCGAACTTGTTATGAACTGGAATCACAATCGACACATCGGGCTTCGCCACCTTGGGAAACGGCAGATTCAAGAATTGGCTCCGCGGCTTGCCAAAACCCTCGAGCAGAATGTCATGGAGCACGGCTCGATCCACGCCGCCCTTATTGCCCCGCGGCGCGGCCAGCGAGGCATAACGGTAACCCGCCATCGGAGCGAGCTGACCCGGCAGCGGCATTCCGGTATATTGCTGCATCGCATCCCAGGGAGTGGAGTGGACCGGTCCCAGCGCGGCGAACTGGGCCAGAAGTTCCCCCGACATTCCAAGTCGAATTTCGAACAGATGTGGACGCCCGTCACAGGCACTGACGGGCAGCGGCAAGCGGACCGAGCTTCCGCCGGCCTGGCTGAAGAATGGGTGGCCTTCGGGCCGTCCATCGATCCACAGCGATACCGAGACGGAATTGCTCCAACCTTTGGGAACATTGACGCGCGCCACCAACACCGATCCTTCGATGCCATGAATCATGCCCGTGCATGCTTCGCCGATCTGGACCTCCAGTGGAGCCGGCGTGATCCAGGCGCCGGACCCGCGCTCCTTCACCCCGAGCGTATGCAAGGATCCGTCCAGGACTTCTCCCGGCAAAGCGATGCTGCAAGCATAAAATCGGCTATCGTCGCCGCGGAAAATTTCCGAAGCCGCGATCGCCGATACGCTGTGCAGTATTGCGTCAAAGCTCGGTTTCTCGAAGCCCCGCGTGAGGCTGGGCCGCATAAAGAACAGCAGGCTTTCCGTGCCGCCGAGCGTAATTCCTTTCTCGATTTCGATCCGCAGCCGCGTTGCGCCGGCCGGCGCGCGCGCCACCAGGGCGACGTGTGCGTAGTTGGCCGCCTTCGGGCCACCCTCGAACTCCTGCGGAATTGTCTTCTGCACGTTTTTGATTGCCGTTCTCGTTTCATCCAGAAATACGAGGCGGACCGCACCCATGCAGCGATGCAGGGCGAAAAGCGCTTGGAAACAATAGTCTTCGCCCGTTTTGATACGGATCTCGCGGCCGTCTGCCGGGCACGTAAAAATGGCCACAACCGGTTTTTCGTTTTCACCGGGCTTGCCGTGCAAATAAGCGGTATTTGCACCCTCGAGTGTCCATTCGGGGCTCAGGTTCTTGCTCACCGGGAAGTTATCGGCCTGCCAGTTCAGCGTCGGTCCGGCGAATTCGCTATCGGTCAGCCGGTTGACACGGCCAATCGGCAAACTCTGTAAGGCCGGGTGGCGGATGCCGCTGAATTTACCGTCCACGAAGATGTCGTAGCCTTCGCCGGGCTCCCGCGCCGCAATGTTTACACTGCCGGTCATTGTATCGAAATGCACGCTGACAGCCGGCGTGACGAGAATTGCTGCTTTGGAAATGGCAGGCCGGGCTCCCCCGGTTGCACGCCTGTCTTGAGACGTGGCAGCGGCGATCAGCATGTACAGGCTGGACAGGTCCAAAGGATCGCAGGCATAGACCAATGCACCCTTTCCGGCCGGCGCGAGAATATAGACTGGCTCGTGTTCTCGTCTTGCGCGCAACTGCCCGACATATGCCTGATCGAAGCTTTGCCATGACAAAACGAATCCGCTCTTGGATTCCGCTTTGATCGCGGCGGAGATGTCCGGCCGCGGCAGGCCCGTTCGAGTGCTGGCCAGAATAAATCCGCCGGACCATACTTGAAGTTCAATGCTGGAACTTGGATTCTGCGTATCGAGCGCCCAGCCATGAATTCCGTCGGCTGGCGAAATCCGGTCCACCGCGCCAGTAAATTGCAGGCCCTTATTCCTGGGATCGGTGGGAAGATCGTCGAACATTACTAAATCCTGACCATAACTCGACAGTTGCAGGATTATAGATATACGCCGACGCCTCTATGATTCAATTCGAATATTGGCGCACAGCTGCGGGACGATTCCGGACCGGCGGATGATGTTTGTGGACATTACCGCAAGGTACAAAGATTATTTGCCCCCAAAACGCGCTTGCCAGGGACAAGCGGCGATCCGGGACTGCAACCATTGACCGGCACAGCGAAACCGGCCGGGTCACAAAAGTGTAACCGATGTCCCCGGTATGAAATGTAACCTATGTGTCCGGGTCGTACAGATGATGAATGGCGCAGAGCTCATATGAAATCGCCCCGAACAATGACCCCACCACAACGCCTTCTAACTTGCTGCGTTCATTGAAGAATCGGTGATTTCAAAGGGTCACGTTTCGCGCGAAAGCCGACCCCACCTGACAAATCGATATATGATCAAAATCAATTGCTTACGGTGTTTTCAGTTAGGGGTCATAATTGTAAGCAATTTCACAGCCGGCGACAACAAGCAGATCGGCCTTCTTTTTTCCCCACCTCAACCGACCCCACCGCATGATCCCATTTAAGGATGACCGCTGCATCAATGGTGGCCGCGATCCCGCGCTTTCCCATTATCATGCAAGAGACAACCTCAACTTCCTACCAGATCGCTCCGCCGGATTCGCGCGTCGATCTCCTCGCCGCGTTCCTTGGCCAGCGCCGCCATGATGCGGGTTACCACGCAGACGGCTAGACGCGCGGCCGTTCCGCTGACGTCGAAGGCGGGGCAGAGCTCGCTGACGTCGATAACGCTCACCTGCTTGCGCTTGGCGATCATCTCGGCAATCCGCATCATTTCACGGGATTCAAGTCCGCCAGGCTCGGTCGATGTCACGCCGGGGGCCGCCGAGGCATCCATGACATTGAAATTGAAGCTCAGATATTGCGCATCCGTGCCTTTCCAGACCCGATCTATTGCCTTCTCGACCACCGGGTAGATGCCATTGTCGAGGAGTTCGAACATGGAATTGAAGCGGATACCGCGCTGCTTGGCAAGATCGATCCAATCCTTCGGGTTCATCGAGTTGCGGGCCCCGATATGCGCGACGTTGCCGGGCGCCAGATTGGGAAGTTCGGTGATCCGGGCCAGGGCGCAGGGGGCAAGATTGCGTTCGCCCGCCCAGCTGTCCGACATGTCCAGATGGGCGCCGAAATGGAAATAGCCCATCTTCTTGCTGCCGATGTGGTCGGACAGCGCCTTGGCCGCGGCTATCGACATGGAGCGGTCGCCGCCCACGATGATCGGCACAAGCCCGGCCTTCAGCACTTCACGCACGGCGCGGTAGATGCGTTCGCGCGCCACCTCCGGACTCACTTTCGGCATCGAAACGTCGCCGCAATCAACCATGGTGCCGTGGAGGTCGACGTTGTATTCGAACCAGTAGGAGAAGTACTCCTGCGAGGCGAGGCGGAACTCGCGTGGACCTTCTTCCGACCCGGGCTTGCCGATATTGCCTTCATCGAAGGGCACGCCGAGAAAGGCGTATCTTGCCCCGCTGCTCTTCAGCGCCTCGGCATTGAGCGCCACATAGGTCGAGCGCAGGAAGGTGAGTACATTGGGGGCACGGTAGTTGTCGCCGGCGTCGCCACCAAGCGGGGAGAACAGATGGGCATAGCTCTTTGCGGGATTCATGGACGTGTTCCTCTTGCGCCGGATGAAATGACTAAGGTTGTTTTCCCTGCTCGATGAGGGTCTTCGCCCTTGAGCCGAGGTAGTGATAAATCATGTTGGCTGCCATCTTGATGCTCATGTGGCTGACGTCGAAATAGGGGGCGAGTTCGACGACTTCGAGCACGTCGCAGCCATAGCGGCCGGCCGTTTTTGCAAGCTGGATCGCCTCCCTTGCCTTGAGGCCGTAACATTCCGGGGAGGTGGAACCCGGCATGCAACTGATGTCGATCGAATCCGTGTCCCAGGAAAAATAGACCGTTTCGGTTCCGCGCCAGGCGCGCTCGAAGATTTCCTTGGTGCAGGCTTCGACACCACGGTCGATGATCTCGCCCATGGCGACCACCCTTATGTCGTTGTCGACATAAAAGTCGTACCAGTCCTTCGGGTTGAGGCTGTTGCGCGAACCGAGATGCGCCATGTTCTCGGCATTGCAGTTGGGCAGCTCGATGGCGCGCGCCGGTCCGGAGCAATTGGTGATCTTGTTGCCGGCCCAGTCCGGCCCGGCATCGAGATGGCTGTCGACATGGAGATAACCCATCTTGCCCTTGCGGGTGAAATGCGACAGGGCCCGGGAACCCGGAATGGGTAACGAGTGGTCGCCGCCGCTCATGATGACCTTGGCGCCGCCTTCGAGGCACTCGGTGACATACCGGTAGATCAGTTCGTGGGACTTCGCGTTGTTGCCGGGAACATTGGGAATGTCGCCGCAGTCGACGACCTTGAAGAATGTCAGGAGATCGACATCGTATTCGAACATGTAGGAGAAGTACTGGGTTGTCGCCTCGCGCAGTCCCGACGCGCCTTGCGAGGTGCCGGCGCGGACGATCTGGCCTTGATCCCAGGGGGCGCCGAGGAAACAGACCTTGGCGCCCATGGCGCGGATCGCGTGCCGGTCCGGCGGGCAATAGGGCGCACCCATGAAGGTCGTAAGGCCCCGCGACTTGAAGGCGCCATTGTGGTTCTTGGGCGAGTAGATGTGATCGTCCGCACCGGTCTGCTGGGCCGGGCCCTGATGCTGATGGGGCACGAATTTCCAGATATGGTCCATGTTGGCGCTCATCGGATTTGTCCTTGTGGCTGCAATTCATCTCGCGTGGCGGCGGTTGCCGCCGGTTGACTGGCAAGTTCGATGGAGACGAGTTCCATCTCGCGGCCGCTGAGAACCTTCCGCGCCGGGCGGCCGCAATCGGGACATCGCAGGTTGAACGGCGTCCGCGGGCGTTTGACTCCGCCACAGGGTTCGCAGTGGATGGTCAACGGAACTTCGGTGATTTGCAATTCGGCGCCTTCGCACAGCGTGCCACGCGCCGCTGGGCCGAAGCAGAAATACAATGCATGGGCGATGCCGCAGAGTTTGCCCAGCCGCACGTTGATCCTGATGACGCGGCCGGTGCCCAGACGCCTGGCATGATCGGCCGCCAGTTCGACGAGGTTGTTGGCGATCGTCAGTTCGTGCATCTAACACCCCCGCTATTTGCCGCGCCGGCCTTGATCCAGTTCAGCCATTGCGCCATGCCAACGCCGGTCTTGGCCGAGAGCTCGACGATCTCAAGGGCCGGGTTCAATTCGCGCGCCAATGCCGAAGCCTTGCCCACGTCGAAGTCGACATAAGGCGCCAGATCCATCTTGCAGATAATCATGATGTCGGCGCTGGCGAAGGCATCGGGATATTTGACCGGCTTGTCGTCTCCCTCGGTCACCGAGAGCAGGACGGCGCGCTTGTCTTCGCCGAGATCGAAGCCACAGGGACAGACCAGGTTGCCGACATTTTCGATAAACATCACGCCATCGCGCGGCGGCTGCAACTCGCCGACGGCGTGCCCCACCATGTGGGCGTCGAGGTGACAGCCCTTGCCGGTATTGATCTGGATGGCGGGAACGCCCACCGCCCTGATTCGGTCCGCGTCATTGGCGGTTTCCTGATCGCCTTCGACAACGGCCACGGGAAGAACCGCTTTCAGCGGCTTGACGGTCTCGACGAGCAAGGTGGTCTTGCCGGCCCCAGGACTCGATATGAAGTTGATGGTGAATATGCCGCGCCGCCGCCAGTCGGCGCGGTTTTGATCCGCATAGTGCTGGTTCTTTGCCAGGATGCTCTGCTCGATCTCGATCAGGCGGCCGTGATCGTGCCGGTGCCCGGGCGCCTGCGGATTGTCGTAATGAAAGTGGGCACCCTCGATCCGGTGTTCGCCGCCGCCGCAGCCACAGACACTGCACATGACTCAAGCCTCCGTCTTGTCTCTGTCCCGGCCCTCATAGCCGAGAAGCTTCCGCACGTTTTTCCGCAATTCGTTCATCGATTCGGGGATCGAGGCGTCGCGCCTGACGATGGCCCCGTAGTAGATGCCATCGATGTTTCTCGAAATGAAAGACGCCATGGCTTCGGGCGACCGGCATGTGAAAATGCCGGCCCTGACGCCCTCCCTGATGCATTGCGCCAAGGTCGTCTGTTCCAAAGCGTAAAAATCGCGAACGATGTCGTCGACGAACTTCGGCGTCTTGCGCCGGTCGAAACTCGCATGATCGATCATGATGTTGATCAGCCCTTTCAAGAGCGGTGCCAGGTTCACATTGATGCGAAACCAGTCGTCGATCAGGTCGACCGGATGGGCGTGCCGCAGCTTCACCGCCTGGTATTCGGCCATCACCTTTTCGATCGCATGAAGCAGGGCCGAGTGGAACAGCTTCTCCTTGCTCTCGAAATAGTAGTAGATCAGCGAGTGCCGGATGCGGAGCCGCTTGGCGATGCGTTGAATTGTTACATCGCGGTAGCCTTCCTCGGAAAACAGAATGAGTGCCGCTTCGAGCACCGCGTCCGAGCGAACACCTTCGGTGCGCCGGAGCCGCGCCTTGGCCAGCCGCACGGTGTCGGTGCGATCGCGCGCGGCGGTCGTTGCACGGGCGTTCATGCCGGCTCTCCATGAATGAGCGCGATATCCTGCGGGCGCACCCAGAGGTCGCTTGCAACGTCGCCCAGCTCGCCCGCTTCGGGCCGGAGATACAGAAGGAGGGCCACCGCATCCTTGCCCTCCAATTCGGCGCGGCAGCGCCGATGGGTTCCCTGAAAGATCACATCGCGCAGCTTGGCACGGCCGAGACCGAAGGTGCCTTCGGTCTGGGCTCCAAGCCTGATATTCTCCGGCCGAATGGAAATATGGACCTTGGCGCCGGGCGGGGCCGAGCCCCGGGCGATGATGCGGCCGGCCGGCGTTTCGACAACAAGCTCCCCGCCTCTGGACTCGGTTACCTTTCCTTCAAACAGATTGGTCTCACCCATGAACGAGGCGGCAAAAACGCTGGCCGGCTGCTGATAAATGCGTTCAGGGGCGCCCACGTCCTCGATCCGGCCATGGTTCAGGAGAACGATCGTGTCGGCGATCGACATGGCCTCTTCCTGGTCATGGGTCACATGAATGAAGGTGCTGCCCAGCTTGCGCTGCAGATGCAAAAGTTCATCCTGCATCTGGCGCCGGATTTTGACGTCCAGCGCTCCCAGCGGTTCGTCGAGGAGCAGCACCTCCGGCTCGATCACAATGGCGCGGGCAAGCGCCACGCGCTGCCGCTGTCCGCCGGAAAGCTGATGGATGCGCCGGCCGCCGAAGCCGTCGAGACCGACGACGGCAAGGGCGCGTGCCGCAAGTTCGAACCGATGCGGCTTCGGGATGCGCCGCATCGCCAGACCGAAGGCGACATTGTCCCGCACCGTCATGTGCGGAAACAGCGCATAGTCCTGAAATACGGTGGCGGTCGGCCGGCTTGCCGGCAGCATGGCCGTTACGTCGCGGTCACCGATCAGCACGGTACCGGTCGACGGCGTCGTGAAACCGCCGAGGATTGAAAGAAGCGTGGTCTTGCCGCTCCCCGATGGACCGAGCAGCACGACGAATTCGCCCTTCCGCACCGAATGCGAAAAGCGGTCAAGCGCGACATAACCGCCATAGTTCTTGGAGACGTCGCGCAGTTCGACAGCCACATCGCTCATGGCTTCCGCTCCGGCCTGAGAATGGTCAGCGAGGCGGCGACCACGGCGGTGATGATGGAAATGCAGAAGATGATGGTGCCGGCGGCATTGACCTCCGGCGTGAGACCGGCCCGCATCAGTTCGAAGATCATCACCGGGAGTGTGACTTCAAAGCGGGACAGCAACAACGCGATGATGAATTCGTCCCAGGACAAGGTGAAAGACAAGCAAAACGAAGCTATCACCGAAGGCAGCATGACAGGGACTATGATGCGCGACATGGTCGCGAAATCCCCGGCACCGAGATCGCGCGCGGCGTTGTCAATATTGCGGAGATGATCGCCGAGCTGCGAATAGATGATGGCGAAGCAGAGCGGCAAGTTGATTACGACATGGCCGATTCCAACCGCCACAAGCGAGCGCCCAATGCCGGCCAGGTTGAAAACGATCATCAGGCCGAGTCCGACAATAAGATAGGATACGGCGATGGGCGAAATCAGCAAGACGCGTATGGCGTCTGCGCTGGCCGGACGACGACGAAAAAGCCCATAGGCCGCGAGAAAACCCATGACGGTCGCCGCCGCCGAAGAAACTGCACCCACGAGGATTGAATTAATGAGAGAGCCGGTCAGACGGTCGTTGGAAAGAGCCTTGACGTACCACTTGAGGCTGGGGCCATCGATGGGCGGAACCGGAAGATCGCCGCTCTGGAACGAGAAGAGAATGAGGACAACGACGGGAAGGTAAATGAAGCACAGCATGGCTGCGATCAGAAGGCCCACCGGTATCGCCGATATCCTGAAGGTCATCACAGCCTGTCCATCTTCAGGTGGCGGTGGAACAGTCCGTAGACGGCAAGGATAAGCAGCATGAGCAGCAAGCTCATCATCGAAGCCATGGGAAAATTCGCGCTTCGCACGATTTGCAGCATGATCGCCTGGGGCAGCAGCACTTCGGTGTTGCCGCCCAGGATCTGCGGCGTGATATAGTCGCCAATGGTAATGACAAATGTCAGAAAGGCGCCCACGGCGATGCCGGGAATGCTTAAGGGCAGAATGATGCGCCACAGCACGCTCCAGCGCGATGCGCCCAGGTCCTCGGCCGCCTTGAGATATGACGGACTGATCTGAACCAGATTGGCGTAGAGGGTGAGGGTCAGCAACAGGACGAAGAAGTGCACGAAGCCGAGCACCGTTGCCGCCCGCGTATAGGCGATTTTGATCGGCGTTGCGATCAGCCCGGTCCACAGCAGGAACGAGTTGAGAATGCCATTGTCGCTGATCACCAGCAGCCAGCTATAGGAGCGCACCACATAAGAGGTCCAGAACGGAAGCACGGCGGCTAGCAGGACCAGCTTCTGCCATTTCGGCGAGACATGAAAGGCCAGCACATAGGCGAAGGGATATGCCAGCACCACGCTCAACGCCGTGGTGATGAGGGTCACCTCGATCGAATTCAGCAGGGCTGTGATCAGATAGGGGCGACTGAAGAACTTGACATAGTTGTCGATCGTCCAATCGGCTTCCAGGCCGCTGCTGCGCCTGACCCAGAAGCTCACGCAAACCATGACGGCAAGGGGAAGGACGAAGAACGCAAGCGTATAGAGTATCGCGGGCCAAGCCAGCCACTGCGCGGCATCGACCGGCTTGCGGTTCATTTGAATCCGGTCGCCGGACCGTATGGAACTCACCGGAGGCACTGCAGCGCCCAATTCAGCAGGGCTTCACGACTGCAGGAATTCGGTCCAGACATCGAGCATCTGGGCATCGATATCGCTCGCGGGCAGCTGCGAAAAAACCGAGTTTTTCAGATAGGCCGGCTGTTCGTCCCAGCGCAAAATCTTCTTCTGGGTATCGTCAAGTTCGGCCTTGCTGTTGGTCGGCATGCCCCAGTAGCAGTCGGACGTCGCAAGCAAGCCCTGGCCCTTCGGGCTCATCACCCACTTCACGAAATCCAGCGCCAGGTCCTTGCGATTGCTTGCCTTCAAAACGGTCAGACCCTGTGTCCAAATCAGGCCGCTGGAATCGGCTATGACCCAGTCGAGCTGCGGATTGGCCGGAATAAGGTTCGAGACCGTGAATTCCGCGCCGCCATATATGACGTCCACGCCTCCCGTCACCAGGGCATTCTGCACACTGACGATATCGCCGATGACCTTGATATTCGGCTTGGCCGCCAGCAGGCGTTCGCGAATCTTGCCAAGCTTTTCCTTGTCGATCTCGGCGGGCTTCCAGCCGTTCTCCAGGCCGATCATCTGAATCAACGGAAAATAGTAGTCGTAGACGGCAATGCGGCCCTTGTATTTGTCGTTCCATATGATGTCGCCGCGCCGCGCGTCGGCGGTATCGACCTTGTTCTTGTTGAAGCAGACGCCGTAATAGCCGAATTTCTCCGGCACCGCGTAGAGCTTTCCGTTAAGGTGCGCGAACGGCGATTGCCGCAACGCATCGAACATGTCGCTCCAGGGAGCGGTCGCATCCGGCAGCTCCATGAAAATCCCCTTCTCGACGATGCGCGGCACATCGGTCGCGTCGACCATGAAGACATCCCAATCGCCGGGCTGGGACTGCTCGATAATCGACAGTCCCGTGCCAGTGCCTTCGTAGGTCTTCACATTCACCTTCACGCCATGGGCCTGCTCAAAAGGCTGGATGAGCTTCGCATCGGCGTGATCGCACCAGACGAGCACATTGAGCTCGTCGGCGGCAAGACTGTGGCGCGGCAAAACTGCGGTGCCGGCGGCGGACGACAAACCCGCAAGAACGCTGCGGCGGGATAATGGCTGACGCCAAGACGAGATGGTTGTGGTCATTGCTTCCCCCTTCCGAAAAATCCGCGACGCGGACTGTCTGCGATATCCCACTGCACACGGGCACCGCGACACGCATTGCAATGCGCCCGCCGATATAAGAAGAAACCCAAGAGTAGAAAAATTAAACATCGTTTGACCGACATGTCAATCAAATAATCCGGATTCAGGGTCAAGTTTTGCTGGAGAAGCGCGAGCCCGCCTTAACCACATGACACATTTCAAAACCGGCTCGTGGAATAGCGTCCACCCGAATTGACAGGCAAACGAGCGTCAATCACCTGCGCCATGGTCAGATGTGCGATTTATGGTCTTGATGCTTCGGGTCCAATTTGGGATGGCGATGGATGAACCCGATTTGCCATGCTCACCATCGATTTCCAACTGCCATCATCCGCCAGGCGGTGTAGCTGTACTTTCGGTTTGCCCTGAGCTTTCGGGATGTCGAAGACTTGATGGCCGACCGAGTCATCGATGTCAGCTATGAGACCATCCGCTGCTGGACCAGGAAGTTCGGCCAACAGTTCTGTCGCAATCTCCAGAATGCCGATCGGCCACCGCGAGAGGAAGCAACGACGATTCAAATCACAGGGCTCAGCCCGGAGATTTCTTGCCACCCATTCTGCCGTCTACAATACCTTCAATCTCCAACGTCATCTGATCCGCCGTTGTACTCTCCGCCACCTCTGGAGTAGGGCCACAGCTGTTTGGACGGCGGCGACCGCGTCAGCATGAGAATTGAGATCGGAGTGGGGCCTTCACAATCATTCGTCGCTAAGTTGACAATGCCGCGCCCCCATATCGGCCATTTGTTTCGTTCGGCAATGAGATCGTCTTGGTCAACAGGTGATGGCGGCGCAACAGTTATCTCCGCGAAATGTACTCGTCATTGAATCACCTTTCATCCGACTCCGCTACGCAGACAAAGCGAAACTCCCTCAGGCAAACCTCGCCTGCAATGCACTCTGTGCCAAGAAACATCACTTCGCCTTCCGCGTCTGCGATCGAACCGTCTTCGGATTCCGCCCATTATTGTCGTTCCGCTGCAGGAATGGTTCGTTCCACGCAGTTCTGTCGGTCGCGGATTATGAAGGATTGTCCGGCGCGGTCGCCAATCCGGCCGGTGCCTCGAGCGCTTGTTTCACCGATTGAATGAATGCCGCCGCGTCGTATCCGTCGACGATACGGTGATCGAAGGACGAGGACAGGTTCATCATCTTGCGGATGACGATTTGGCCTTCCAGCACAAGGGGGCGTGCGGCAATCCGATTGACACCGATGATGGCGACTTCCGGTGCATTGATGATCGGTGTTGCGGCAATGCCGCCAAGGGCGCCGAGGCTGGTGACCGTGATGGTCGAGCCCGTCAGGTCCTCGCGACGCGATTTGCCGGCGCGGGCCGCTTCGCTCAGGCGGGCAATTTCACCGGCGAGCTGCCACAGATCGAGGCGTTCCGCGTGGTGGACAACCGGCACCAAAAGTCCGCGCGGGGTCTGGGTGGCGATGCCGGCATGGACCGCGGCGTGACGATGAATGACGCCCGCGGCATCGTCGAAATGAGCGTTGACGCCGGGATGGGCGGCGATGCTTTTTATCAACGCCCGGATCAGGAAAGGCAGAACGGTGAGACGCGGGCTCCCGGCCCCCGATGATTCATTCAGGTGCTGGCGCAACTCCTCCAGCGCTGTCACGTCAATCTCCTCGACATAGGTAAAGTGCGGAATGCGGCGATTCGAGTCCTGCATGCGTTCTGCGATCTTGCGGCGCAGACCAAAAACGGCGATCTCTTCGCCTCCCTTCTGCACCTCGACGTCGGGTGGCGCCGCGGCGCCTTGGCGCATTTGCAGCAGGCGGTCGAGGTCCCGATGGCCGATGCGGCCTTCGGGGCCGCTCCCTTCGACGGTATCAAGGGCAATACCCAGCGCCGCGGCGCGGGCGCGGACGGCCGGCGCTGCAAGGACTTTTCGTTCGCCGCCCGGCTTGGGCGCCGGTGGCCCAGTCGGCTTGATTATGGTCCTCATGGGTGTCGGTGCTTGTTGCGCTGTGGATGTCTCGAGAGTGGCGGCGCCGGTGTCGAAGGTGACCAGTTCGGCGCCGACCGCGGCCTTGTTGCCCCGCTCGCCGCGGCGCGACACAATCCTGCCGGCAACCGGGGCGGCGATTTCCACGGTGGCCTTATCGGTCATCACATCGACGAGCGGCTGATCTTCCTTGACGCTGTCTCCCACCTTGACATGCCACTGGATAATCTCGGCCTCGGCGATGCCTTCGCCGACGTCGGGAAGCTTGAAGACATAAGTCGCCATTGCCATCGCTCCTCAAGCGGCCAACGTCTGCTGCATGGCTTCACCAACCCGGCGCGGTCCGGGGAAATAGTCCCACTCGAAACTGTGCGGGTAAGGCGTGTCCCAGCCGGTCACCCGCAGGATTGGCGCTTCGAGATGGTAGAAGCAGCGCTCCTGTACCAGGGCGGAAAGTTCGGCGCCATAGCCGCCGGTGCGCGTCGCCTCGTGTACAATGAGGCAACGGCCGGTTTTCTCGACCGATCTCACAATCGTTCCGATATCGACGGGCAGCAGGCTGCGCAGATCGACGATCTCGGCGTCGATGCCGGTCTCGGCCGCGGCGGTCACCGCAACATGCACCATGGTGCCGTAGGCAAGCACGGTCAGCGCTTCGCCCGGCCGCACCACCGCCGCCTGGCCGAGCGGCACCTTGTAATAGCCGATGGGCACCTCGCTGGCCGGATGGCCGGTCCACGGTTGCACCGGCTTTTCGTGTTGGCCATCGAAGGGGCCGGAATAAAGGCGCTTGGGCTCGAAGAACAGCACCGGATCGTCGTCCTCGATAGCGCTGATCAACAGGCCCTTGGCGTCATAGGGATTGGACGGAATGACGGTCTTGATGCCGCAGACATGGGTGAACAATCCCTCCGGGCTCTGGCTGTGGGTCTGGCCGCCGAAAATGCCGCCGCCATAGGGCGCGCGCACGGTGAGCGGCACGTTGAATTCGCCCGCCGAGCGGTAGCGGATGCGCGCCGCTTCCGAGACGATCTGGTCGAAGGCTGGATAGATGTAATCGGCGAACTGGCATTCGACCACGGGGCGCAGGCCGTAGGCGCCCATGCCGATCGCTACCGCAATGATGCCGCCCTCGGCGATCGGCGCATCGAAGACTCTCCGGTCGCCGTAGCGCTGCTGCAGACCCTCGGTGCAGCGGAACACGCCGCCGAAAAATCCCACATCCTCGCCGAAAACCAAAACATCGGGATCGCGCGCCAGCATCACATCCATGGCGGAATTGAGCGCCTGCACCATATTCATGGAAGCCATTACGCTTCCTTTCCGCCCGGCGCCTGCGCCTTGTAGCGCAAGAGTTCGCGCTGCTGTTCGCGCAAATGCCAGGGCATGTCCTTGTAGACATCCTCGAACATGGTACCGGGATCGTGATAGGGGCCGCCGCCGTGGACGCCGTAGCTTTGCGCTTCGACATTGGCGGCGCGCACCTCCTCGTCCAGTTCGGCCACCAGTGCGGCATGGCGCTTCTCGCTCCATTCGCCGAGCCGGATCAAGTGGCGCTTCAATCTGTCGACGGGATCGCCCAAGGGCCAGTGCTGGCCTTCGTCGCCAGGGCGGTAGCGCGCGGGATCGTCGCTGGTCGAATGCGGCGCCACCCGATAGGTGAAGAGTTCAATGAGGGTGGGGCCATGATTGGAGCGGGCCCGATCGGCGGCCCAACGGGTGACCCCGTAGACCGCGAGAAAATCATTGCCGTCGACCCGGATGCCGGGAATGCCGAAGCCCACGGCGCGCGAGGCGAAAGTCGCTTCCTCGCCGCCGGCCACGCCCTGGCTCGACGAAATCGCCCATTGATTGTTGACTAGGTTGAGGATGACCGGGGCGTGATAGACGGCGGCGAAGGTGAGCGCGTGGTGGAAGTCGCCCTCGGCGGAGGCGCCTTCGCCGATCCAGGTGGCGGCAATGTCGCGGCCGCCCTTGTAGGCCGACGCCATGGCCCAGCCCACCGCCTGCGGACACTGCGTCGCCAGATTGCCGGAGAGCGTAAAGAAACCGGCCTGGCGCGCCGAATAGAGGATAGCGAGCTGGCGGCCCTTCAGCCGGTCGCGGGCGTTGCCATAGATCTGGCACATCATGTCGAGGATTGGCCACCCGCGGGCGATAAGCAGGCCCTGCTGGCGGTAAGAGGCAAAGCACATGTCGCCGGCCTCGAGGGCGAAGGCCTGGGCCACCGCGATCGCCTCCTCGCCGGTGCATTTGAGATAGAAAGAGGTTTTGCCCTGGCGCTGGGCGCGAAACATGCGCTCGTCGAAAGCCCGCGTCAGCAGCATGGCGCGCAAACCCCGCTGCAAAGTTTCGGGCGCGAGCTTCGGGTCCCAGGCGCCTACCGCGGCAGAGTCCTCGTCCAGGACCCGCACCAGGCCGTAAGCCAGATCGCGCGTGGCCGAAGCCTTGGCATCGATCTCCGGACGTATCGCCGCCCCCGCTTTCGGCAATTGCAAATAGCTGAAATCGGGCTTGTCGCCGGGACGGAAGCGGGCCTCGGGAATATGCAGCCGCAGCGGACCCGCCTGTTTCATGTCTCTCTCCTTCAGTCGCATTCCACCGCCATGGCCACTGCTTCGCCGCCGCCGATGCACAGGGCGGCGACGCCGCGCTTCGCAGCCCGCGCTTCCAGTGCCGCGATGAGTGTCGCCAGAAGGCGGGCGCCGGAGGCGCCGATCGGATGACCCAGCGCGCAGGCGCCGCCATTGACGTTGAGCCGCTCATGCGGGATCGCCAACTCCCGCATGGCGATCATGGCGACGGCGGCGAAGGCCTCGTTCACTTCGAAGAGATCGACATCAGTCACCGTCCATCCGGCTTTCGCCAGCACTTTATGGATCGCCGGAACCGGCGCGCTGGCGAAGTGCCGTGGCTCCTGGGCATGGGCGGCATGGGCGACGATGCGTGCGGCAACGGGAAGGCCGAGCGATTTCGCCGTCGAGGCGCGGGTCATCAGCACGGCGGCGGCGCCATCGGAGATCGACGAGGCATTGGCCGCGGTGATGGTGCCGTCGGGGGCGAAGGCGGACTTGAGGGTTGGAATACGGGCGGGATCGGCGCGTTCGGGCTGTTCGTCGCGGGCGATACCTGCCACCGGCACGATCTCTTTATCGAAGCCGCCGCTCCCCTGCGCGGCGCGGGCCCGGGTCAAGCTTTCGAGAGCGAATTGATCCTGGGCGGCGCGGGTCAATTGATAGGCGCGCGCCGCGTCCTCGGCGAAGGCGCCCATCAGCTTGCCCGGCTCATAAGCATCCTCAAGCCCGTCGAGATACATGCTATCGCTCATCCGGTCGTGGCCGATGCGGGCACCGGAACGGTGCTTGGCGAGAAGATAGGGGGCATTCGACATGCTTTCCATGCCGCCTGCAACAATGACCTCCGCGCTTTCCGCCGCAATCGTGTCCGCCGCCAGGATCGCCGCCTGTAACCCTGAGCCGCACATCTTGTTGATTGTGGTGGCTTCGACCTTCGTGGGCAGGCCGGCGCCGATTGCGGCCTGACGCGCCGGGGCCTGCCCCAAGCCGGCGGCCAGCACGCAACCCATGACGATGCGGTCAATACGCTCCGGGTCGACGCCCGAGCGCCGCACCGCCTCGCGCACCGCGGCAGCGCCAAGTTCGGTTGCCTTGACGCCGGACAGGCAGCCCAGGAAACCGCCGATAGGGGTTCGGGCGTAGGACGAGATGACAATCGGATCGCGTGCGGTCACGAGTTCTCTCCTTCAGGCGCTTTCGTTGAACAACTCCCTGCCGATCAACATGCGGCGGATCTCCGAGGTGCCGGCGCCGATCTCATAGAGCTTGGCATCGCGCAGGAAACGGCCCGCCGGAAAATCGTTGATGTAGCCGTTGCCGCCGAGCGTCTGGATGGTCTGCAGCGCCACTTCGGTTGCCCGCTCGGCGGCGTAAAGTATGCACCCCGCGGCATCCTTGCGGCTTTCCTCGCCGCGGTCGCAGGCGGCGGCCACCGCATAGACATAGGCGCGCGCCGCGTTGGCCGCGGTGTACATGTCAGCGAGCTTCGCCTGCATGAGCTGGAATTCGCCGATCGGGCGGCCGAATTGCCGCCGCTCATGTACATAGGGGATTGCTAGATCGAAGCAGGCGGCCATGATGCCGAGCGGCCCCGCGGCGAGCACGACGCGCTCGAAATCGAGCCCCGACATCAGCACTTCGACGCCCTTGTTGATCTGGCCGAGGACATTTCCCTCCGGCACCTTGCAATCCTGGAAGATCAGCTCGCAGGTGTTGGAGCCGCGCATGCCGAGCTTGTCGAGCTTCTGGGCGGTCGCGAAGCCGGCAAAGCCGCGCTCGACCAGGAAGGCGGTGATGCCGTGGGCGCCGGCCTTGGCATCGGTTTTGGCATAGACGATGAGAATGTCGGCGTCGGGACCGTTGGTGATCCACATCTTGGTGCCGTTGAGCAGGAAGTGGCCGCTCTTGGCTTCGGCGCGAAGTTTCATCGACACGACATCGGAGCCGGAGCCCGATTCCGACATGGCAAGCGCGCCGACATGCTCGCCGGCTATCAGTTTCGGCAGGTAGTGTTGTTTCTGGGCGCTTGTGCCGTGGCGGGTGATCTGGTTCACCGCAAGATTGGAGTGCACGCCATAGGACAGGCCGACCGAGGCCGAGGCGCGGCTCAATTCCTCGACCGCCACGCAATTGGCGAGATAGCCCATGGCGGCGCCGCCATATTCCTCCTCGGCGGTGATGCCGAGAAGGCCGAGAGCACCCATCTCCGGCCACAGATCGCGCGGGAACTCGTTGTCGCGGTCGATGGCCGCGGCGCGTGGGCCCACCTTCTCGCGGGCGAAGCGGCGCACCGTGTCGCGCAGCGCCTCGATCTCGTTGCCGAGGCCGAAACTCATACCGCTGTCGTACATGGGACCCCCTTTCGGGCGATGAGCGCCAGGGCGGCGCGCGAGCGATTGCCGGTGCCCAGCGCCGCACAGGCCATGGCTCCCGCCGCGGCCAGTCTTTCGAGATCGACGCCGGTTGCGACGCCGAGGCCTTCTAGCATGTAGACCAGATCTTCGCTGGCGAGATTGCCGCTTGCTCCCGGCGCATAGGGGCAACCGCCGAGCCCCGCGACCGAGGCATCGAGCGCGGTAACGCCGAGATCGAGACAGGTCAGCACATTGGCCAGGGCCTGGCCGTAGGTGTCGTGGAAATGCACGGCCACGCGGGAGATGCCGATTTCAGCGGCGACGGCGCCGGTCATGGCGCGGGCCCGGTCGGGCGTGCCGATGCCGATCGTGTCGCCGAGCGAGACTTCATGACAGCCCATTGCAGCAAGAGCGGAAGCGACCCGCACCACACTGGCGACAGCGATCCTGCCTTCATAGGGACAGCCGAGGACGCAGCTCACATAGCCGCGCACCCTCACGCCCGCGGCAAGGGCATCCGCCGCTACGGAGCGGTATTCGGCGAGGCTCTCGTCGATGCCCCGGTTGATGTTCTTGCGCGAGAACGTTTCCGACGCGGCGGCAAAGATCGCAATGTCGCGGGCACCCGCCGCCTTCGCCGCTGCAAGGCCCTTGGCATTGGGAACGAGAACCGGCAGGTGCAGGTCGCTGCGTGAAGCCAGCCCGGCGAGAACCAGGTCCGTATCGGCCATTTGCGGCACCCGCGCGGGGGAAACGAAGCTTCCGGCTTCGATCGTCTTGAGGCCGGCCGTTGCCAGAGCCTCGATCATTTCAATGCGCGCCTTGGGCGAAAGAATGGCGGCCTCGTTCTGCAAGCCGTCGCGCGGACCCACTTCGACGATGCGGATGGCGGCGGCGCGGCTCATGCAACCGCCTCTAGCACCACCAGTTCTTCGCCCGCCGCGACACGGTCGCCGGCTGCCACATTCAGGGCCTTCACCAGTCCGTCACGGGGCGCTGTAATTGTATGCTCCATTTTCATGGCCTCGACGACCACGAGGATAGACCCCTTCGACACCTTCTGTCCGGCCTCCGCCGCCACCGCGACCACGACACCGGGCATGGGCGAGAGGAGGTGGCCTTCATCGGCGGCGCGTCCCGCCGCGGGCCGATAGGGATCGACGATGATGATGGAATAGTCTTCGCCGTTGATGAACAGGGTCATCCCGCCGCTATCGAAGATGGCGCGGGCCTGAAGTTGCGCCTCGCCGATTCTGGCCGTCAGCGCGCCGTCGCCGGCGAGGCTGCCGGAGACGGCAATGCTCCTGCCGGCGATCAGCATGTCATAGCCCGCTTCACGGTACTGAATGCCGATCTTGTGGACCACGCCGTTGGTCTGGAGCTGGAGCGTCTGCGCGGTGAAACTGCCGAGCCGCCAGCCATTGGCAAGCGCCCACGGCGAATGCGGATCGGCGGGATCGATGTGCGCGGCTTGGCGCTCGGCCCGGCGCAGGGCGGCGAGACTTGCCAGCGCCAGGACGCGTTCATCGGGTTGTGGTTTATTGCCGAGAAGATCGTGCGCGTTCCGCGCGATGAAGCCTGTGTCGATCTTTGCCGCCCGGAAGGCGGAATGACCGGCGATGGCGGCCAACAGGCGCCGGTTATTGGGCAGCCCGGCAATTTCGGTCGCGGCAAGCGCTGCCGAGAGCTGGGCAATGGCTTCGGTGCGATTCGTGCCGCGGCTTATGATCTTGGCGATCAGGGAATCATAATGGACAGGAATATCATCGCCCTGGCGCACGCCGCTATCGACGCGGACGCCCGGCAAGCCTGCCGGCAGACGAAGATGGGCGAGCCTGCCCGTCTGCGGCAGAAACCCCCGGTCTGGGTCCTCGGCGCAGAGCCGGGCCTCGACGGCATGGCCGGTCACGACGATGGCGTCCTGCGCCGCGGGCAAATCTTCGCCGCCGGCAATGCGCAATTGCCACTCGACCAGATCGAGGCCGGTTACGGCTTCCGTCACCGTGTGCTCGACCTGGAGTCTGGTATTCATCTCCATGAAATAGAAGTGGTTACCGGAGACCAGAAATTCCATGGTGCCCGCGCCGACATAGGCGCAGGCCTTGGCGAGGGCGATGGAAGATTGACGCAGCTTGCCGCGCATTTCGGCGGTGAGGCCGATGGCCGGCGCCTCCTCGATCACTTTCTGGTGACGGCGCTGGATCGAGCAGTCGCGCTCGAACAGGTGGATCACGCGGCCAGCGCTGTCGGCAAAAATTTGCACTTCGATATGGCGCGGCGCGGCGAGATATTTCTCGACGATCATGCGGCGATCGCCGAAGGCGGCCTCGGCCTCGCGTCCGGCGCCTTCAAAGGCGGCGGCAAATTCCCCCGGTGTCGCGGCGATGCGCATGCCCCTGCCGCCGCCGCCGGCTGCCGCCTTCAGCATGACTGGATAGCCGATTGCCTCGGCAGCCAGGGCCAGACGTTGCGGCGTCTGATCGCTGCCATCATAACCGGGGACGACCGGCACGCCCGCCGCGACGGCAAGCGCCCGGGCGCGGGCTTTGTCGCCCATCATGGCGATTGCGGAAGCCGGAGGGCCGACAAAGGCGAGGCCTGCCAGTTCACAGGCCGCTGCGAATTCGGCGTTTTCGGCCAGAAATCCGTAGCCCGGATGAATGGCATCGGCGCCCGCCATATGGGCCGCGGCGATGACGGCGGGAATGTTCAAATAGCTGTCGCGCGCCGGGGCGGGGCCGATGCGGATCGCCATGTCGGCTGCGGCCACATGCATGGCTTCGGCATCGGCATCGGAATAGACAGCAATGACACGGATTCCCATGCGCTTCGCCGTGCGCGCGATACGAAGCACGATCTCGCCGCGATTGGCCACGAGGAGTGCGGTGATGGGCCGGGCTATTGCGCCCATTGCGGTTTCCTCTTGGCTAGGAAGGCGGCGAGGCCTTCGCGGCCTTCCGGGCTGGCGCGGATGGCGGCGATGCGGCGGGCTGTCTCCTCGATCAAGGCGTCGTCGATGGGGCGCATCACATCGGCCACGAGTTTCTTCGCGGCGGCCTGGGCGGAAGGACTTCCGGCCAGAATGGCGGCAATTTGCCGGGTCACAGCATCGTCAAGGCCGGCGGCCGCAACCATCTCATGCACCAGGCCCAAACGCAGCGCTTCCGGCGCCTTGATGCGTTCGGCACTGAGAAACAGGCGCCGCGCCGCCCGGGGGCCCACGGCACGGACCACATAGGGTGCGATCACTGCCGGAATGAGGCCGAGCCGCACTTCGCTCAGGCCGAATTCCGCTCCCTCGGTGGCGATGGCAATGTCACAGCAGGCGATAAGACCCACGGCACCGGCAAGCGCTACACCCTGGATGCGGGCGACGACCGGCTTAGGGCAGGTGTCGACGAGCCGCATCAGTTGCGCCAGACGGCGCGCGTCGGCGAGGTTTTCCTCCGGCGAGGCCTCGGCCATGCGCCGCATCCAGGCGAGATCGGCGCCGGCTGAAAACACCTCGCCTTCCGCCTGCAGGAGGACGGCGCGGATCGCATCGTCTCCTGCCGCCCGGCGAAAGACGTCGCTGAGCCCATCGATCACGGCGCCGTCGAAGGCATTGCGCACTTTCGGCCGGTCGATGGTGAGGACCGCTACGGTGCCGCGCTGTTCTACGCGCAGGCTCACATGCGGAACACGCCGAAGCGTGTCTCCCTCGTCTTGGCATTGCGGCAGGCCGACAGCGCCAGCGCCAGCACCATGCGGGTGTCGGCCGGATCGATGACGCCATCGTCCCACAGCCGCGCGGTGGAATAATAGGCGTTGCCCTGTTCTTCATACTGGGCGCGGATCGGCGCCTTGAAGGCTTCCTCTTCCTCGGCGCCCCGGCTTCCGCCGCGCACCTGGGCGAGCACGCTTGCCGCCTGCTCGCCGCCCATCACCGAAATCCGCGCATTGGGCCACATCCACAGGAAGCGCGGCTCATAGGCGCGGCCACACATGGCATAATTGCCAGCCCCAAAACTGTTGCCGATGATGACGGTGAGTTTCGGCACGGCGGCATTGGCGACCGTGGTTACCAGCTTGGCGCCGTCCTTGGCGATGCCGCGGGCCTCATATTCGCGGCCCACCATGAAGCCGGTGATGTTCTGCAGGAAGACCAGCGGAATGCCGCGCTGACAGGCAAGCGCAATGAAATGGGCGCCCTTCAGCGCCGACTCCGAAAACAGGATGCCGTTGTTGGCGAGAATGCCGACCGGATAACCCCAGATGCGGGCAAAGCCCGTGACCAATGTCGGGCCATAGGGCCCCTTGAACTCGTCGAACTCGGAACCGTCGACGAGACGGGCGATCACCTGACGGACGTCATAGGGTTTCTTCGGATCGGCGGGAATGATGCCATAGATGTCGCGCGGGTCGTAGAGCGGCGGCACGGGCTCGCGCAAATCGCCATTGGCGCCTTTGCCGCAATTGAGCCCCGCGACGATATCGCGGGCGGTGCCCAGCGCATGGGCATCGTTGTCGCAGATATAATCGGCGACGCCGGAGATACGGGTGTGGACGTCGGCGCCGCCCAGTTCCACGGCGCCGACGGTCTCGCCGGTTGCCGCCTTCACCAGCGGCGGACCGCCGAGAAAGACATGGGCCTGGCCGCGCACCATGATCGCCTGATCCGCCATGGCCGGCACATAGGCACCGCCCGCCGTCGAGCTTCCCATGACCACGGCGATCTGGGGAATGCCCGCCGCCGACATGGTGGCCTGATTGTAGAAGATGCGCCCGAAATGCTCGCGATCGGGGAAGACCTCGTCCTGGTTTGGCAGGTGGGCGCCGCCCGAATCGACCAGATAAATACAGGGCAGGCGATTGTCGCGGGCGATCGCCTGGGCGCGCAGGTGTTTCTTCACCGTCATCGGGAAATAGGTGCCGCCTTTGACCGTGGCATCGTTGGCGACGATCATGCATTCCCGGCCCGAGACGCGGCCGATGCCGGTGACGATACCGGCGCTCGGCACCTCATCGTCATAGAGGCCGCCGGCCGCCAGTTGCGACAATTCGAGGAAGGGCGACCCGCCGTCGAGCAGCAGGGCGATGCGGTCGCGGACCAGAAGCTTGCCGCGGCCCACATGGCGCTCGCGTGAAGCGGCACTGCCGCCTTCGGCGGCCTTGGCCATCCGACGTTTCAGATCATCCATCAGGGCGGCAAGCGCGTCCCGGTTCTGCCGGAAGGACTCGGCGCGCCGATCGATCGTGTCGCCTATGACCGGCATGGACCTCGCCTTGCCATTCGCGCTGCAGTTTATTGCCTGAAGCAGGCTTCCGTCACGCAAGACTCGCGGACAATTTCTATTGAAGAGCGCGATCTTTGGCAAGTGTGGCGGAGTCAATCATGATTCCACTTGTTATGTGTGCCCTTGAGGCCTCGAGCTACGCAGTTGCCATCAATTGAACTGGCACATGGTGCCGCGCATTGACGTATACCACCAAGTCAAACTGGGAGCTTTCAAATGGTATGGGTTCTACGCTACCGGCAACAAGCCTGGCTTCATTCACCAAGCATTTCGTGCCCTTGACGGCGTCAGGGTTCGTGTCAATTCCTACGATCCTGGCACTCTCGTCCGCCAAAAGTCTCGCAAATTTACCGTCGCCGTTTCTGACATCCAATATTTTAATGCCAAGCAATTTTGGAACAACGGACTTCACAACACGTAACGGGCTGTCGATCATGACTATCCCAAGATAATTTCTTTCGATAATGGCCAATTTGTCAGCTTATGTCCGCCCCTGGTCCAACGCGTCTGATTGCACGCTCCAACAATTCGTCTGCAATCATGGGATAAGCCGACGCCTCGCAGACGAGGAGCAACAGACACTGTTGTCCTATAGTGGAAAATGGCAGGCAACGCGTCTGCCGCCATCCGGCGGTGACAAGACGGGCCGTTCGGTCCGGCAGCGATCCTGGGCCATCGGACAGCGGGGATGAAAGCGGCATCCCGAGGGCGGATTGACCGGCGTCGGCACATCGCCTGACAGCACAATCCGGCTGCGGGAGCCGGATTTCGTGATGTCCGGTACCGGAACTGCCGAGATCAGCGCCTGGGTATAGGGATGGGCCGGCCTGGCAAATATGTCCTCGGCCCGTCCCAATTCGACAATCGAGCCCAGATACATGACGGCAATGCGGGTCGAGACCTGCCGCACCACGCTGAGATCGTGGGCGATGAAGACATAGGTGAGCTTCAGCCGCTCCTGCAGGTCGGCGAGCAAATTGACGATCTGGGCCTGCACCGAGACGTCAAGCGCCGATACGGGCTCGTCGAGAACGATAAGCTTGGGCGCAAGGGCGATGGCCCGGGCAATGCCGATGCGCTGGCGCTGGCCGCCCGAGAACTCATGCGGGAACCGCATCGCGTGATCGCGATGCAGTCCCACGAGATCGAGAAGCTCGGCGACGCGCGTCTTGATCGCCTCGCCCGGCAGCTTGCTGTGAACTCGCAGTGGCTCGGCGATGATGTCGCGCACCCGGCGGCGCGGATTGAGCGAGGCATAGGGGTCCTGGAAGACCATTTGCACTTCCTTGCGCAGGGGCCGCATCTCACGCATGGACTTGCCGGAAATATCCACGCCATTGAAGCGCAGGGTGCCGGAGGTGATGTCGTAAAGCCTGACCATGCAGCGCCCGAGAGTCGACGTGCCGCATCCCGCCTCGCCCACCAGCCCGACCGGCTCGCCGGGCCTGACGGCAAGCGACACCGCATCGACGGCATGCACGATGTGGCGTCCGCGGACCGAGAAGCGGCTGCCGACGGTAAAGCGCTTGCTGACCTCGACGGCTTCGAGAAGCGGCGTCTCGCTCATGGCGGGGCCACCAGAAAGCAGGCAGCCGCATGCGACGCTCCGGTGAGCGCGGGCTGGGCCGCGCATCTATCGAAACGTTTCGGACAGCGTGGCCCGAAGGAGCAGCCGGCGGGCCGGTCGAGCAGCGACGGCGGCGAGCCAGGAATGGAACGCAGGCGCCTCGGGCGTTTGCCTGCCAGCGGCGGAATCGAATCGAGCAAGGCGCGCGTATAGGGGTGGCGGGGGTCGAGAAACAGATCGCGCTTGCTGCCGCTTTCGACGATGCGGCCCGCATACATCACCATCACCCGGTCGGCGATCTCGGCTATGACACCCATGTCGTGGGTGATGAACACGACGGCGGACTTGTGATTGCGCTGCAGCTTGCGCATCAGATCGAGAATCTGCGCCTGCACGGTCACATCGAGCGCCGTGGTAGGCTCATCGGCCACCAGCAACGCCGGGTTGCAGGACAGCGCCATGGCGATCACGGCGCGCTGGCGCATGCCGCCGGAGAGCTGGTGGGGATAACGGTCCACGGCCTCGGCGGGATCGGACATATTGACTTCGGCAAGCAGGTCGATGGCGCGGGTCCGGGCGGCGGCCTTGCCGATCTTCTCGTGCGCCATGATCTGCTCGGCGATCTGCCAGCCGATCGTGTAGACCGGGGTCAGCGCCGTCATCGGGTCCTGGAAAATCATGGCGATCTCGCGGCCGCGCAGCTTGCGCATGTCGCGCGGCGGCAATCCCACCAGCTCGCGGCCGCGATACCTGATCGAGCCGGTGATGACCGCGTTGGGATCGCTGATGAGACCCATGACCGCCAGCAGCGAAACCGTCTTGCCGGAGCCGGACTCCCCGACCACGCCGAGAATTTCGCCTTCCTTCACATCGAAGGAGACGCCGTCGACGGCCTGCATCAGGCCCTGTTCGGTGTGGAAGGAAACCCGGAGATCGCGGACCTCGAGCATCAGGCGGTCCTCACGCGGGGATCGAGCAGGATGTAGACCACGTCGACCAGGGCATTGGTCGTCACCACGAAGAAGGAGGCATAGACCACGGTGGTCATGATCACCGGCAGGTCGAGATTCTGCAGCGCGTCATAGGTGAGCTTGCCGACGCCCTGCAGGCCGAACACCACTTCGGTGAGCAGGGCCGAACCGCCGACCAGCGCCCCAAAATCGAGCCCGAACAGGGTCACGAAGCTGATCAGGGACATGCGCAGCGCGTGGCGCAGAAGAATGCGGCTTTCCGAAAGGCCCTTGGCGCGGGCGGTGCGGATATAATCCTCCTGCATCGCCTCGATGAGGCTGGCCCGCAGCACCCGGCCATACAGGCCGATATAGAGAATGGCCAACGTGATCCACGGAATGACGAGGGTAAGGAACCAGCCCTTGGGATCGTCGGTCAGGTTCTTGTAGCCCAGCGGCGGCACCCACGAGAAGAGCCAAGAGTCGTGATAGCGGCTCTGGGTGATCAGGTTCATGACCTCGCCCAGCCAGTAGACCGGCATGGAAATCCCGATGAGGCCGAGGATCATCAACAGCTTGTCGAGCCAGCTGCCGCGCGTCGCGGCGGCAGCCAGGCCGATGATCAGCCCGAAAACCACCCACAGGACAGCCGCGCCGATCACCAGCGACAGCGTCACCGGCACGGTATCGAGAACGGCCGGCACGACTTTCCAGCCGCGATTGACGAAGGAGGTGAGATCGCCGGTGACGAAAAGCTTCTTCATCATCGAGAGGTACTGCACATAAAAGGGCTCGTCCAAACCGAAGCTCTTGCGCACCGCCGCCAGCACTTCCGGGCTGGCATTGCGGCCGGCGATGCGCGCCGCGGGGTCGGCGCCGGGCGTGGCAAAGAAGATCAGGAACACCAGCACGCTAATGCCGAACATGACGAACAGCATCTGACCGAAGCGGCGAAGGACTGCCAGCAGCATCAGCCGCGCCCCAGCCTGATCTTGGAACGGGGATCGAGAGCATCGCGCAGGCCGTCGCCGAGCACGTTGAGCGCCAGGACGCTGAGCACGATGGCGATGCCCGGAGCCAGCGCCACCATGGGCCGCGAATAGAGCAGTCCCTGTCCGTCCTGGATGATCGTGCCCCAGCTGGCGTCGGGCGGCTGCACGCCGATCGAGAGAAACGACAGCGCCGACTCGGTCAGCATGTTGAGCGCCATCATCAGGGGCACGAAGACGATGAGCGTCGTCGACACATTGGGAAGAATGTCGCGAAACAAAATGCGGTGGCTGGGGACCCCGAGGCCGATTGCCGCGAGCACGAATTCGCTTTCGCGCAAGGAAAGAACCTGACCGCGCACCGGCCGCGCGACATAGGGAATATAGACGATGCCGATGATGAAGATCGGCAGCCACAGGCTACCCGATTCAATGGTGATGGGTCCGATCTCGATGCCGTGGGCGATGAGCACGATCGACAGCGAAATCGCCAGCAGATAGACCGGGAAGGCCCAGAGCACATCGAGAATGCGCGACAGGAGCGTATCGGTAAAGCCGCCGAAAAACCCGGCGGCGAGACCGAGGAGCGTGGCGGCCGCCAGCGTCAGCGCCGTCGCTGCACCGGCGATCAGCAGCGAATTGAGACCGCCATAGAGAAGCCGCGCCATGACATCGCGACCCTGATTGTCGGCGCCGAGAAAATAATTGCCGATTTGCCAGGTTGGACCGATGGGATTGTAGCCAAGGCCCAAGCCTTCGGTCGATTGCTCCATGACCGGAACCTGCTTTCCGTCGACCGTGATGACCGCATCGAGCGTCGACCGGAAAGGGTCCACACCCGCCCAGCTCGCGTAGACCGGCGCCAACAGGCACATCGCCAGGATGACCGCAAAAAGAGCCAGGGCCGCCATGGCGGCCCTGTCCCGTGAAAGGCGGCGCATGGCCGTGGCCCAGGGCCCACGGCTGACGCGCGGCGCCGCGATCGCCTCGACGGACACGGGCTTGCTCCGGTTCACTGCACCCAGGATTGGGTGACCATCCAGTAGTATTGCGAGTTGAACTGGAAGTTCCCCAGCCGCTTCGACACGAAGTCGACGTGCTTGGGCGTGAACAGGGCGGCGGCCGGCGCCTGGTCGGTCACCGCCTTGTCGATTTCCGCCCACATCTTGTTGGCCGCGGCCGGATCGGTGACGCCCAGCGCCAGGGCCTGCTGCATCTTGGCGTCGATGTCCTTGTCGCAGAAGCCGGCGATGTTGACGGAACTATCGGAGCCCTCGGTGAAGCTGGCGCAGCCGAACAAAATGTTGAGGAAGTCCGATGCCGCGGGATAGTCCTGATACCACTGGGTAATGGACATCTGCACCTTGTTGTTGGTGTTCTGGATATAGGTGAACTGGATGTTGGGCGAAATCGGCTTGACATCCGCCTGGTAGCCCAGTTCGGTCAGAACGCTTTGCAGGTAGATGCCGATCGATTTCGAAACCGTCTTATCCTCGGCGATGATCGTCACCTTCTGGCCTTTGGTGCCCGACTCCTCAACCAGCTGCTTCGCCTTCGCCATGTCCGGCGCCGACCATTTCTCGCCCGGATCCTTCGTGTACGGACAATAGGGCTCATGCCCGGGGAAGCCCGGCGGCAATACCTGGCAGACGGGTGCCGCCAGCACCGGGCCGCCGAAGAGATTGACCAGCGCCTTGCGGTCGATGGCATAGCTGAAGGCCTGCCGCACCTTGACGTTGTCGAAGGGCGCCAGCCTGGTGTTCATCGGCACATACCACCAGGCGGTGAGCGGGGTGATATGCACCTGTTCCTTGTTCTTGGTGCCCATTTCCGCCAGGCGGTCGGCGGGAGGCTCGTCGAACATCCAGTCGGCTTCGCCGTTTTGAATCGCGGTCACCTGGGCTTCTTCGGTCAACCCGAAATCGTATTGGACCACGTCGGGGTAGCCATCGGGCTGGGCCTGCTCGCTCCATACTTTGAAATCCGGATTGCGTGACAGGATCATGCCCTTGTTCGGGTCATAGGCCGAAATCATGTAGGGGCCGGTGCCGGGCAGTGGATTGGATCCGACATCCTCGGCGGGCGAGCCGGCCGGCAGGATCGCGGCGTGCGGCAGGGCCAGCTTGTCGAAGAATTCGGCATCGGGCCTGGTGAGGTTGATGGTCACCGTTCCCGCCGCCTCGTCGCCGACGACGCCGCCCTCCAGCGTGCAGGTCTTGGGCTCTGCAAGGCATTTGTCGGCGCCGACAATCACCGAATAGAAGCCGCCCGCGGTCGGGCTCGAAACCTTGAAGATGCGCTGCAGCGAGGCCACGACATCGGCAACGCCCAGTTCCTGGCCGTTCGAGAACTTGACGCCCTTGCGGATCTTGAACACATAGGTCTTGCCGTCATTGGTGGGAGCCGGAAATTCCTCGGCGATATCCGGCACCTTGACGAAGCCATCGGCGCCCGGCGCCTTCTGGAAGGCGATGAGGCCGTCATAGACCGATTGATAAAGCTGCCAGTACTGCAGGGTGTAGTTGATATGCGGATCGATCGTGCCCCCGGCGGCGCGCGCCACGATACGCATGGTGCCGCCGCGATGCTCGGATTGGTATTCGGCCGAAGCCGGACCGGCCGCACTCACCGCAAGCAGGGCCGCAGCCGCGCTTGCCAACAACCACTTTTTCATGACGTCTCTCCCTGGTTATGCTTGTTTTCAATCGTTCTCGTCGAGGAAGGCCCCGACGAGCTTCATGCATTTTTCCTGTTCCTCGATGTGCGGCATGTGGCTCGAACGCTCGAAGATCTCCCAGCGCGCGCCCTTGATATTGTCCTTGAAGGGCTGCACCACGGCAGGGGTTGCCTCGTCATGGCGGCCGGAAATCAGCAGCACCGGCACATTGATGCGATGCACCTTGTCGACCACGCTCCAGGTCTTGAGCGTCCCGATCACGTAGAACTCATTGGGCCCGTTCATGGTGTTGTAGACCGTCGGATTGCGGGCGATCTGGTCGAAGCTTGCCACCACTTCCGGCGGGAAGGGAACGACGCGGCAGACATGGCGTTCGTAGAAGCGCATGGTCGCCGCCTGGTATTCGGGATCGCCGGTGGTGCCCGCCTTCTCGTGGCGATTGAGCGCATCTTGTACGTCGCGCGGCATTTCGCTGCGCAAGCGGTTGGCCTCCCTGACCCACAGTTCCATCGATGCCGGCGAATTGGCGATGGTCAGCGATTTCAAGCCCGGTGGTCGCAGGATGCCATGCTCGGCGGCCAGCATGCCGCCCCAGGATTGGCCGAGCACATGAAATGCCTGGCGCTGCTTCAGGTGATCGACGAGATTGTTCAGCTCATCAACGAACAGTTGCGGCGTCCAGAACGTAGCACCTTTGCCGGGCAGCAGCGTTGAATTTCCGCACCCCAGCTGATCGTAATGAATGACGGCCCGGCCCCGCAGGCTCAACAACTTGTAGGCATCGGTATAATTGTGGGCGGCGCCGGGGCCCCCATGCAGAATGAAGACCGGCTTCTTTCTGCCGCCAAGATCGCCGGAAATCCGGTACCAAGTCTCGTACTTGCCAAACTTCGCGCGACCTTCGACAGACGTCATACCCGGCACGGAAGGTACCCCCAATTCCGAAGAAATGGAGGCTATCGTGGCTCATGGAGAGTTGCAACTGCCTTGGCACCGTCCTCATCGGGACGGCAGCAATCGCGCGAGCGCCTTGCGTTGCCTGCTCGCACGCCATGGCGGCGAAGATTGCCACTTCGGTTGGCGGAGCGGCAATGATATTCCTTGAGCATGACGCGTCGCTTCGATTTTCAGTGCGCCGGGGCAACTTTGCACGGCGAGGCAATCGGCAAAGGTTCGTGTGCAATCTTCCTCCATGCCGGCGTCGCCGACCGGCGCATGTGGCGCAACACGCTTGCGCATCTCGCCAGGAACCACCTCGCCGTGGCCTATGACCGCCGGGGTTTCGGTGAGACCCGCGCGCCCGACGAACCCTTCCGCCATATCGATGACCTCGACTGCATGATCGCGCATCTTGGCTGCGAACGGCCAATCCTGATTGGGTGCTCCCAGGGCGGCTGCATCGCGATCGATTACGTCCTGGCTCATCCGGAAAAGGTGGCAGCACTGGTGCTGGTGGCGGCCGCTGTTACGGGCGCGCCGGTGCCGCATGCGTATCGGCTTGGTTGCCCAGGCTTGTGCCGATAGTAAACGCCGCGCCGTGACAGCTGAAAATCTCGTAGAGGACTTTGGCCACGCTGCCGAGATCGGTCGTTCCATGATGGGAGGTCTTGCATCAGAGCTTGAAGAACAGCTCACCAAAAAAGGCAGCGGCAAAGTCAAAATGCTTTTCGAAGAATGGCACTCTCTCTTCGGGAAGGTTGCTGACCTTTCCGCAGCTCAGGCAGCCGAGATTCGTCGCGCACGATCCAGCCGGCGAATTTCCAGCAGGCGACCGCGATCAGGGCGCCGGCATAGCCGTCTACCGCATAATGCCAGCCGAGCAGGATCGATCCGAGGAAGATCACAAACGAGAATCCAACCAGGCACCAGCCGAGGCGTTGCTTGCCGGCGGCAAAGGCGAGGAGGAAGAAGAGAATCGTGGTTGCCACATGCATGGACGGCATGGCGGAGATGCCTTCGATTTCGCCGAAGCCATTAATATGGCTTTGCCACAGGAGTTTCTGGGTCAGCACGGCCCAGATCGGATAGACGTCATCTGCGGCCTTCAGATAGGTCATCAGTGGCGCATAGGGGTTGGCGCCGCCGACGACGAAGCCAAAGAAACAGGGACCCGCCGAAGACAGGATGGTGCCGAGGATCAGCGTGCCAAGAGACCAGTTAAGCAGGCGGGCCAGCAGATATCGCTGACGTAGCGCGCTGTCGGTGCGGGCACAGCCCTGCCAGATGAAGCAGGCGATGAGCACCAGAAACCAGCCATTGTAAATGACATTGAGGACGAAGGTCGCGAACGGATATTGTAGCAGCGGCGCAAGTAACTCATGCGGCAGCCGGCCAAAATGCAGGACCCGGTCGAGTTGCATCAAGCTCTCGTCCCAGGAAAAAGGATTGGTCAGCGGAATCGCCTTCTTGATCGCGACGAAGCCGATGAAGAAGACGCCGTTGGTGGCGATGGCATGGACCGCGTTGGAAATCCGGCTGGGGGCTAGGATGTCGTCGAGCAGCATGGCCTTGAGCGCCAGCGCCGGGCTGCCCTTGTAGCCGGTCCACCAAAGGCGCAGGAACTCCCCGGCCAGCCGGATGAAAATTAACAGCAGCAGGAAGATCAGCGTCGTGTGGCTGATCAGGACGAGGAAAGTGCGATCGACCTCGCGACCAAGCCACAGGGTCTGTAGAACGGACAGGCCGTAGACCAGAAAAGCGATGGCATAGAGCCGTGCGTGACTGCGGAAGCCCGTGGCGATCGCCACGGAAATCAGGCGCAGGCGCAGTCCTGCCCCCATTGCGACACCTTCCGCCAAGCCGTCAATCGATGAAGAGCCCACCGGTCACCACTTACTCAAATTACGCATGGGCGGTAAGTTAGAGTTCCTATCGTTAACGCAGTGTTTCGGCGGACCGGAATTCGGCTAGACCTGAATTTTGAATAATTTTAAAGTTAAACGAGCTTAACCGAACGGGCTTCCGTAACGTGAAGAGCTTTTCCGACCTGACCGAACAGGAAATCCTGGCACTGGTCATCTCCAGCGAGGACGACGATGCCCGCGCCTATTCCGGTTTCGCCCATGCGCTGATGGAGACCTACCCGGCTTCGGCCAAGGTCTTCGTCGAGATGGCGGAAGAGGAACACCAGCACCGCCGCGCCCTCACCGAACTCTAACCCGCAGCAGAACGGCCGCCATGAGCGCATGCACAGAACTCTCAAACAGGAGACAACCAGGCCTCCAGGCATGAATGCTCTCCAGCAGCAGGCCCGCTTCGACGGCTTCCTTCACGAGTTCAATCGTGAACGGCCCCATGAAGCCATCGGCATGAAGTTCCCGGCCGAACTCTACCAGCCGTCGCCACGCACTTATGCCGGGTTGGCTGAACTGGAATACCCTTTCCATGATCGGGCCGTCATCGTCACCGCCTGCGGGCGCATCTGCATGTACGGAAAAAAGATCAATCTCTCCGGTGTTCTGGCTGGCCAGAAACTCGGAATCAAGGAAGTCGACGAGGGTATTTGGCTCGTCTCCTTCATGCGCTACGATCTCGGATACATCGACTTGGAGCAGAAAACCTTGCAACCCCTCGACAACCCCTTCGGCCCAGGGTTGTCACCCATGTCTTAGGTACGTTCCGTTACCCATGTCTCCGGGCTGTACAGTGGAAAATTGGCGCGCCCGACAGGATTCGAACCCATGACCCCCAGATTCGTAGGTTGATCGGCGCGGTTACTCTAGGAAATTACACGCAACTATAGGAACGTCACTGATATTGTCTTCAACATGTTACGGTCGCATGTCTTTCTTTGCGCTGTACAGAGATTCCCCAAAATGCCAAAACGGTGCTTCCCCGGTGCTTCCCCAGCACCGGAATCTGAGGGCCGGAAGTCATGGCAATCCGCATCGGCAAGCGCCTCATTGATGGTCTGGAAATAACCGGCAAGGAGTATTTCGTCTGGGACGATGATCTTGCCGGCTTCGGCGTCAGGGTGCGTGGCAGCGGTGCCAAGAGTTACATCCTGCAATACCGGGCGGGAGCGGGCCGGACCGCACCGACGCGGCGCTTCACGCTTGGCAGCACTTCCAAGCTTGCGCCGGAACAGGCGCGGAAACTGGCGCGGGAAATCTCAGGCGATGTTGCCCACGGCAAAGACCCGGCGAAGGGCAAGGCCGAGGATCGCGTAGCACCCAACGTTGCGCAGCTCTGCGAGTTGTTCCTTGCCGAGCATGTGAAGGCGAAGCGGAAACCGGGAACGCTCGCCAACTATGAGCAGCTATTGCGATCCGATGTGATCCCGGCCATTGGCACCACGCGCGCCACGAAACTCCGGCGCCCTGATTTGATCCGGCTGCATCTCGCGAAGCGGGAAGCGCCCTATCAGGCGAACAATATGGTGCGCGTGGTGCGCAGCATGTTCACCTTTGCCGCATCGCGTGGCCTTGTGCCGGAAGGCTTCAACCCGGCGAAAGGCATCGCACCCTATCGCGGCGAGGCCCGCG
>JANMQL010000383.1:0-2006 GCA_031370475.1 Hyphomicrobiales bacterium | reverse complement strand
CTATGTCTTCGGCGCCCAGCGGGCGCGCATCCGCGATCTCCTGTCGCTCAGGGGGCTCGGCTCGTTGCAAATCAAGGGCGAGAAGCTCGTGGCACTGGCCCTGCCCGACGACTTGCCGGTCAATATCGAGGACACGCAGATCCCGTTCAAGGTGGTGACCACCGATTACGAACGCATGGAAGAGCGGGTAATCACCAGCGGCAATATGGTGAAGGCGGTGGCCGCCTCGCTGGCCATTCCCGGCATCATCACCGGGCCTCGTTACGACGACCGCGTTCATGTCGACGGCGGCGTTACCAATCCTGTCCCCTTCAACCATGCGCGCGAGGGCTGCGATGTCGTGGTGGCGATCGATGTCACGGGGCGGCCGCGGCCGGCCAAGCGGGCGCATCACTCCAATCTGGAACTGGCGGTGGGATCGCTGCTCATCATGTTCCACCAGGTGGCGGTGTTGCGGCGCGCGCTCGCCCCGCCCGACATCTATATCGAGCCTGCCGTCGACAATTTCCGCGGCGTCGATTTCTTCAAGGCGGCGGAGATGTTCGAGGCGGCGCTTCCGGCCAAGGAGCGGCTCAAACGGGAGCTGGAAAAGCGAATCAATCGAATCGGTTAGCGGCGATTGCTCACAGTGAAGGATAAGAGACAGCCGTCGATAATCTGTAGATACGGCAAGTCCTCTCCGGCCGCCTGTCACCCTACTGCCGCACGGCTCGCTTTAGCCCCGCAATATCGAGGTCGCGAATGTAGTCCGGGATATTTACCCAGATCGCGTGATAGCCGAAGCCGCCGTGCAGCAATTCGTCGAGGGCCTGATCCTTGCTCCATCCTTGATAGACAATGCGATAAAGCGCCGAAATGAGACCGGTCCGGTCGGCGCCTTGTTGACAATGCAAGAGGACCGGACCCTGCGCCTGCTTTGTCCGAATGAGTTTTAGCGCAAGCGTTACGTCTCCGGTCTCAATGTGCCACGTGTTCATTGGGACATCGACCGCTTGCATGCCAGTCCCCCTCAGGAGCGAGTCGTCGGAATGCCAATGGCGAAGATTTATCACAGTGTGGATATGCAGCCTTTTTGCGAGCCCTCTCATACCAATCGCGGTTGGCTGAGCCGACCGATAGAAATTATGGGAAACCTTGTGCAGGTTGGGAACTCCATCGATTGCTATCGGTTTTGCCCACGCCCTGGATCTTGCATTGGCGGCGAGCGGAAATGAAAGCACCGCGACCGATGCGCCGGCAAACCCAAGGAGAACGCCGCGCCGAGTAGGATTTCCATGCGATAATGCCATAACGATCACTCTCCTTCGAAGCCTTTAGAATGTAGATGCTCGCGCTATATTCGAAGCTCGCCAGCCGGCTTCGTTGGGCGATTCAAACGGTCTCTTAGCGGCGCGTCTTGAAAAACTCCTTGAGCAGGGCCTCGGCCCGCTCGGCGCCGAGGCCGCCGTAAATTTCCGGGGCGTGGTGGCAGGTCGCCTGGTTGAAGAAGCGGGGGCCGTGCTCGACGGCGCCCATCTTGGGATCGCCGGCTGCGAAATAGAGGCGGCGCAGGCGGGCGAAGGAGATCGCCGCGGCGCACATGGCGCAGGGCTCGAGCGTCACGAAGAGATCGCAGCCCGTCAGGCGCTCGGAGCCGAAGCTCGCGGCGGCGGCGCGGATCGCCAACAGCTCGGCATGGGCGGTCGGGTCCTTCAGCTCCAAAGTGCGGTTGCCGGCCTTGGCCAAGATTTCGCCGGACTTGGCGGTCACCACGCAGCCCACGGGAACTTCGCCGCGCGCGGCCGCGGCCGCGGCCTCGGCGAAGGCGAGCGACATGGCCTCTGGCAGTTTGAGCTTCATCGTGCCACATGAGGCAATCGGGGAGTTGCGGTCAAGATGAGCGAATTCGAAGGCGAACGGATTGCCAAGGCGATCGCCCGGGCGGGCGTATGCTCGCGGCGCGACGCCGAACGGCTGATCGGGGACGGCCGGGTCACGCTGAACGGTAAGACGCTCAAATCGGCGGC
>JANMQL010000369.1:0-4709 GCA_031370475.1 Hyphomicrobiales bacterium | reverse complement strand
CGTGCTCTCCCACAGCTCCGAGGAAATCCTCCGTGCACTGACCGATTTCTCGATCGACGGCGGCGTCACCTATCTCGACAACGAGCCGGTCGAAGGCCTGTTGCAGGCGCCGCTCTACAAGGAACACTATTGCCTGTTCGTCGCCGAGACCCATGCCCTCGCGCCACGCGCCTCGGTCACCTGGCTCGAGGCCGCCCAGCAGCCGCTCTGCCTCTTGACCCCCAACATGCAGAACCGCCGCATTATCGACCGCGCCTTTCTCGCCGCCAATGCTCATCCCTCGCCGCGGCTCGAGACCAATTCGATCATGAATCTCTTCGCCTCGGTCCGGGCCATGGGGCTGGCCTCGATCATGCCGGAATATTTCCTCAATATCCTCGGCCCCATGCAGGGCATCCGGGCAGTGCCGCTCGCCGAACCCAAGGTCGAACACTCGGTCGGCCTGGTCGCCGTCAACCGCGAGCCCCTGTCGCCGCTGATTTCGGCCCTCTTCGCCGCCGCCCGCAAATTCAAGGCTTGACCGGGATCAAGGCGGGGAAGCTCCTGGCCGCCTTTGATGCTGTCAAAGGAGTGACAGCCATGGCCCAGGACATCAACCCCGGCTTTATGTATTGCCCGACGGTGAAACAGGCCGTTTCACTGAACCGGTCGGAAGGCCAGTGCCGGTCCCGGCACGATTGCGGGCCGGGTAACTGCCCGCTGGGGCACGAGTTTTACGACGACCGGTTTGCCCGCACCCTTGCCGCCTTGGGCGCCGGCATCGGCAGCATCTGGACGAAGCCGCGGGATTAACGGCTTCCTAACGCGGCCATCAGCCGTCTCTATGATCCCATAGAAGGCGGCAATTGGCGTTTGCCCGGCAGTTCGGCCATAATGCCGCATGTCCGCAAAGCACAGCCTGATAAACACCCTGCCGCGCGGGGCCGATGCCGCCAAGGCCATCGCCGCCCGTTACGGCAACAAGCCCGATGCGCTGCTCGAAATCCTGCACGACCTGCAGCATGAGCTGGGCCATGTGCCCGAGGCCGCCCTGCCGGTTCTGGCCAAGTCGCTCAACCTGTCGCGGGCCGAGGTCCATGGCGTCGTCACCTTCTATCACGATTTCCGCCGCAGCCCGGCCGGGCGCCATGTGGTCAAGGTCTGCCGCGCCGAATCCTGCCAGTCGATGCAGGGCAACGCGCTGGCCGCGGCGGCCGAGAAGACCCTCAAGATCAAATTCGGCGAAACCACGCCCGATGGCGCGGTGACCTTGGAAGCGGTATACTGTTTGGGCAATTGCGCCCTGTCGCCCGCCATCATGGTCGATGGCAAGCTCAAGGGCCGCGTCGATGCCAAGGCCTTCAAGAAAATCGCCGCGGAGCTCGCCGCATGATCAAGGTCTATGTGCCCCGCGATTCCGCCGCCCGCTCGGTCGGAGCCGATGAGGTGGCCGATGCCATCGCGGCCGAGGCCAAGGGCAAAAAGATCGGCGTACAGATTATCCGCAACGGTTCGCGCGGCCTCTACTGGCTGGAGCCGCTGGTCGAAGTCGAAACCGCGGAAGGCCGCTTGGCCTATGGCCCGGTGCGGCCCTCCGACGTCGCCTCCCTGTTCAAGGCGAAATTCCACGAGGGGGCCAAGCACAAGCTCGCCCTCGGCCGGATCGAGGATCATCCCTACCTCAAGAATCAGGAGCGCCTGACCTTCGCCCGCTGTGGCATCACCGATCCCCTGTCGATTGCCGATTACATGGCCCATGGCGGTTTTGCCGGCCTGCGGAAGTCGCTGGCCATGAGCGGCGCCGATATCGTGGCGCAAGTCACCGAATCTGGCCTGCGCGGGCGCGGCGGCGCCGGTTTCCCCGCCGGCATCAAGTGGAAAACCGTACTCGACGCCAAGGCCGGTCAAAAATACGTCTGCTGCAACGCCGACGAGGGCGACAGCGGCACCTTCGCCGACCGCATGGTGATGGAAGGCGATCCTTTCATGCTCATCGAGGGCATGGTGATCGCCGGCATCGCCACCGGCGCGACCCACGGCTTCGTCTATATCCGCTCGGAATATCCCGATGCCATTGCCGTGATGAAGGATGCGGTCCGCATCGCCACCGAAGTAAAGTGGCTGGGCGCAATTATTCAGGGTACGGATAAAAACTTCACCATCGAAGTCCGCCGCGGTGCCGGCGCCTATATCTGCGGCGAGGAGACGGCGATGCTGGAAAGCCTCGAAGGCAAGCGCGGCATGGTCCGGCCGAAGCCGCCGATCCCGGCGCTCTCCGGTCTCTTCGGCAAGCCCACGGTCATCAACAACGTGCTGACCTTCGCCGCCATCCCCTTCATCCTCGCCCATGGCGGGACGGCCTACAAAAATTACGGCATGGGCCGGTCGCGCGGCACGCAGCCCTTCCAGCTGGCCGGCAACATCAAGCACGGCGGGCTCATCGAGAAGGCCTTCGGCGTGACGCTCCGCCAATTGATCGAGGATTTCGGCGGCGGCACCTATACGGGCAAGCCGCTGCGCGCCGTGCAAGTGGGCGGCCCGCTCGGCGCCTATTTGCCCGCCGCGAAACTCGATCTGCCGATGGACTACGAGGCCTTCGCCGCCGAGAACGCCATGGTCGGCCATGGCGGCATCGTGGTTTTCGACGACAGCGTCGACATGGCCCAGCAGGCGCGTTTCGCCATGGAGTTCTGCGCCATTGAATCCTGCGGCAAGTGCACGCCCTGCCGCATCGGCTCGACGCGGGGCGCCGAGGTGATCGACAAGATCGTTGCCGGCATCGACCGCGACGCCAATCTCGAGCTGCTCGACGATCTCTGCCAGACCATGATCGACGGCTCGCTCTGCGCCATGGGCGGCTTGACCCCCATGCCGGTGCAAAGCGCCGTCAAGTTTTTTCCCGAGGATTTCGACCGGCCCGCCAAGATGCAGGCGGCGGAGTGAAAGATGTCGATTGACCGGCATAGCTCCAACTTTACCTCTCCCAAAGGGAGAGGGAGGGGCCCAATGCGAAGCATTGGGAGGGTGAGGGGTTACGGTATCTCAATCGATGTACCGTACCCCCTCATCTTCCCGCGCCGCAGCAGCCAAGCCTGCGCAGGCTGCGCAAGCTTGCCTGCTTTGCGCGGGCCCCTCCTTCTCCCCATGGGAGAAGGAAACAATACGAGGTGACCCCATGAAGCCGATGACGTTGATCAAGGAAACCGACTACGGCACGCCGCAAGTCAAATCCGGCCGCATGGTGACGCTGGAGATCGACGGGGTCGAGGTGACGGTGCCGGAAGGCACCTCGCTCATGCGCGCGGCGATGCAGCTCGGCACCCAGATCCCCAAGCTCTGCGCCACCGATTCGCTCGCCTCCTTCGGCTCCTGCCGTCTCTGCCTCGTCGAGATCGAAGGCCGCAAGGGCACGCCCGCCTCCTGCACCACGTGGGTTGCGCCCGGCATGAAGGTCCATACCCAGAATGATCGGCTGGCCAAGCTGCGCAAGGGGGTCATGGAACTTTATCTCTCCGATCATCCGCCAGTTGCGGGCGGCGAAATGCTCGACATGGCGGAAGCGGTTGGCGTGGTCCATGTGCGCTACGGCTACGATGGCGACAATCACGTTGCGCCCACGCTTTCGGACGGCTCCGTTAACGTCCGCTTCAAGGCCAAGGACGAAAGCAATCCCTATTTCACCTTCGATCCGGCCAAGTGCATCGTCTGCTCGCGCTGTGTCAGGGCCTGCGAGGAAGTGCAGGGCACATTCGCGCTCGCCATCGACGGGCGCGGCTTTGCCAGCCACGTTTCGGCCGGCATGGACGAGGATTTCCTCGATTCCGAATGCGTCTCCTGCGGGGCCTGCGTTCAGGCCTGCCCGACGGGCTCCCTCATTGAAAAATCGGTCATCAAGCTCGGCCAGCCCGAGCATTCCGTCATCACCACTTGCGCCTATTGCGGCGTCGGCTGCTCGTTCAAGGCCGAAATGAAGGGCGATGAAGTGGTTCGCATGATGCCTTACAAGCACGGCGGCGCCAACGAGGGCCATTCCTGCGTCAAGGGCCGTTTCGCCTGGGGCTATGCCACCCACAAGGACCGGGTCCTCAAGCCGATGATCCGTGAACGGATCACCGATCCGTGGAAGGAAGTCGGCTGGGACGAGGCCATTGCCTTCACCGCGAACCGCTTCAAGGAAATCCAGGCCAAATACGGCCGCGGCTCGATCGGAGGCATCAGCTCGTCGCGCTGCACCAATGAGGAAGTCTATGTGATCCAGAAGATGGTGCGCACCGCCTTCCACAACAACAATGTCGACACCTGCGCCCGCGTTTGCCATTCGCCCACCGGCTACGGCCTCAAGCAGACCTTCGGCGCCTCGGCCGGCACCCAGGATTTCAAGTCGGTGGACGAGGCCGACGTCATCGTCATCATCGGCGCCAACCCGACCGACGGCCATCCGGTCTTCGCTTCGCGCATGAAGCGGCGGCTGCGCCAAGGCGCCAAGCTCATCGTCGTCGATCCGCGCCGCACCGACATCGTGCGCTCGCCGCATGTCGAGGCGGACTATCACCTGCCGCTCATGCCCGGCACCAATGTGGCGGTGGTCAACGCCTTCAGCCATGTGATCGTGACCGAGGGCCTCGAGAACCGCAAGTTCGTCGAGGAGCGCTGCGACGCGATCGAGTTCGCGCGCTGGGAGGCCTTCATCCGCGATCCGAAGAATTCGCCGGAGGCGCTGGAAAGCGTGA
>JANMQL010000337.1:0-5107 GCA_031370475.1 Hyphomicrobiales bacterium | reverse complement strand
CTTCTCGCCCGACGGCGCCAAGCTTGCCGTCGGCCATATCGACACGATGGCAATCGACATCCTGTCCGGGCGGCTGCTCAAATTCCTGCGCAGCGTCGATCTCACCGGCTACGGCAACGGCGATTTGATGGCGGTGGATTGGAGCCGCGACGGGGCGACACTTTATGCCGGCGGCCGCTACTACGATGCCGATGGTCTCTATCCGATCGGTGCTTGGACAGGCAAGGAAGGCACGCGCCTCCAATCGCCCGATGGCCCGCGCAACACCATCAACGATATCGTGGCGGCGCCCCAAGGCGGCGTCGTCTACTCGTCGCACGAGCCGGGCTTCGGCCGCTACGACTCGGCCGGCAACCTCGTCATGTGGAAGGGCGCCGTCACCGCCGATATGCGCGACAAGCATTCCGGCCGGTTTTTTGCCGCACCCGACGCCATGGCCGTGTGGTTCGGATTGAAGCCGGGGGCGGCGGAGCCCTGGCTCTTCGATCTGAACCGGCTTTCCTTCACGGCGGCCGAAAAGGCGCCGGCGGGCTTCATCGAATCCGCCACCGAAGGTCTTGCCGTCGAAGGTTGGATCAATCAGATGCAGCCGACGCTCGACAAGCAGGTTCTTGAGCTCGAGGCTTACGAAACGTCGCGCAGCCTCGCCATCGCGCCGGACAAGCAAAGTTTCGTGCTCGGCACCGATTGGGCGATCAACCGCTTCGATGCCGCTGGCAAGCGGCTATGGCGCAAATCCGTCGAGGGTACGGGTTGGGGCGTCAATCTTTCCGCCGACGGCGAGATCGCCACCGTGGCGCTCGGCGACGGCACCATCCGCTGGTACCGGACATCGGACGCAACCGAACTTCTCGCCTTCTTCGTGCATGTGCCGGACAAGAAATGGATCGCCTGGACACCGCAGGGCTATTACGCCGCCTCGCCGGGCGGCGAGGATCTGATCGGCTGGCATGTCAACGGCAAGACCTGGGACGAGCGGCCGGAGTTCTTCCCCGCCTCGCGCTTCCGCGACCGCTTCTACCGGCCCGACATCGTACAACTCGTGCTCAAGACCCGCGACGAGGCCAAGGCCATCGAAACCGCCAACGCCAAGTCCGGCGAGCAGCCGGCGGAGCAAGAGACAATCCAGGAGCTCCTGCCGGCGGTCGTGGAATTCGCCGAGGACACTCTCGAACTCGAAACCTCAAGCCGCAATATCGAGTTGCGCTACCGGGTCCGCTCACCGTCGGGCCGCCCTGTTACTCGCATTGAAATCCAAATCGACGGCCGCCCGGTGACGCCGCGCGGCGTCACTGCGGTCGACGAGACGGACGACGCCAATGTGCTGGCCCTTTCCGTTCCGCCGCGCGACAGCCAGATAACTCTCATCGCTTATATCGGCGATCAGCCCGGCGTTCCCGTCACCATGCCGATCAAATGGACGGGTCCCGTCGTTGTCGACAAGAAACCCAATCTCTATGCGTTGCTCATCGGCGTCAGCGACTATGCCGACCCGCAATTGAAACTGGGTTATGCGGCGAAGGACGCCCGCGACCTGTCGGAAAAATTGGCGGCCCAGAAGGGCGTCTTCTACGACAGCGTCGATATCAAACTGTTGCTCAATGGCGATGCAACCGAAAACGCCATCGAAACCGAACTGGCGCGGCTGCGTAAAAAAGCCGGCCCCGGCGATAATGTCATCGTCTTCATGGCCGGTCACGGCGTCACCGACGATGCTCAGGATTTCTACTTCCTCCCGACCGGCGTCGACATGGCTTCCGACACGCTCGCCGCCACCGCCATCGACGGCGACATTATCCGCAAGGGACTGGCGAAAATTCCCGGCAAGGTGATCCTGTTCATGGATGCCTGCCACGCCGGCGCCGGCATCGAGGGCGGCCTGAGCAGGGTGGATATGACCGGTCTGGCCAATGGCCTCAGCGATGGGGCGAGCGTCGTGATGTTTGCTTCTTCGACCGGCCGTGAAGTTTCCTTCGAGGGTCCGCAATGGGAGAACGGCGCCTTCACCGAGGCGTTACTGGCCATCTTCGACGACCGCTCGGCCTATGGCGCCGACGGCAAGTTGTCGATTTCGGAACTCGATGAGCAACTGACGACGCGGGTCGAGGAACTCACCGACGGCAAACAGACTCCGGTGATGACCAAGCCCGGCGCTATCAAGCGCTTCTTCCTCGCCGCGCTATAGGCGTCCGCAATCAACGGAAGACGGCGACGCCGATCCGGTTCTCGCGCAGCAACCGGGCAGCATCGGCCGTGCCGGCGGCCTTGCCTACCGCCCGCCCGCTGTATGACTTCAGTGGCGTCGAATAATAAGTGATCCACGTGCACACGACTCCGTAGGCGCTGCACTTGTTGGGATAGGACATTATGGTGCGGAACTTTCCTGCCAAATTCACGTAGCCATAATTATAGTAGGCGCTGGACGCAGCCGCCTCGACATAACGGTCGTGATGCAGGCCCATGTTATGGCCGAGTTCGTGAGCGAGGCGTGCCGTACCTTGGCAGTTTGCGTTGATCGCCGAAAAACCGTAGGCCGAATTGAGCGAGGGGTATAGCACCCAGGCGATGCCGCTTAATGCCGATTAACCGGAACGTTAAAATCGCGTGGAATTTGGCGCGGTGATCGGCCTTGCCAGGCGCTGCGAGGCCAGAAGATGAGCAAGCGCCACAAGCGCGCCGATGCCGCCGGCAATGCCCAGTCCGGCAAGACCGTAAATACCGAGTATCGCCGAGGATAAGCCGGAGCCGATGGCAATTCCGCCATAGAGCAGAGCCGCATTGAGGGCGAGCACCAAAGCCTGGGCCTGTGGCGCCAGCGCCACGAGCCGCGCCTGCTGCGGCGCCATGAACGACCAGCCGAAGGAGCTCCACACGCCGACCAGGATGGCGAAAAGGGCCGCACTCCACGGGATGATGGAGAAGAGCGGCATCAGCATCGCTTGGCCGAGGCAGAGGATGACCAGCGTGCGGGTGCTGCCGATACGGTCGTTGAGGAAGCCGCCGGCATAATTGCCGGCCACCGCGCCGAGGCCGAAGAGCACCAGATAGAAAGAACGTAATTCGGCGTTGGCGCCGACGGAGGCTTCAATCAGCGGCCCGAAAAACGTGAAGACCGTATAGATTGCCGCCATCAATGTGGCGGTGAAGGCCGCGGCAAAAAGCACTTGGCCGTCTCGCAGTGTGGCGGCAAAGGCGGCCAGCCCGGTGGGCTGAAAGCGGATATCGCGCGGCATCGCCAGGACAAGCGTCGCAATACCAAAGACGGCCAGCGCCGCGACGGCCCAGAAGGCCGCTTCCCAGCCGAAGCGATAGGCGAGCCAGGCGCCCGCCGGAACGCCGATCACCTGGGCGAATGTCAGTCCGCCAAACACCGTGGCGAGAGCTTTGCCGCGGGCTTCGGGCGCACTCAACGCCACGGCCACGCCGGCGGCGACGGGCGTGAACAGGGCCGCGCCGAGTGCCACTAAAATGCGCGCCGCCGACAGCGCCCACAGCGATTGCGCCAGGGCCGATGCGACGGTGCCGGCCAGGAATAATGCAAGCGCGCCGATCAGCAAGTTGCGCCGCGGCATTCTACCGGTCACCGCCACGGCGATGGGTGAGGCGATGGCATAAGCGAGCGCATAGACGGTGAGAATGATGCCGACGGCGGCCTTCGAGCTTTGGAGGCCATCGGCAATCGGCGAGACAATGCCGATCACCACGAAGGCGCCCATGCCGATGATGAAATTGCCGAAAGAGAGGAGCGCCAGCAGCGCGCCGGCTTTCGGTTGCGCCGCCATGCCGCCTAGACCACCGCCGCCGCGACTTCCCGCAATGTGGTCTTGGCGAGCGAGGAGGAAAGCGCGCCCTCGGCGGCACGCAAAGGCCCAGCCAGTATCTTGCCGATCTGGGCCGCCACCGGGCATGCCGCATCGGGATCGATCTTGTGCATGCGGAAAACGGTCTCGTCCTCGACAGCGCGATAGACATCAGCCAGTGTGATCTGGTTGGCATCGCGATCGAGTTCAAAGCCGCCGGAGCGGCCGGCCACCGAGCGCACCAGCTTGGCCCGCTCGAGCTCGGTCATCAGCCGGCGGATCACCACCGGATTGGTATGGACACTCTCGGCCACCAGGGTCGAGCAAACGGGGCCCTTGCCGGCATGGCGGGCGAGCACGCTCATGGCATGGATGGCGACGACGAAACGGCTGCTTGACAGCATAACGGTAACTCCGACAGTTACATCGGCATCTTCAGCGCAAAGGTCAAGGCCTTATACACTGAAACGCTCATCAATTGTTAACCGACTCCGCCGAGTCTGTGGACCTAAGGTGTGGATTCGTCATGGGTACACGCAAGTTCGATTTGATCGTTACCGGCGTCTCGGTGGCGCTGCTCGGTTATTTTGCCTGGCACGGCCACGAGGGGCCGCGCGGCTTCCCCTATCGCGACCGGCTTGCAGCTGAGGCCAGCCGGCTCAGCGACGAGCTCGCCGCCATCCGCACCCAGCGTGAGGCATTGGAACAGCGGGTATCGCAACTGCGGCCGCAATCCATCGACCCCGACCTGCTCGATGAGATGGCCCGTGCCACGCTTGGGATGACCCGGCCGGGGGAGCTGGTGGTGCTGGCCCAGCCGCAAATTCCCCAAGGAAATCCTTGAGGTAAACCGAAATCCGGTTAATCGCCGAATTGGCGAGCAAACTCAATCCTTTAGTGCTATAGGGAAAACTTGAAAGCACGACGGGGGCCCTCGCATGGCGGTGAAATCAGCCTATATCGCGCGCAAGCTAACCAAGGCCGAGAAGGCCGGCGAGGCGGCGCGCAAGAACAGCGGCTTTTCCTCCGAGCAGGAACTCCACGCCTATCGCGACATGCTGCTGATCCGCCGTTTTGAGGAAAAGGCGGGCCAGCTTTACGGCATGGGCTTCATTGGCGGCTTCTGCCATCTCTATATCGGCCAGGAGGCGGTCGTGGTCGGCATGCAGATGGCCCAGAAGGACGGCGACCAAGTGATCACCTCCTACCGCGACCATGGCCATATGCTGGCCTGCGGCATGGATCCCAAGGGGGTGATGGCCGAACTGACCGGCCGGCGCAGCGGCTATTCCAGGGGCAAGGGCGGC
>JANMQL010000323.1:0-2336 GCA_031370475.1 Hyphomicrobiales bacterium | reverse complement strand
CAATGTCGGCCAGCATTACAACCACAATCATTTCTGGAACTGGATGAAGAAGGGCGGCGGCGGCAAGAAGCTGCCGGGCAAGATCGCCAAGGCGGTCGACAGCGATCTCGGCGGCTATGACAAGATGCGCGCCGATTTCGTCCAGGCGGGCTTGACACAGTTCGGCTCCGGCTGGTGCTGGATCGCGGTCAAGGACGGCAAGCTCGTCATCATGAAGACGCCGAACGGCGAGAACCCGCTGATGCATGGGGCCAAGCCCATTCTCGGCTGCGACGTGTGGGAGCACGCCTATTACATCGACTACCGCAACGCCCGGCAGAAATTTCTCGAGGCCTTCGTCGACAGTCTCGTCAACTGGGACCATGTCGAAACCATGCATAGCAAGGCGTGATGAATTCCTTCGATTGAAATTTCCGATGGCCGGGACTCTTCCCGGCCATTTCTTTGCAGGTGCCGCACATGCCTCTCCTCAATCGTGCCGTCGAAATGCAGACCGAGATCGCCGGGTGGCGGCATGCGCTGCACATGGAGCCCGAAATCCTCTTCGAGGTCCATAAGACGGCGGCCTTCGTCACGGAGAGGCTTCGCGCCTTCGGCTGCGATGAGGTGGTGACGGGCATCGGCCGCAGCGGCGTGGTTGGAGTGATCAGGGGCCGTCACGGCGACGGTCCGACACTCGGCCTGCGCGCCGACATGGACGCGCTGCCGATCATGGAGGAGACGGGGCTTGCCCATGCCTCGAAAATTCCGGGCCGCATGCATGCCTGCGGCCATGACGGGCATACCGCCATGCTGCTGGGCGCGGCGCGCCACCTCGCCGAGACGCGCATTTTCCGCGGCTGGGTGGCGGTCATCTTCCAGCCCGCCGAAGAAGGCGGCGGCGGCGGCCTCGCCATGGTGAAGGACGGGCTGATGGAGCGCTTCGGCATCGAAAGCGTCTATGGCATGCATAATTTCCCCGGACTGCCGGTCGGCCAGTTCGCCATCCGGCCGGGGCCGATCATGGCGGCGGCGGATGTGTTCTCCATCACGGTGCGAGGCAAGGGCGGCCACGCGGCGCTGCCGCACAAGACCGTCGATCCTATTTTCATCGCCGCCCAGATCGTCGGGGCCCTGCAGGGCATCGCCTCGCGCAATGCCGATCCGCTGGAGGCGCTGGTGGTTTCCATCACCCGCTTCCATGCCGGAGACGCCTACAACGTTATTCCACAGTCAGCCCTCCTGACCGGCACGGCGCGCACCCTCAAACCCGAACTGCGCGCGCTGGCCAAGGCCAATATCCACCGCACGGCGCTCGGCGTGGCCGCCGCACTCGGTGGCGAGGCCGTGGTCAATTACGAGGTGGAAATGGGTTATCCCGTCACCGTCAATAGCGAACGCGAGACGGCGATTGCGGCGAGCGTGGCGCGCGATGTCGCCGGAACGCAGAATGTCGATACGAATGTCGCTCCGGTCATGGGGGCCGAGGATTTTTCCTTCATGCTGGAAGCGCGGCCCGGCGCCTTCATCTTCGTGGGCAACGGCGACACCGCCTATTGCCATCATCCGGCTTACGACTTCAACGATGAGGCGATCCCGGCCGGCGTGAGCTACTGGGTGCGGCTGGCGGAGACCGTTCTGGCGCCGGCGGCGGCATGAGCATTATTCCGGTTTTCGACGGCCATAACGATGTGCTGCTCCGCCTGTGGCTGAAGCAGGGCGGCGATCCGGTCGCGGATTTCATCGGCGGCGACGGCATGGGCCACATGGATTTGCCGCGCATGGTGAGCGGCGGCATGGCCGGCGGCATGTTTGCCGTTTTCGTTCCGGTGGCCCACGAAAACCCCGCCGATGACGACGACCTCAATCCGCCGCTTGCCAGGGAAATCGGCTGCAACGACGCATTGCCGAAGGCGCTTTCGATGGCGGCGCTACTGTTCCGCATCGAGCGCGAAGCGGCGGGGCGCTTCAGAATCTGCCGCACCGCGGCGGAAATCCGCCAGGCCATGACCGCCAAGGCAATCGTCGCGGTGCTGCACATCGAGGGGGCCGAGGCAATCGATGCGGAACTGCGCAATCTCGATATCCTTCATGCCAGCGGATTGCGCTCGCTGGGGCCGGTGTGGAGCCGGCCCAATATTTTTGGCCATGGCGTGCCCTTCCGGTTTCCCTCCACGGGCGATACAGGAGATGGCCTGACCGAGGCAGGCAAGGACCTCATCAGCTACTGCAATGAACGGCGCTTACTTATTGATTTGTCCCATTTAAATGAGATGGGTTTTTGGGATGCGGCGAAACTCAGCAAGGCGCCGTTGGTGGCGACGCATTCCAACGTGCTTGCCCTATGTGCCTCCTCG
>JANMQL010000313.1:0-2536 GCA_031370475.1 Hyphomicrobiales bacterium | reverse complement strand
ACCGCCGCGACCCAGCTATGATCGGCCGCGCCGGTCAAAACAATCGCGCTGGCCCCGACAAGACCGACAGAAATCGGCACGACGCCGGCCTGCACCGCCATCCGCCAGGGCGCATCCCTGAAGCGGTCCCAGGTCCTGCCTAGAAAATGAGCCAGCACCGCTGTCGGGCCACACATGGCCAGGGTTGTAACCACCGCGCCAGCGACGCCTGCGACATGATAGCCGATCAGCGTCACCAGCATGACGTTCGGCCCGGGCGCGGCCTGCGACATGGCGAACATGTCGATGAACTCGCGGTCGCTCATCCAGCCGCGCACTTCGACCGCCTGCCGATGCATCTCCGGCACCACGGCGTTGGCGCCGCCGAGCGCGAGCAGCGACATGATCGCAAACTGCACCGCGAGCGTGATCAGGATATCGCCGTCCGCCTTCATGGCCGTGTCCTTGGCCGCATGCCCCACGCCAGCCCGATGCTGACCGGAACAATCACGATCAGCACCCGCAGCAGCGGCCAGCGCATCACACCGATCGCGAAGGCCGTGGCCACCAGCACGAATGGGGCTGCCCCAAAGCTGCGGAACATCGGCACCGCCATCTTCGCCGCGGTCGCGATCAGCAGGCCGGCGGCGGCAGGCGCGATACCGCTGAGCACGCGGCGCACGATCTCGACGTCCCCATAGCGTTCATAGAGCATGCCGGCGGCGAGCATCACGCAGAACGGCAACACCAGAAATCCCGCCCAGGCGGCTATGGCCCCGCTCGGCCCTCGCATCCGCGAGCCGAACACCGCAGTAAGATTGACGACATTGGGTCCGGGCAGAAACTGGCAGAGCGCATAAACGTCGTTGAATTCCTCCGCCGTCATCCAGCGCTTTCGCTCGACGAACATGCGCCGAGTCCACATCAATGTGCCGCCAAACCCCATTATCGTGATCTTGAAGAAGGCGAGGAAAAGTTCAGCGTGGCTGGGGATCGGCGCAGCGGAGGAAGGCGGAGCGGCGGTCTCGGACATGGCCGAAATATCTAGCCCCAGGCCGCCGCTTCGACCAATCGATTATTGCATCGGTGGCAATTGAATCACCATGAAATCGCGCGAGACCGGCGATGCCAAAGTTTGGAGCTATGGGCTCAGGGCCCGATGCCCGGCTCGATCTCCTTCGCCTTCGCAATATCCTGCTCCGCCGCCTCGTCCTGGCCCAGGGCCCGCATGGTCAGGCCGCGGCTGTAGAGCGAATAGGCGTCCTTTGGATCGAGTGCGACCGCCGCGCCGTAATCGGCGAGCGCGAGATCGTACTGGCGCATGCTCTGGTGAATATTGCCGCGATTGATGAACGCCTTGGCAAGGCTGCGATCGAGCCGGATCGCCTGGTCGAAGTCCTGGATCGAACGCCGGGTTTCGCCGATCGCCGCGTAGGCCAGGCCTCTGATATTGAACGCCGGCGCGTAGTCCGGTTTGGCGTTGATGGCATGATCGAGCTCGCGGATGGCGCGTTCAAAGTGGCGCGTATCGTAGAGCACGAGCGCGCGAAGATAGAACGCCTGCGAATCCTTGGGATTGAGCCGGATCAGCAGGCCGTAGTCCGAGACTGCATGCTTGAGATCGCCGGCGGCGAGATAGGCTTGGGCCCGATTGCGGATCGCGCCGGCATGGCGCGGGTTGAGATCGATCGCCTGGGTGAAATCGCGGATGGCGCGATCGGTATCGCGCTTCTCCAAATAGGCCAGGCCACGGCCAAGCAGGCTATCGATTTTCTTCGGGTCGATCCTGATGGCGCGATCGAAGTCCGCGATCACGGCGTCGCTATCGCCCTGCGGGCGGTACGCCTCGCCGCGGCGGCTGACTTGCGGCGGGGTCGCCGGCGGATTGGCGGTCTCATCGTAGGAGTTGTGCAGCGAAGTCCGCACGCTGTGCGGCTGCAGTGCATTGCGAACGACGGGGGGATTCTTCAGCGCCTGCGGAGACGCGGACGCCGTCAGCGCCAGCATGACGGCAGCGGTCATCGCCGCTCGATAGAATTCAATCCGCGCCGGACACGGAAAGGTTGCGCGCCATCTCGGCATTTCGCCAGCCTTTCAAGAAACCCTTTGCTCTCCTTGTTCCATCTCCGCCGCGCGCTGGAATTAACGATTAATGGTCAGGAGCCGGGCTGGCGTGCAAGCGTTCGGCACCCGGCTCATTAACCAAAGTTCCCATCGTGGTTAACGCCGGCGCCCGATGAGGCTCGTCGGCCTGGAGCCTCCGGTTCTATGACGGCACTTCTTTCCTCAACCTTCCGCGCCTATATTGGGACCGCCGGCGCAAGCCGGATATGGCGATAAACGGACGTCGTAATAAGCCTTTCGGACCCGGGGGCAGTACCCGGCGGCTCCACCCAAGCCCGGCCAAAGAGCATAGGGACGGGTTTCGGCGGGGCCGAACTAGGATCGACGAGGGTGTAAAGGACGTGCTTTTGCCCGGAATGGGTCCGACGTTATTGGGCCACAACCATAGTTGCAAACGACAACTATGCTCCGGTTGCTCAGGCCGCGTAAGCGG
>JANMQL010000287.1:0-9139 GCA_031370475.1 Hyphomicrobiales bacterium | reverse complement strand
GCCGCCGCGTCGAGCAGATCGTCGAGAGCGGCCTGTTCAGTTTCGTCAACCGTGCCGTCCTCCTCGGCCGCCTTTAGCGCCTCGTAATAGGCAGCGATCTTGCCGACGCGGGAATTGGGCGAGGCATTCTTGAATGCATTTGCCGAGGCGTGATAGGCGTTCAGGGCGCCGAGCTTGCTGGCGAGCTTGCCATTGGCGTTGGCATCGTCTTCTTCGTCCTCAGTGTCGCCGGTGGACGCGGACTTGTCCTTCTTGCCGCCGCCGCCACCATGGTCGCCGCTTTTGCCGGGTCCGGCGAAAGCTTGGCTATAGGAAAGCGGGCCTTTGGCTCCGACGATCGCCGGGGCGGCGATCAAGGCGGCGCCGAAGAACAGCGCCATGGCCGTCTGGCTGATATTGAATTTCATGGTCCGAATCCTTTGTTTGGCCTTCCCGATACCGGAAGTGTCGCGATGATGTGGCGGAAATGTGGTTAACACAACGGTAAACGCCCGGCGCGGTGAGCGGACTGCTAATCGGATCGCTCAAATTTTCCGCAAATGTACCTTTCCGGCGCGGGGCCGTTCAACGCTCGAAACGCTCCACTGGAGCGTTTCGTCCGCTGTGCGGATCGCGTTTCACCTCCGGCAGCTCCGGCGCGTTCGAAGCCTTCCATCGCTCCACAGGAGCGATGGATTGGCTGGCGCCAACCGGCTTCTCACCCAGTCCAACCCAATCCCGCTGCGATACAGTTCATGGTCATCAGCAAGGGCATGGTTGACGTGTCGCGGCTACCGGAGCTACGCGTCTCGCGCAGCAGGTCCACCTGCCAGCGATTGGCCCGGTCGACCATGGGTCTCACCCGCTCGAAGCGGCGGCGCAGACCCTCGAAGCGCTCGCAGAGGATTTTCTCGCCGGTCAATTGGAGAATGGCGCGGGCCGTGCGGCGATGCTCGTGGCGGATCATGGCGAAGACGCGCTCGGCGTCGGTGCGATCGGGCACCAGGCCGGCGTAGAGCTCGGCCACCTCCATATCGGCGAGATAGAGCGACTTCTCCACTTCATCGACGGCGAGACGGAAGCCGCGCGAGCGGGCGAACATCTCGCGCAACAGTTTCAGCCCCTCGGCCCCGCGCGGCACCAGGAAATCGTCAAGCGCGTAGCCGAGCCCGTACCAGCCGGTGAGCAGATGGCGGTTCTGGCTCCAGGCGAAGACCCAGGGAATGGCGCGCAGATCGCCGATGCCCTTGGCGCCGAAACGGCGGGCGGGACGCGAGCCGAGTTTCAAATCGGCGAGTTCCTCGACCGGCGAGGCGCCCTGGAAATAGGCGAGGAGTGCCGGATCCTCGGCCAGCTTGCGGTAATGCTTGAAGGACCCATGGGCGATGGCTTCGACGGCCTGCTGATGCTCGGGAACGATGCGCAGTTCCGGCTCGTCGGCGGATTTGAGCGTATGGACCAGCACGCTGGCGGCGAGAATTTCCAGATTGTAAAGAGCGGTGCCGCGATTGGCGAATTTCGACGAGACGACTTCGCCCTGCTCGGTGACCCGCAGGCGGCCACCGACGCTGCCGGCCGGCTGGGCGGCAATGGCGCGGCCGGTGGGGGCGCCGCCGCGGCTGACCGAGCCGCCGCGGCCGTGGAAGAAGCTGATCGCCACGCCCGCCTCGCGGGCAACGCGCAGCAGGCGGCGCTGGGCCTCGAACAATTCGAAACTGGCGCAGAAGAAGCCGCCATCCTTGTTGGAGTCGGAATAGCCGAGCATGATTTCCTGGCGGCCGCCGCCGGCGGCGACGGAGCTCTTCGCCACCGGGGATGCCAGCATGTCGGCGAGGATGGCGGGGCCGCGCTGCAGATCGTCGATGGTTTCGAACAACGGCACGATGCGCAGGCGGCAGGTCTCGCGGCTGGTTTCATCGCTGAACAGGCCGCAATATTTGGCCAGCAGATAGAGGCCCAGCACATCGGCGGCCTGCTGGGTCATCGACAGGATGAAACAGCCGATGGCTAGCGGATCGGGTCCATCGAGGGTATCGCGGACCAGCGCCAGAAGATCGAGAAGCTCGCGGGCTTCCTCGGAGAGGCCACGGAACTGCGGCAGAAAGCCGAGCGGCTTGGCCAACTCTTCATCGATCCAGTCCGACCACTCGGTGCTGCCGGTTTCGGGAGGACCGCCATGGGCCACCGGATTCATCTTGCGCCAGATTTCGGCGAGCACGCGATTGATCACCGTGGTGTTCTGGCGGAGATCGAGACTCACGGTGCGGAAGCCGAAGATTTCGACCTCCCAGCGCACCGGCCGCACCAAGGACGCGGCGATCGACACGGCCTGCATGTCGGCAAGCGCCTGCTCGGCGGCGAGAAGTTCGCCGGCAAACTCGGCTGCATCCTTGAACGGTTTCGCCTGGTGGCCGGGCTCGAAGGTGGCGGCCAGGCGCAGCCGCAAGAGGCTGAAAAACTGGCGGAAGGGCTCGGCATTGTTGCGCTGGGCAAGCCCGTCCTCATCGCCCGCCGCCTCGACCTGCACGGCCAGACGACGGCGGAAATCCTCCGGCACCGCCATTTCGTTGACGCTGATCGACATGAGCTGGGCCAATTCGCCCAAACGCTTGTCGAGACGGGCCACCGCGGCCTTGCGGTTTTCGGCGAGCGCCTGGCGGGTGACCGCGACGGTGACGAAGGGATTGCCGTCGCGGTCGCCGCCGATCCACGAGGAAAATTTGAGCGGCGGGCGGACGCGGGCGGGAAGCTCGGGATAATGGCGCAGCAGCGCGGCCTCGAGCAGATCGCACAGCGCGGTGGTGCGGTCGTAGAGGGCTTCGCGGAAGAAATGCAGGCCCCAATGGACTTCCTGTTCGACGGTGGGCTTTTCGAGGCGGATTTCGCCGGTCATCCACAAGAGATCGATCTCGTTGCGAAGTGCCGCGATCAAGGCCTGGCGTTCGCGCTGGGTCCAGCGCGGGCTCTCGAGTTCGTAAAGCTTGAGATAGATGCGGCGGTGGATTTCCAGAACCGTGACGCGCTTGGCCTCGGTCGGGTGGGCGGTCAGGGTGGGCTGCACATCGATAGTGTCGAGAACCCGCTGCACCGCCTCGGGAGTGGCCCCGGCGGCGGCCACGACCGCGAGGGCATTGGAGAAGGAGCCGGTCACCTGATCGGGGCCGCCCTGGGATTCGAGCCGGCGCCGGGCCCGCATGGCGCCGTTCTCCTCGGCGATATTGAGAAGCTGCAGCCAGATGCCGATCACCTGCAGCGCGTGCTCGACGAGATCGGCGGGGATCGCCGCGGCGTCCTCGGGCCGGTCGATCACCGCGAGCACGCGCGGCTCGCGCACCCGGATCACCTGGCGCAGCAGATCGCGCAGCATGACGGTGATCTCGTCGATATAGACGTTGTCGACGGGTGCCGTCTGCGCCGGCTTGTTCATGGATCACTTTTCTCCCACCAGGAGGCGATTTGTGCGGTGCAACATGACGGGTGTCAATGTCAAATACGACGCAGCAGGCGGCGGCGGCGAAGTTGCACACGATAAACCGGCTTGGCGCGATATTTTGCATAGTGCCGCCGCTTCATCTAGAAGCCCGGCCATGCTGCATATCAACAATCTCACCTACCGGATCGCCGGGCGTCTGCTTCTGGAAGATGCCGGCGTCGCCGTGCCAGACGGCCACAAGGTTGGGCTCGTGGGACGCAATGGCGCCGGCAAATCGACGCTGCTGCATCTGATCCTCGGCGAATTGCATTCGGAATCGGGTTCCATATCGGTGCCGCGCCGGGCGCGCATCGGCAGCGTGGCGCAGGAGGCGCCGGGCGGCGAGGCGACGCTGATCGATACGGTGCTGACGGGGGATCAGGAACGCACGGCACTGCTTGAGGAAGCGGAAACGGCCAGCGATCCGCACCGGATTGCCGAAATCCAAGTGCGACTCGCCGACATCGACTCGCATTCGGCCCCGGCCCGGGCGGCGACAATTCTCGGCGGCCTTGGCTTCAGCGAGGAAACCCAGAACGGCCCCTGCTCGGCCCTTTCCGGCGGCTGGCGCATGCGGGTGGCGCTGGCGGCGGCGCTGTTCTCCAGTCCCGACGTGCTCCTCCTCGACGAGCCCACCAATTATCTCGATCTCGAGGGCACCATCTGGCTCAAGAGCTTCATCCGCGATTATCCGCACACCATCCTGATGGTGAGTCACGACCGCGACCTGCTCAACGAGGCGGTCGAGGCGATCCTGCATCTCGATCGCGGCAAGCTGACGCTTTACCAGGGCAATTACGATTCCTTCGAGCGGCAGCGGCGCGAGAAGCAGGCGCTGACCCAGAAGCTCAAGAAAAAGCAGGACGACCAGCGCAGCCACATGATGGAATATGTAGAACGCTTCCGTTACAAAGCTTCGAAGGCCAGGCAGGCGCAAAGCCGCCTCAAGGCACTGGCCAAGCTCGAGCCCATTGCCGATGTGATCGAGGACCGGGTGGCGCCGTTTATCTTTCCCAATCCGGAAAAGGCGCTGGCGCCGCCCCTGGTGCGCTGGGACCATGCGTCGGTGGGCTATGTGCCCGGAAAGCCGGTCTTGAAGAACATCACGCTGCGGCTCGACCCGGACGACCGCATCGCGCTGCTCGGCTCCAACGGCAACGGCAAATCGACCTTCGCCAAGCTCTTGTGCGGCAAGCTTCAGGTTTCAGCCGGCGAGATGAAGCATCCACTACGCATGTCGGCGGGTTATTTCGCCCAGCACCAGCTCGACGAATTGTCGGAGGACCGCACACCTTACGAATATATCAGCGAACTGATGCCGGCGGCGGGCGAGGCGCAGCGCCGGGCAAGGCTCGGCGCCATCGGCTTCGGGGCGCAGCTAGCGCACTCACGCTGCTCGACGCTATCGGGCGGCGAGAAGGCACGGCTGCTGTTCGCGCTGGCCTCCTTCCACGGGCCCCATATTCTGGTGCTCGACGAGCCCACCAACCATCTCGACGTCGACAGCCGCGAGGCGCTGATCCATGCGATCAACGATTATGAGGGTGCGGTCATTCTCATCAGCCATGACCGGCATATCATCGAAACCTGCGCCGACCGGTTGTGGCTGGTGGCGGATGGAACCGTCAAGCCTTTCGAGGGCGACATGGACGATTACACCGCATTGGTGCTGGGGCGGACGCGGACGGCGCGGCGGGCGGCACGCGCCGAGGCTCCCGTACAAGCCAAGGCGCCGTCCCGGCCAGTGCTTCCCGCAGCTCACAAAAAGATTCAAGAACTGGATGGCAAGATATTGGAAATAAAGAACAAAATATCGGTACTCGACCGCGCCCTGCAAGACCACGCGATCTATGCGCAGGAGCCGAAGAAGGCGGCCGGCTTCGCCAGGCTCAGGGCGCGGCTTGCCGCCGAGCTCGACGCCCATGAAACCCAGTGGCTGGAAACCCATGACGGCTGAGCGCAGCGAAGCCGGCGCGCTGGCGCGCCTGCACGCCTTCATCCATCACGAGACAACCGCCGGACTCATTCTGGTTCTGGCGGCGGCGGCGGCCATTCTGGCCTCGAATATCGAGGCGCTGCGGCCCGTCTATGACGCAGTTCTGGCGCTGCCGGTGCAGGTCTCGATCGGCGCAAGCGGCCTGCAGAAGCCCCTGCTGCTGTGGATCAATGACGGGCTGATGGCGGTGTTCTTCTTTCTGGTGGGTCTCGAAATCAAGCGCGAGGTTCTGGAAGGCAATCTCGCCTCGCGCGAGCAGATCGTGCTGCCGGCCATCGCGGCAGTGGGCGGCATGGCGGCGCCGGCGCTGGTCTACAGCGTCTTCAACTGGGGCGATGCTGCCGCGATGCGCGGCTGGGCCATTCCGGCGGCCACCGACATCGCCTTCGCGCTCGGCGCGCTCTCCCTGGCGGGATCGCGGGTTCCGGTTGCGCTCAAGGTGTTTCTGCTGACGCTGGCCACACTCGACGATCTCGGCGCCATCGTCATCATCGCGCTGTTCTACACCTCGCAGCTTTCGGTCCTGTCGCTGGGGCTTGCCGGGGCGGCCTTCGCCGGCCTCGTCGCCCTGAACCGCCTTCATGTGGATCGCACCGCGCTCTACATTTTCCTGGGGCTCGCCATGTGGGTGTTCGTGCTCAAGTCGGGCGTACATCCAACGCTGACCGGCGTCGCCCTGGCGATGACCGTGCCGCTGACCCGGCGCGGCGGAGAGGCCTTCCTCACCGACATCGAAGAGGGCCTGCATCCTTACGTGAAATTCCTGATCCTGCCGCTCTTCGCCTTCGCCAATGCCGGCATTCCGCTGGAGGGATTTGCACTTGCCAAGCTGACGGAGCCCCTGCCCCTTGGTATCGCCGCGGGGCTCGCCGTGGGCAAGCCCATCGGCATTCTCGCGGCAGTGGCGGCGGCGGTGGGTTTGGGTCTGGCCCGGCTGCCCGAGGGCTGCAACTGGCGGCACATGACGGGTGTGGGCTGCCTCGCCGGCATCGGCTTCACCATGAGCCTGTTCATCGGATCGCTGGCCTTCGAGGGGCCCGATGAGGCTATCGCCGTCCGGGCCGGCGTCATCGCCGGGTCGCTGATTTCGACCGGGCTCGGCGTTGCGATCCTGCTGGCCGCTTCACGACGGCCTTCAGAACGAGCGCCTGGGCGGCGATGACGCGTTCGCCATTGTAGTGAGCGAGGGCGAGCCATGGAGTTCGTAGCCGTCGTCGAGGGCCTTGGAGATGCGTTCGCAGAAGCTCCTGTCGTCGGGGCCGGTGAGCAGGCGATAACGCAGCTTGTCGGTCATGGTGTCGCTCCGGATTGGGTTTGGGCGCGGTTCTGCCAGCGGCCGCTGTCATCCTGTTGCCAGTAGCTCACCGCGTGGCCCTCGCCCTTGAAGCGCTTCCAGTCGTCGCGGGCGCGGGCCACGGCGGCCTCATCGGCGCCGTCGAAGATGATGACGGCGCGGGTCAGGCCATCGATGGCGGCGGCGGCCGCGCCATCGACGAAGAAGCGGACACTGGCATTGTTGGGGTTATCGGTTTCGGCGGTGAGCCAGACCGGCTGCAACGCGGCGAAACCGTCGGCCTTGCTGCCATGGGGCAGGAAACCGTCGTCGGACTGGGTCCAGAGCAGCGTGGACAGGGCCTCGACGCGCTCCTCGGAGCCCGCCTGAACCACGGCCCGCCAGCCGCGACCGAGGCCGGTCGCCAGCATTTTCGGCAGGACCGTGTCGAGGGGCTGGCGCTCAAGGTGGTAAAAATAGACTTCGGTCATGGCCCTATCCAGCCGAAGCGCGGGCGGCGGTCAAGATGGCCCATCTTGCGCGGGGCGATCTAGGCGCTAGAGTTGGGGCTCAGAACGGGGGCGGGCCTATGCGACTTCCAATTCTTGCAGCCTTGGGGCTGATGGCGGCGGCGAGCGGCGCTTCGGCGGCGAGCCTGTGCAATTGTTGCGGCGGTACGGCCACGGCGCAATCCTGTGCCGCCGTCTGCGCGAAAGTCGAGGTGCCGCCGGGCCAATGCGTTCCGGCGGTGGATTTCGCCGGCAAACCGGCGATCTCGAAAGGCGTCAACCCGCTCTACGACGTGCCGCTGCGCAGCCTGCGGCTGACGACGACGGACAGGGGCGAGATGGAAGCGTTCCGGCGGCTGCTGGAAGCGGCACGGCGCGGGCTGGAGAAGGACCGCCGGGCGGCCGAGAGGGCCTATGGCGGCGGCAAGACCGACCGGGCCGCGCTCGATGCGAGCCTGGCGCGCTACGACGCGGCGATCGTCAATTACTATCTCGGGCTCAGGGCCTACCGCGACGCCGAGCGCAGCCGCTGAAACGAGATGCGGCCGGGACAGGCCCGGCCGGCGATCGCCGCGGGAATTGCGGCGGCTCAGGCCTTGAGGGCGCCCGACTGCTTGGCCGCGTGGGTTGCCAGGTAATCCATGAGCGCCGGCGACAGGCAGTCATAGGGCGGCAGGCCCACCTTCTTGAGTTTGGCGCGCGCGGCCTTCATCTGGGAGGGATCGAAACCGCTCTCGATGATCGAGGACACGAAGGCGGCAAATTCCGGCGGCGACCAGCCCTTTTCCTTGGACAGCTCCGTATGGATGAAATCCAGTCCGTAGAAACCGTGTTTCTTGTTTTCGACGCGGCCGAACATGTGGACACCGCAGCCGGTGCAGGCGTGACGCTGGATGGTGGCATTGGGATCGACCACCCGCAGTTTTTCGCCATGGGCGGTGACGCTCACGGAATCGCGGGGCACGACGGCCACAACCGAGAAGACGGCGCCCTTGGGCTTCCAGCATTTGCTACAGCCGCAGGCGTGATTGTGGGCGCTCTGGCTCTTGATGGCGACCACGACCGGATCGGCCGCGCATTTGCACGTAAGCGTGCCGCCGGCGAATTTCGCACTCTTCTTACCCTTGATGCCCTTGTCGATCGAGGGATGTAATGAAACGGATTTTGCCGTCTTCTTAGCCATTGGGACGTCCTCCAGTTATGTTTCTTGTTTTCAGTATACCACGACACTTCTGATCGATTTGCCCTGGTGCATGAGTTCGAAAGCGTCGTTGATCTTGTCGAGCGGCAGGATGTGGGTGATCATCGGATCGATCTCGATCTTGCCGTTCATGTACCAGTCGACGATTTTCGGCACGTCGGTGCGGCCGCGGGCGCCGCCGAAAGCGGTGCCCTTCCAGACACGGCCGGTGACGAGTTGAAATGGCCGGGTGGAAATCTCCTGCCCGGCGCCGGCCACGCCGATGATGATCGATTGGCCCCAGCCCTTGTGGGCGGCTTCGAGGGCGATGCGCATCACTTTCACATTGCCGATGCATTCGAAGGTGTAGTCGGCGCCGCCGCCGGTCAGCTCGACGAGATGGGCGACCATGTCGCCGTTGACGTCGTTGGGATTGACGAAATGGGTCATGCCGAAGCGTTTGCCCCAGGCTTCGCGGTCGGCATTGAGATCGACGCCGACGATCATGCTGGCGCCGGCCAGCCGCAAACCCTGGATGACATTGAGGCCGATGCCGCCCAGGCCGAAGACGATGGCCCTGGCGCCCTCCTCCACCTTGGCGGTGTTGATGACGGCGCCGACACCGGTGGTCACGCCGCAGCCGATGTAACAGATCTTGTCGAAGGGCGCGTCGGAGCGCACCTTGGCAAGGGCAATTTCAGGCAGCACGGTGAAGTTCGAAAACGTCGAG